>NZ_JBHRSW010000039.1:0-55830 GCF_042646125.1 Agaribacter flavus
AGATGGAAATGACATATTTTTATGGCTCTCAAAAGAGAGTAATAGATCAAGAATGGGGATCTGTGTCAAGAGAAAAGTTTAAAAAAGAGCAACATCACATCCAATCAGTTTGAAATCCTGAAAGTGAGTGCGGAATGACAGCTACCTGCAACACGGGAAATAATTAATTTAAGAGGAGTTAGTGATGAAGAAAAGCTTGGTGTTTTTACTAAGTGCTATGTTTGTATGTTGTTCGACAACGCTTTTGGCTCAAGACCAAGTATCGGGTAAGGATACGAAATCTAATAAAATGACAAAAGACGATTACGATAACTATTGGAAAGGAAAGGGCAATCCAGACATGTCCGCTGCTGCAGTAGCTATCACTTCGCCAAAATCTGTGTATTTAGAAGAAGATGGGTACATTGTACTTGAATGTGAAGATGCTCAACACAACGAAAATTGGGTGCGCATGGATTCAGGCAAAGGGTATTTTGGGAAAGCTTACTTAAAATATGTGGGTAAAAATCTGCAGGGTAACTTTGACGGACACAATACCGATGTAAACGTCAAATATCAGCAAGACATAGAGGATAGGCTGGTTTTTCCAATACGCATTACCCATCCAGGTACCTACCGCGCTAGATTGCACTTGATTCACCATGATGCTGATGGAGACAATGATGCTTGGGTAAATTTAATGCGCACGCCGCGCCGAGCGACTCGCCTTGGTGGCAAGCAACCCAGTGTTTTCCATTGGAACAAGTTTGGTTGGGATGGCGAAAATCTTTGGAATGGGAAATTTAATACCTTTGAATTTACTGTGCCAGGAGATTACTTTATTTATATTGCGGGTCGTTCAACAGGATTAGGTGCGGATCGTCTTGTGCTTCATCTGGATGATAAACAAGAAATAGCAATGAGCAAATCAACACCGCCGTCTAAGCGAGTAGCTAAGTAGTGGCAGCTTAGGCGCATATGCTGTTTTATTTACTCTCAAGCGCGTCGATATTTTTTTGCACAGACAATTGAATATCTGTAAATACTTGCCGCCAATAACTCAGGCGGGAGGATTTATTGTGGCGCGCATTCCAATACAAGGCTAGTTCTAATTTTTTGTCATCCCACGGTACGGGACTAGTTTGATAATTCTTAAATGCACCTAATTGACAAAACGATGGCAAGGTTGCAATGGTGTCGGTGTCTTTTATCAGGCTTGCTAATGATTCAAAGTCGGATACTTCTAGACGAATAAAACGCTTTGTTCCGATGCGAGCGAGGCGTTCATCTATGCTTGATTTTGGATTCGGACCAAACAGAATACGAGCGTGTGGGCGCAAGCAATATTTTTCGAGCGTGTTGGGTGGAGCGCCAAAGTTGGGATCAGAAAAGATGACATTGCTGGCTCGAATAACCACCTTTTGCATTAGGCCGTCGCCTTTCAGTAAATTAGTGGGAAACAAGGCGAAGTGAACATGGTCATTTTTCAAATTATCAGATAGTTGAAATGCAGAGCCAGTCGGTTCAATGCGCAACTTAAGTTTGGGTGCTCGAATCGCCATTTGTGTCATAAAGGGTTTGATTAATACGTCACGCTCGGCACTATTGGCGGCAATACAAAGTTCACCTTCATCTGTTTTGGGTTCATATTCCTCAGGCTCAGAAAACTCGCTCAGTGTTTGAATCAACATACGTGCTTTGGGGATAAGTGTTTCTGCGCGAGGTGTGGCGATGATCCCTTGTCCTTTTCTGATGAACAAAGGGTCGTTAAAGCGCGTACGCAGCTTTTCTAACCAATAACTGACGGTTGATTGGTTTATTTCTAGCAATTCGGCTGCACGCGTTAATGAACCGCTGTCGTATATTGTCACAAACAGCAGGAGTTGTTTGCCGTCAATATCGAGTCGATTAATTGCTAACATATGGTAGGTATTTTAGGTTACATGACTTAGCCTAATATACACAAATTTGTGCATTCCTAGCAGTATTTTTTGGCTAGGGTTTCAGCGTAATCTAAGACGGGATTGTCGTTGGCAGGTTTGTGGGTGGGCTGGGGGATGGCGAATCAAAATTTGTTTTTCTTGGATGAAAAACCAACGCGTATATGGATATACTTGCCGCGGTTTTGATTCCTCATCCCTCAGCTCACCCTCAAACCTACCTCGACAATCCCATTATAAGCGCTAACAATTATGCTACAGCCACATATTGTGATAACTTTCGGTATCTTCTAATTCGTAAATCAATACTGTTAAATGCCACTCACCAAAACCGATATTGCCATTAATCACATCGCACGCGACGTGGTTAGTGAAAAAATACAAGCTGGTAGCTTGTTAAAAAGCGAGAATGAACTTGCGCTAAGTATTGGTGTGTCCAGAACTTCTATTCGTAGCGCCTTACAAACCCTATCAAACAAAGGCTTGATAAACATCGTCCCTAAGGTGGGTAGCCTTGCTAATGCTGCAGAACAATGGAACTGGCTGGATCAAGATGTATTGCGCTGGGTAACTAAACTGCTTCCAATGGATACGTTTTTGCCTCATTTATTGCAGATTCGCTTGATGATAGAGCCTAAAGCTGCGGCGTTAGCGGCCAGCCATGCAGCAGGGCAAGATTTAGCAAACTTAGAACGTGCGTATGAAGACATGGCGCTTGGTCTTCGGGAAAATGACAGAGTACGGATTAATAGCGGCGATATGGCATTTCATAAGTCTATACTTGCTGCCACCAAAAACCCTTTCTTAATTTCTTTGGGAGATACCCTTACCACTACAATGGCAGTGTCTTTTTCAAATACGCTCGAAAAAAATCTGCAACTGAGTCAGCCTGCGCTACAGGCGCATTTTGTCGTACTTGATGCAATCAGGATGCGCAATGCAGAGTTGGCCAGAGAAACGATGCAAGATATTGTCCTCAGTGCCGCCAATAAATTGGGGCACTCTCTCCAAGCTTCTTAAATTCATATTACGGAAATCGTTTTAGCTTTGATTCGCTTGCCAAACATTGCAATCGCAATTCGTTTGGCATAATTGCTAAGTATGTGAATATCTTGTAATACATGCTAATGTATATGTATTACTAAAATGTTTGTGCAAGGAAAAAAATGAAAATCACAGGTTATCAAACTTACATTGTGCCTCCCCGGTGGGGCTTCATCAAAATTACGACGGATGTGGGTATCGATGGTTGGGGAGAGCCTTGTTTAGAGGGGCGAACCCACACCGTACATGCATGTGTGGACGAACTGATGGAGTATCTAGTGGGTAAAGACCCTCGTGATATAGAGCTGCACTGGAATTATATGCACCGTTCGAGCTTTTACCGCGGCGGGCCAATCATGATGAGTGCGCTAGCCGGCATAGACCAAGCGCTTTGGGACATTAAAGGCAAAGCACTCGATGCGCCTGTTTATCAGTTATTGGGCGGAAAGTGTAGAGATAAAATTCAAACCTATTCTTGGATTGGCGGAGACCGACCAGATGATGTTGTGCGGATGGCACAAGAACGCAAAGCATTAGGGTTTAATGCAGTAAAAATGAACGGTACTGAAGAGCTAAATTTTATTGATGAGTTCTCTAAAGTAGACGCATTGTTGGATCGCGTACAAAGTGTCAGAGATGCAATGGGGAAAGATTTTGGGATTGGCGTTGATTTTCATGGACGTGTGCACAAAGCAATGGCAAAAGTGTTGATGAAAGAGCTTGAGCCTATGCATCTTATGTTTGTTGAAGAACCCGTACTTGCTGAGCATTTTGAAAGTATTCACGAAATTGCTAAGTATGGCGCGATTCCTATTGCCACTGGCGAACGTATGTACTCTCGTTGGGAGTTTAAAACACTGCTTGAACGCGGTGGCGTCGATATTATTCAGCCCGATGTCTGTCATTGCGGGGGCATTACAGAATTGAAAAAAATTGCCTCTATGGCAGAAGCATACGACGTGGCACTCGCTCCCCATTGCCCATTAGGACCCATTGCTCTTGCGTCTTCAGTGCATGTCGATACCACCTGTCAAAATGCGATAATTCAAGAGCAGAGCATTGGTATTCACTATAACAAGGGAAGTGACGTACTTGATTATATTACAAACAAAGAGGTTTTCGCCTTTGACCAAGGGTACTGCCACAATATCGAAGGTCCGGGACTTGGGATTAATATTGATGAAGCATTTATGCAGTCTCAGCACGAATTAGCTAAGACACAAGCTAAGTGGCGCAACCCTTATTGGACAAACGAGGACGGCTCATTTGCAGAATGGTGAGTTAAAAAGTTAAGAGCAGGAGTGGTGCAGTTATTCAGTGAAGCGCACCGACTCCGCAGTGATTTTTCTTTCCCTATTTTTTATACAAAACACCTCAGTAAAACGCTTTGTAGGCCGAATACCTATATTAGTACGGAAACTTTCATGCGCTCGTTCTATTTTTGAGTGCAATTATCTTCACGGATGGCGGCGACTGAGCTAAAAAAGTACATAAGCCCCTTTCATGTGTAGCTTGTCACTTTTTTGTTCAAAGTAATATTCACGTTACGAACAGAGTGAAAGATTGATGACTGCAAAAGCAAAAATATTGGCAAGCATTACTGCGTTGCTATCCATTATCGTCATAAGTATGGCGACGATCAGTTTTATAAACTTCCGATCAAACTCCTTAGAAAACCATAGCCAAAGTTTAACAAACAGCGCAAATTTGATTGCCAGTTCTGTTGAACAGAATATGGGGCGCTACTTTACCACGCTCAATCTTGTCGCCTCACTTTTACCGATTGACGCTAGCGGGAGCATAGACGTAGATTCTACTGTTGAAAAGCTGATATCTACTCAGTCTGAATTGGCTTCGCTAAATGCCTATGTAGGGCTTAAAAGTGGTGTTACTTACTCCGCTGTTAAAAAAGGGGTGATCCCAGATTTTAATGCTAAATCGCTAGGTCGTGAATGGTATACCCGTGTATTTGGTGGAGAAAGCGCCATCATTACTACGCCCTACAAGAGCGCTGCGGGAAATTTGATTATGGCGGTTGGTGTGCCGGTGGTCAGGGATGGTCAAACTGTTGCCGTCTTGTGCGTAAATATTGCTTTAGATACCTTATCAAACTTTATTTCTGAACTGTCGCCAAACAACCAAGTGTATACCACTCGAGGCGACGGCTTTGTGCTGTCGTCTCAGCGAGGTGGCGATATCGGTAAAAATATCTTTGAGATGCTGCCCACTTATCAACAGTACAAAAACGAAACAAACAGCGAACACGAGTATGTGTTTGAAGAGCAGGAACTATTTGTTATTTCCTCAACGCTTGAGCAGTTAAATTGGAAAGTGTGGGCGTGGGACTACAAAGAAAATATTACGGCGCCTTCTCGAGAGAACTTAGTGCTCACTTTTTCAATAGCGGTATCTTTGATATTGGCATCACTTGCCATTACTTATTTTATTGTTATTAAACTGATGTATTTACCTATTGGTGGAGAGCCGAGTGAGATAGAAAGCACGGTTGCCACTATTGCTAAAGGCAACTTGGCTGCCCGCGAAGCAAATGCATCAGATACCGGCATCTTTAGTGAAATATTAACCATGGCTGCCAGTTTGCGGACGATGGTGTCAGCCATCAATCATTCGGCAAAAGAAATTACAAAGGGCAGCGACAGCATGAGTGGCTCTACTCAAAATGTCGCGGATCGCGCCTGTGAACAAATGGAGATGCTGGAAAAAACTAAAGTCGCCATGGACGAAATGGCAATCACCATAAACGAAATCGCCAAAAATGCCAGTAAGGCCTCTGACGTGGCGAACGAAACCTCTGATCACGCGGCCAAAGGCGGCGTGGTTGTTGATAACATGAATGTCAGTTTAGATACCTTATTGGGCACGATTGATAAAGTAGTCGCGGTGACCAAACGCTTGGAAGAAGAAACGCAGAGTATTGGCAGTATTCTTGATGTGATTGACAGTATTTCTGAGCAAACCAACTTACTAGCACTCAATGCTGCGATTGAAGCGGCTCGCGCAGGTGAGCATGGTCGTGGATTTGCGGTGGTGGCAGATGAAGTAAGAAATTTGGCAACCAAAACCAAAGAGAGTACCAGCGAAATTCAGTCAATGATTGGTAAGTTACAAAGTGAGTCAAGTAACTCTTCATCGTTAATGACTGTCATAATTAATGATGCCAACAACACCAAAGAGCAATCATCCGCAGTGAATGCTTCTTTGTCATCTATTCAGGCATCTATCTCAGATATTCTCGATATGAACTTGCAAACGGCTACCGCAGCGGAAGAGCAATCCCATGTGGCAAAAGAGATCAATCAGACCATTTCCAGCACTCGTGATTTAGCAGAGATCACACAACAGATATCGATAGAAACTAAAGAGGAGTCTGCGCATTTAACTACTGTTGCACAAAACCTCAAAGATTCCGTGGTGATATTTAAGTTCTAAGCATGCTGTTCAGCATTTTTAGGCACTCAGAAAGGTATAAAAGAATGATCAACACACGCATTAAAAAACTTGCTGCATGTACTTTGTTGACAGGGATTGTTGCGTGTCAATCTATGGGATATGCACAACAAAGTGAAGACTTAGAAGCCCGAGTAGCGGTGCTAGAAAAGGCACTGGCTGAGCATCAAGACAAGAAAAATGGCTTACATATATCCAATAACCTGCGCTTTGCTGGCTTGGTGCAAATGGATGCCAACTTGTTTGACGGCGTTTACAACACCGACGCTGAGGGTGCGAATGCCTCGGATATCTTTGTTCGTCGCGTACACATTCGATTGTTCCACAAGTTAAATGATGATTTGGATTATGTATTATTGCTATTGGCTGATGACGACAATACCGAGTTTTTGGTCGGCTTTATACGTTACCAGTTGGGCAATAATACCGAATTTCGACTGGGTAAAATTAAAGAAGATAGAAGCTTTTCTGTCGCCTACATTGGTGAAGAACTCACCGGTGAACGGCCGATGGTGACCAATGCATTTGCGACGGCTTTTCAATGGGGCGCACAAGTTCACAGGCTATTCGATAACGGTTTGAGAGTTTCTTTTGGCGCGTTCAAGGACAGAAAATTCAACACCGAAAGGGATGGTTTAGATGAAAATAATTCATTGTTGCTGTCATATAACACGCGTCTTACATGGTCAAAGGCTCGTGAAGACTGGTTGATTCACCTTGGAGCTTCTTATGGCTTAAGGGACGTGGCTGGCGACGGTTTATCTATTAATATGCGGGGCGACGTGTGGAAATCAAATACGCCACTTGCACAGTCGGGTACGCTGCTCTCGGTTGACCATGCTGACATTCTGATGAGTGAGTTTGTGGTGCAAAAAGGCGCGTTTCGTTTTGAGAGTGAATACGGCAGCTTGCAAGCAGAGAGCCTTGACGCAAGCCAAGATGATGCATCTTACAGTGGTTATTACTTTGGTGTGCACTACTTCTTAGATGGTAGAACGCAACAAAGTTACGACAGTAAAAACGCGAGATTTAGGCGCCCCACCAACGAAAACAACGTATGGGAAGTATATGCTCGCTACAGTTCATTGGACTTAGTTGGCAATAATATGGGCACCAAAGCGAATGTAGCAATGCTAGGAGCCACTTACTTCTTAAATCCAAATTTGCATTTTCAGGTGCAGGTGTATGATGCCGAGGTATCAGGCCCAGGGCTGAGCAACGCGCCATTTACTTTACAAGATGGTCGCGTGTTAGACCAAGGTAATGCTATTGCCGCCAGAGCTTCTTATCGTTTTTAAATCAGCTTCACTATGGAGTGTAGTTAGCGTATTCGTTCCATCTAGATTGATTATGCTGCTAAATGAGTCTCTTATTTGGGGATAAGGGGCGGTAGCCGAAAGTCAATTAATGACGACTTTATAATAGACGTGTCTGTGTCTGCGATTTTGTGCAAGGTACTGAGTATATCGTCGAGTTCAGCAACATTCACCAGTGCTAATTTTGCAACATAGCAATCACTACCCGTAACGCGATCGCATGACATAAATCGCGTTTGTTGACAGATGGCTTTTTCGACTGCTTTATGTTGACCGCTTATTGGTTTTATGCGTACTAGAGCGACAATAGAATAGCCTAAAGTTTCGAGATTTATTCGTACGCCAAATCCGTCAATAACTTGCTTGTCCTTGAGACGTTTGACTCTTTCTCCTACCGCTGGCCCAGAGATCTCTAGTTTTTTACCAATATAGCTAAAACTCACCCTAGCATTTTTCTCTAGTGCATTGATGATATCAGTATCAATGTAATCAACCATTCGTGATTTTTCTTTTATCATGTAAGTTACTACTTAAAAGTAAAATATTAAAATTTATAACATATCAAAGGCTAAATAAAAAATATGCTTTTTAAATCGCAGTGAAATTGGAGTTTGTCAAGATGTATAATAAATTTAACAATAGCTACGGGGAAAACAATGGAATTACAACGCATAGCAGCATTCTGTGAAGGTCAACTAGGTGGAAACCCAGCTGGCGTCATGTTGTTGGACACACCGCTATCAAGCAAAGAAATGGCTCGGATTGCAGCCGATGTAGGTTATTCTGAAACCGTATTCGCTACACCATTGTCATTAGATAGAAAAAGCTGGAAGGTTCGTTATTTTTCACCAGAATCCGAAGTCCCATTTTGTGGGCATGCAACTATCGCACTTGGTGCAGCTCTGGGTGAGCGTGAAGGGGAGGGAACTTACCAGTTAGTGCTAAATGATGCACATATAAGTGTAGAGACAGAGCAGACGGAACAAGGGTTTTCCGCTCGACTCCAATCACCAAACACTCACAGTCAAGCCTTGCAAAAGGACGCGTTGTTGAATGTGCTAAATTTATTTTCACTTTCGATTTCAGATCTTGACCCGAGATTAGCGCCTAGTCTCATTCATGGTGGTGCTAACCATATTGCTATAACACTAAAATCCAGACAGCGGTTGAAGTCGATGAGCTATAACTTAGATGAAGGACGGTCGCTCATGCGAGAGTTGGGGATTGTTACGGTGATGCTAGTTTTTATTGAAAGTGAGCAAATATTTAACGTTAGGAATGCGTTTGCTTCTGGTGGTGTATTTGAAGATCCTGCAACCGGCGCAGCTGCCGCAGCATTTGCTGGTTATTTGAGAGACATAAATTGGCCTCACGGAGGTAGCTTTACCATTAAACAAGGGCAAGATATGGGGCAACCTTCGATTATTCAGGTTGATTTAACAAATCAACAAGGCAGTCCTGTATTTGTGTCAGGCTTAGCTCGAACAATATAATGCTGGCTGAAATGTGGTTTTTTCTTAAACGAGATTCGGGTTAACTAAGTCTGCTAGGATAGGTTATCAAAAGGCTATAGATTTGTTCAACAGATTGCAGATAGATTGATAGCAGTCAACAACCAATGTGTTGAAATCAAGCCCGCTTCAGCGGGCTTGGTATTTTGGGGACTTGCGGATTTAATTTAAAACCTACTTCACTATATCATCTGCAGGCACAAGACCTTTGGGGAAGGCTTCTGCCTTTGTAGGTTTCACAGGGTTTTTCTTTATTTTTTGTTTCAACAACTTAATCGCTTCGGCAAGTTGCGCATCTTCACCATTAAAGGTTTGATGCGGTAAATTATCGACTTCAATATCGGGTGAAATCCCTCTGCCCTCTGTAATCCATCGACCATCCATTGCAAAGACTGGGAACTCTGCGACTCGCGCCATGCCGCCATCACTTTGCCTATTTCGACCTGTTAACCACACACCTGCACCTGCTGTTTGTTTTCCGATTACGGTGCCAAGATCTAAAGCTTTAATACCCGCGGTGAAGGTTTCACCATCAGAATAGGTGTACTGGTCGGCCAGCACAACTAAGTGCCCTCTAAAGGTTTGCTGCATGTTGGTGTAGCTTTCTCCATTGGTAAGTTGCCAAAATGACCATGCGCGTCTTAGCAGTTTTTCAATAATCCAGCTGTCTATGTTGCCACCGTTATTGCGCCTTACGTCGATAATCAACCCTTGTTTTTGGTACTGTGCATAAAAGTCTCGGGCAAAGTTTTCAATATCGTTGGCGCCCATTGCTCGAATATGCAGGTAGCCTAGGTTGTCGCTGGCAGCCGAAACCTTTTTCAAATTTTGATTAGTCCAGTCGTAGTATCTGCTGTAATAATCATTCAGTGTAGAAGTGGGTCTCACTATTGTGTTTATCTGTTCATCGCCTCGTATTAGCGTCAATAATACTTGCTTACCTGCTTGATTTTGCAAGGCTTGAACTAGATCGGCGCGGTGTTTAATGGGTTGACCGTTGACCTTGCTGATGATGTCCCCCACTTTTGCATCAACCCCTGGTTTGGCAAGAGGAACCATGCGACTAACTAGTTCGGGGTCACTCGAATAAATTCGGCGTATTTTGAGTCCTTTATCAGTTTGTTGATACTCGGCACCTAATGTCGCTGCACTGGGCATATCTTTGTCGCGCGGGATATCTCCACCTCTTACCTGCGAATGCAATATACTGAGCTCACCTAACATTTGTTTGAACACATCATTTAGTTCGTTACGGTGGGTCAGTCGAGTTAATAGAGGTTGATACTTCTCTTTTACTGCTTGCCAATCGACACCACGCATATCTTTGTCGTATAGCGAGTCGCGGTGCATCAACCAAGCATCGTGGAAAATTTGTTGCCATTCTTTTGCGGGTTCAATTTTGAGTCTCCAACCGCCAGTGAGGACTTTGGTCTCTTTTTCACCTTTTGAAAAGCTGGCTTTTGCTGAGGCTAGAAACATATCTTTGTTCGTGCCGGTTTTTTGAATGAATAGCGTTTTTCCATCATTCGACAAACTAAAATCTTGCACGCCAGTTAAAAAATGGGCGGGTTTGGATTTAGGTGCTAGCTTGATCGACTTCAAGCTTGCTTGACTATTTGGCTCTGTCACTCTGTCCAATACATAAAGGTAAGCACTATTTGCTAAGAGCTTTGAGTAATTCCCCGATGCAACAGGCACCTGCCACAAACGTTGTGAGATCCCTTCCCAATCAACCAGTACTTCGGGTTTTTCAGGGGAATCTTCTGTCTCTGTTGCGCTCGCGTCTTCTGAATCTTTGGACGTGCTTTCTTTTTCCACTTTGTCATTTTTAGACGTATCTTCCTCCAAGGCATCGAGTTCGCTGGGCAATGCAAAAGGAAATTCGGCGTCTTCTTTCAGCGCAATGGCAAATATTTGTCCGCGCCTGTCGAAAGTAAGACCCATATTGCGGTCACCCCAAGGAGAATTTGGGAAGGCGTCAAAATGACGGTCTGATATAAAGTACAGCCAGTCATTGTCCTTGGAAAAGGCCGGTGAATATGATTCATATTTATCGCTGGTCAGGACTTGGCTTGTATCGCTGGTGGTATCGATCAACAATATCTGGCTGCGTTCAGCGCCTAATTTGTTGCGCGTTAAGGCGATAAGCTTACTGTCACTGGACCAGCTCAGAGAGGCAATTGGGTATATACCAAAGTTGTCTGAAAGAATTTTTTTGTTTTCTTTGGTTTCAAGATCTAGCAACCAAAGATCACCGTTTTTATCGTCATGAGCAATTTGTTTGCCGTTTGGTGAAAGATAGAGATTCCAACGAAATATACTGCCATCTGATGTCAATTGAACGGCTTCCTCACTGCCATCGGCTGGGTATTGCCAAATTTCCATTTCTCCCGAGCTGTCGTTTAGGGCAAACACTGATTTTCCATCTTTGCTCAGTATCGCTTGACGAGTTCGAGAGTTAGCTTGTGTGGCGATTTCTACCAGCCTTGAACCATCTGTACCTGCAATAGCCACTCGCCCTCGAGCCGTAAGGACGACTTTTTTATGGTCTCCGGCTTGCTTAGCGGAATTCAGGTAATTCAAGGGTTTGCTTATCCACCGTTCTCTCAATTGCGGAAAGTCAGATGTGAGTTGAATATCGATAGTCGTGCTTTGTTTACTCGCAATATCAAATAACTTGATGTCTGCACCGAGTTGGTAAACGATGCGAGCACCAGATATTCTGGCAGCCATGATTTGCCAGTCTTCGTAAAAAGTAAGTTGCGTCTGGTTTTTGCCATTGAGCTTCATTGACCACAGATTATCACTGCCACTTTGGTTACTGATAAAAAACAGGCGGTCTTCGTATAACATGGGGGAGCGAACCGAGCCTTTATGCTTGTTGGTGAGCTTTTTAGCCTCTTTGTCATTCTCTAAGTTAAATTTCCACAATTCGCCTTTTGCTCCACCTTGGTAGGCTTTGGCGTTGTCACTGGATATTTGCAACCCAAACTGTGTAAAGTAAATCGCACTATTGTCTTGTGCGAGGGTGCCTTCTACAGCATCAGCTAGGGGTACGGTATCAGTCACAAGTGTTTCAGGGTCAACCATTCGCAGTGTCCAATTTCCTGCTGGGCCGACTCGACCGTTGTAGCTGTAAAGAATTTTATTGTCACTTGTCCAAGCATGCACTTTTACGCCCACACTTTCGAAGGTGACGCGTTTGGCAACACCGCCGTGTATGGGCATGACATGTACTTCGGGCGTACCAGAGTAATTGGCAACAAAGGCAATATGACTGCCGTCCGGAGAAATGACCGATTCGCGCTCTTCTGCAGGGTGCGTGGTGAGTCGCTGTGCATATTTCTCACCAATTTTGACCTTCCAAAGATCGCCCTCAGCCGTGAATACCAAAGTATTGTCGTGTAGGGCGGGGTAACGGTAATAGCCTGGCGCGGCCATCGCATTCAAACACACCAAGCATAAAAGAAGAGCACTTAATTTGAGCATAAACCGGCATCCTTTTTTTTGTTATTTTTTTCAATGTTCTCAAGGGGAACATTGCCATTATTTTTGAGTAACGACTTTATTGAACCACAGTCTTTTTAGCGTATAAGTATATGACAAAGCTTAACGGGTTTAACCTCAGTAATTGTTACAATTATTTTTAGAATATGACATGCTAGGTACTGTTTCTATTCAAAAATTAAGGCCTGCTCTATGTTTAAAGCCTGCTCTCTATTGCTCACTAAAGCTATTTGGAAAATAACCGTGCTGTCAACTACTCTGATAACAGCACTGGCTATTAGTGCTGTTTGTCATGCACATCACGATAAAGATACGGTCAATAAATCCATTTGGACTGAACCATATAAATCCTACTGGTATAGTGGGCAAGCCGAATTAAGCTCGTATCGTCTAAAACAAGCACGCTATGGCGAGATCCACGAAGGGACAGCAGTGTTGGTGTATGTGACTGAGCCAGTCAATCCCCAAACACAGATAAAGGCCGATGATTACAATGCGCCAGACAATATCCCTGTACTTAAACTAAATACCACCCGAAAATTTAACACCGGTTTATACCCATATTCGATGATGACCAGCGTGTTTTTTCCGGTGGAGTCGAGAGATCACGCGCTAAAAATTACGGCGAGCACACAAGAGTGGTGTGGGCAGGTATTTACGCAGCTAAATTACCGAGAACAGTTTGAGATCAGTGCTTATTCCTACTTTGAATCCGAAGGCGATTTTTCTGTTGTGTTGCCAGCCAATCACTTAGAAAATGAAATTTGGACAAAATTACGTATTGACCCAAGCGCTTTGCCACAAGGTAATATCCAAATGTTGCCCTCCTTTGAATATCTGCGTTTACGCCATCAGCCAGTCAAAGCCTACGCCGCTAAGGCTAAGCTAGACGAAAAAAGCGAAGAGTATGTCTATACCCTTGAATATCAAGACCTTGATAGAAAAGTCAGTATTCGGTTTGAGCGCGCATTCCCTCACAAAGTCCTCGCCTGGGAGGAACAATACACAAGTGGATTTGGTAAAGACGCTAAGCCAATGACCACCTCCGCCACCTTAATCAATACGATTAACACCGATTATTGGAATAAAAAACGCAATGTTGACAGAATGATGCGCGAACAGCTTGGCTTAGAGCAATAGCAAGGGTAAGTTTGAGAATGAAAGCCTCTTTTATACGCGACTTTGCCAATTCATGTAGATTTAAGGTTTGCTCTTTGCTGACGGGCTTGTGTCTAGTTATGGCGTTTACCTGCAGCACAGTACATGCTTTTGAGAGCGACGAAAACAATCAAGCTGTATTGGAACACGGACTCCTAGTTACAAAAAACATAGCCTATGCTTCTTATGATAAGGGAGAAGTACACTTAGATTTGTATCAACCCGCCGGCAAGGATGTCTACCCCGGTGTGGTTTTAGTGCATGGTGGGGGATGGAGTGGTGGGTCACGCCACGCACCTGGCTATATAAAAACGGCCATCGAACTTGCCCAGCGAGGCTATGTCGTCGCAAATTTAGACTACCGTTTAGCTGGTGAGGCGGCATTCCCAGCCGCTGTTATTGACGTAGCCAGCGCTGTCCGCTGGTTACGTGCGAATGCAAGCAAGTATAAGGTCAATCCAGATAAAATTGTTGGCATCGGTGGTTCAGCCGGTGGGCATTTGCTAGCTATGGTCGCGACTAACGACCATAGCAAAAAGTTTGTGGATCCAAATCACTACCCGCAGATATCGCAGCAACTACAAGCTTCAATTATTCTGGGATCTGGCGTCGATCAAGTCGATATCGTTCACGAATTTGGTAACAACGAGAATCAAATACTGTTTTTTGGTGGGAAATATCAACAAGTGCCTGAAACTTATCGCGAAGGTTCGCCGATAACCCATGTTAGCCCGAACATGCGGCCCATCTATATGATTGACGGTAGTCTGGATTTACCGGGTTGGCGCTACAAAAAATTCAGAAAACGCTTGCACCAAGCGGGTGTAACGCATCAATTTGATATTGTAGAAGGCGCTAAACACGGTGAATGGATAGGCGATAAATTTCGAGCGCAATACATAGACCTTTATGAGCAATTTTTTAAAAAGTACTTATGAGTTTTCTTGCGTGCGTTTATACGTTTTGTTAGGTCTAGTGGTCAAGAGTGAATATGTTGCTCCTCCGGTTCTGCACTAACAAGCGCTCCATCAGTTGATTTTCCAGGGGTTTATAATAGTAGTAACCTTGATGTATGAGGCAGCCATTTTTCATCAGCCAGTTTTTTACATCAGTATTGTCAACACCCTCTGCAACTAATTTGAGATCGAGCTTTTTGGTAAGCATTATTATGGCGTTTACTATTTTGCCGTCCTCACTGTCATGAATAACGTCCTTTACAAATGAACGGTCAATTTTGACAGTTTCAAGAGGCATTTTTCGTAAATGCACTAACGATGAGTATCCAGTACCAAAATCGTCCAGGGCAATGCTGAAACCATTATTTTTAAGTTGTCGCAGTGTTTTAGAAGCCTGTACTGGATCTTCCACTATTGCTGTCTCGGTTAGCTCCAACACCACCCACTTTGGGTCTACGCTGTAATGTAGAAATTTATTTGTAATATAAGCGGATAGATCCGTATCTTTAAATTGCTTCGCAGACAAGTTGATTGATATTTTGACCGAGGCAAAATCTGCTCCGTGATTACGCCAATCGGCAATAGATTGTAGCACTTCGTCAAGCAACCAAGCTGCAAACTTTGCCATCAGCCCGCTATCCTCTATTAAGGGGATAAAGACTTTAGGGCTGATGGTATCAAGATCTGGGTGTCGCCATCTAGCTAGCGCTTCAGCGCCGACGACTTCCATAGTAGCTGCGTTTACTTGCGGTTGATAAACAACCTTAAAAAAATTATCGCGCGGTGTCTTGAGGCTATTGCGGATACAGACGTGAAGTTTAGTTTCGTAGTCTAATTCAGCAGTATAAAATTTGTATTGATTTCTACCGGCGCTTTTTGCTTTTGTGAGCGCAATGTCAGCTTGTTTTAGTAGCTCAGTCGGGTTGGAGTTTTTATCATTAGCAATGGTAATACCTATGCAGCAAGTAACGGATATAGAGCGTTCGTCAAAATAAAAGGGTTCAGCGAGAGCTAGAGTCAGTTTGTCCGCGATTGCCATAACACCTTGGTGTTCGTGCACATTGTTCAAAATCACTGTAAATTCGTCTCCGCTAATACGCGCAATTGTGTCATTTACCCTGAGGGTACTGGACAAACGTTCGGCTACTTTGCGAAGTAAGGTGTCGCCAGTGCTGTGACCAAGGGTGTCATTAACATGTTTGAATTCGTCCAAATCAACAAACATGAGGGCAAATGGCCCTGTCCGATTAATACCTCTAAGTGCTTGCTTGATGCGGTCATTAAAAAACGCTCGGTTAACTAGGCCAGTCAATTGATCTTTTTCCACAATGTCTTTTAGGTTTTGCGCAGCCGTGCGCTCTTTAGTCATATCTCTGAGTGTTAAAATTGAACCGGTAGTTATGCCACCGTCTGAATATAAGCGACAGGCATTTGCATTGACCCAAGTAGTTTTACCTACGGGTGACATCAGTCGGAATTCGCCAGTGTACTTGCCTCTTATTGTGAGATCTCTCTGTAAAGCAGAGAACATTGAGTCCGCTTCATGTAAGTGCAAGCTTTTTTTCCATCCCGTTCCTTTTGATTCGTCAGCTGTCATTTTGCTCAATTCACACCAAGTCTCATTGGCGTATATACACTGCCAGTCTTGATCAAATTGCAAGATAGCTATGGAGGCTAGATTAGTAAGAACTTGAAAATGTTGCCAGTTGCTATGATATTCTTCCGTCAACCTTGTTTGAGTTGGTACGCTGTCTAACACCAAACCTTTTAGTACTTTGTCTCCTTCGTGTAATTTAAATTCACTGATGTCAACTAGTGCAGTTTGTCCATTCGACTTAACAATAGATACTTTATTCATTGACGAACTGTCTTCATCAATCATATTTGTGAGACTGCTTTTGAATGATTTTTTTGAAATTTGGTCTACATCAGTCAGTAAATCGGCGATTTTACTCCCCACAATTTCTCTTTTGGGATGAGCAAATAAGCTTGAAGCTGCTTGATTACATAAGGTAATAATACCGTCGTCATTCACGACAATCACACTATTGCGCATGGTATCTAACAGGCCAGACAGTAGTTCCTGCTTAAATAAGTTATTGGAATCGCTGGTTTTAGTTTGAAACTGTTTTATTTTCTCAGTGCGGCGCAACAAACAATTTGCTGAGGCAATAAACGGACGGAGTCGGGTATCGATATCTTGATCCAACAAACTGGGAGCATTGCATAAAAAAATAATACCGTAAATACGATTGGTATCTACAATAGGTACAGCTAACCAGTCTTCAATAGTTGGATGATAGTGTGGGAATGCGCTGCCTAATTCTGAGATATTTTTGCCTTTGATGCATTGCCTAGACCCTAGTTTGTGTTTTAGTGAAAGCGGAACAACACTACTCGTCGAATAATTCGCATATTCCTCAAAAGTCTTTAAGTTTTCATTGTATTTATAGGATGAAACAAATTCCCATGGTATTTGTACTTCCCTAGGTGTATTGGAGCGATCATCGGGGATCGCATCTTGACATGCATAGACAAAAGCAAAAGGTGCGTCGAACAGTGTTGCTAGTTGAAAACAACAGCTGTTGAGTATTGGTTCGAGCTTTGGAGCATCGACTAGCAATCCCTCTAATACAGAGATAGCCCTTCGAAGGCTCGAATCTGTTCTTTTAGTCATAGGCGAGTGTTTGTTGACATTACAACTTTCACTCTAGGTAGGGCTTTGAGCTAAGTCAAATTAAATCAAATTTTTCAAGCGATTTACGTGATTTATTACCTTAAAAAGGAATATTAATAAAACTTTAGTCTTATAAATAACCTTGAAATCGCTTCCTAAGTATAAAAAATTATATTGCTTAGGAGTGTATACGCTTTGTTAAAAGCGCACTATGATACTTTGTAGCGCTTAATATTATCTAACATGCCATCTGCAACTTTTGATAGTTGATAAGCGGCTGATGCGACTTGTTGTGAGCTATGGCTATTGCTCTTTGATACTTCGTCAACATTTCGTATCGCGTCGGTAATTTGTTTTACTGAAAAGCTTTGTTGTTGTGCAGATTGATCCACATTTTCAGTTAATGATTGCAACTGCCGCATATTGTCAGCGACATGAGACAAAACACGGTTTATATCGTCTGCCAGTTCGACTGATTTTGTAGCGGTTTCTGATCCTGCTGCAATCGCGCTAAATGCTTGATTGGAGCTCTCGTTTAAGTCATCTACCACACTGGCGATTTCTTCTGTCGAATCTTGTGTGCGCTGGGCAAGCGCGCGTACTTCGTCTGCTACGACAGCAAAGCCACGACCTTGTTCGCCAGCACGCGCGGCTTCAATTGCCGCATTTAAGGCAAGTAAGTTAGTTTGGTCAGCGACGGCGCGAATAACGTCGACCATCTTGAGTATTTCGCCCACTTTATCATTCAGCAATTCTATAGTGGCACCGACTTTTTTGACTTCTTCTGCTGTATTGCGGATCCCCATCACTGCGCTCTTAACCGTGTTTTCACCGTCATTGACTGTTTTGGCAGACTCAGCCGCATATTCGGCTAATTTTACAATGCTTTGCAAATCTTCGTTGATACCAATATTCAATGTTTCTGCCGAAATTAAGCTGTTTGAAATGTTTTGTTGTTGTGAGCGAATATTGTCATTAGTCGTGGCGGCAGAGGTAGCGGATTGATGACTAGCCGATGCAATATCGTTTGCAGCAGTTTGAAAAGTATATAAATCGTTTTTAAAACGATGTATCAAATCATTCGTTAGCACGGTGACTTTGCCAAGTTCATCGTTAGAAATATGAGCGATCTCTAGGGTCAAGTCTGCATTGTCCGTGATGGTTCTTAGTTTGTGTTGTAATTCGTTCGACTGTGCTTTACGTATTTTTAATACTAAGAAAGTTGCACCGGCAATGACAATAGTCACAACAAGCAACACGATGTCCAAAATGACAATATTCAAAGCCAGTTGGCGTTCGCTTTGCGCACGCGTAATCAATTGCGAAAATAAGTTATTTACCATATTTGCAATTTCGCCAATTCGCGCTGTCGCTGCACTAAACCAGACTTCGCTATTGTAGTTGAGTGCTTGCTCGGGAAAATTTTTGATTTGCTCTCTATATTGCCAAGTATTTTGCTCAGGTCGACTGTTAAGAAATCCTTCTAACACCCATAAAAACTCTTCCGTCGACAGCATTTTCAGGTCGTGCAATGCCGTTTGCTGCGCATAGCTTAGGGTTTCAAATTTGGTTTTTTGCGCCGGTGTCACGTTTTTTGTCGCAAACAATGTGCTTAATAAGGCTCTTTCAAGCCCCGAGCTCTCTTGCAGTAAAGCGAGTTTGTACAAAATCACAAAACCTTGTTTACCCAAGGCACTGTCCGAGGTATTAACCAATTTGCCATTAAAATCGAGTAAAAGTTGTGTTTTTAGCGAGTATTGTGCGACGTTTTCTGCCGCCGAAATACTCAGTGAATCAACATTTCTGCGAAGTGTAGGGAGTTTATCAACTTGGTCGGAAAGGGGGTGGACAAGGATTGTCTCAATGTTAGGTATATCATTTAACTTTTCGAATGCAAACACGGCAGAGATGGCATTATCGACTTTGTTGCGTTGTGCGCGCAATTTTTCGCCAAACGCCGTCCCCTGACTACTAATAAAGCCAGCACTCATTCCGCGTTCTTTTTGTAACTCGGTGGTTGCGGCATTGGTCAAGACCGCCAAACTCGCTTCCGTCTCTGTTAAAGCTGCATTATGCAGAGTCTTGTATGAGCCGCAGAGCGAAAATAGGATAAATAAAACTAATAGTATTGCTGGCGCTAATGACAGCCCCGCGATCCGTTTTGACAACCATGATTGCATATACAAGTTCCTTTTAATGCGCGGCCAGGGCTACTGCATTGAAGTTGGATAGTTCGTTCACTTACCTTGGTAGTTTGTATATCGGCAACTTTCTGTAAAACTAAAACATTACATCAATTTCAGCTGTTTGTTTTTATACATTGCCTCATCTGCTGCTTTATATAACTCTTCGGTATTCATGCCATCCTTTTCAAACACCGATACGCCAAAACTACAGGAAAAATTACATTCTTCGTTCAAACGTATTTTGTGTACTTGGTTTTGCAGCCGACTAATCACGATTTGCACTTCTGCGTTCGAATCACCAGTAATGATAATACAAAACTCATCTCCTCCAATACGGGCTATCACATCGGTTCCACGCACTGAGTGTTTTAACAGTTTGGCGAGTTTAATAAGAGCTTGGTCACCAGCGGCATGTCCTTGCGTATCATTTATTTGCTTAAAATTGTCTACGTCTACGAATACCAAGTTTAGGGTCTTTTTAAATCGTTTAGCGATAGAAATTTGATGTTCGATTTGTAGCAGAAAAGATCGGCGATTGTGCAATCCAGTGAGCTCGTCAGTAAGTGCCAGCGTCTTCCACATCAGCAGTTCTTCGTTTGATTTTAATGCATCCGTTATTCGAGATTTACCGTAAGCAATAACGTGCTTTGTGCCAAAACCAAGGTAATGGTAAAGCGTCGAAACATAGCTACCGGTAGTTATGGAATTGGCGAGTGCCATAAAATACTCCCGCGTGTGCCCTGATTATAGCAATAACTTGAGAGGGTTGTGTGGTTGTATTGTACAGGTAATACTTTTTTATGTAAGCTTTATTCAAAGGCTCATTGCAAGGAGGAATGTTGTTGATAGAACTGGTATATGTCAGTCGCGCAAGTATTGATTTTTGCGACGATGAGTTAGTAAATTTACTAAAGGTAGCGAGAGCCTTTAATAATAAAAATGGTATCACTGGACTGTTGCTATTTGATGGAAAATCGACGTTTATACAAGTCTTAGAAGGAAGTAGAGTGACTGTAAACAGTTTATTTTCGACCATTGAAAACGATCGCCGGCATGAAAATGTGGAAGTTCTGTCCAAACGATTAGTATTTAGACGAAGTTTTGACCAATGGGCTATGGATTTCAAAAGGATAGAGGAGCAAGATAACAGGAGTTTGGAAAGATTGAATGGTTACATCAATTATCTTAACTCTGCGCAAAGCGAACTTGATAACAAAAAAGGTGTAGGCATTGAGTTACTTCAACACTTTAAAGAAAAAACTAATTGCGCTTGACGAAAAACACATTCATTTTAAAGTATGCTCTGGTAGGTTTACTCACAAATTAACATAACACGATGGACACAACTATGAATTTTGCACGACTACTGCTTTTGCTTGTCATTACATCTTTTTCACTGAATACGCTTGCTAAAGAAGATGCGATAGAAACTGGTACATTCAACAATTTTGCCATATACGGCTATGATACGGTGGCTTATTTTACTGAAAACAAAGCAGTAAAAGGGAACAAAAAAATCACTACAGAATGGCGGGGAGCAGAATGGCATTTTTCTTCGGAAGAAAACAAGGCCTTATTTGTGGCTTCGCCTGAAAAATATGCCCCGCAATATGGTGGTCATTGTGCTTACGCTATGTCGAGAGGCAAATTTGTCGGCATAGATGAAGATGCATTCACCATTCGCGATGGCAAGTTGTACCTCAATTACAGTAAAAGTGTTCGCGAAGACTGGTTGGAAGATCCCGAAGGCTATATTCAAAAAGCCGACATCGAGTACGCAAAAGAAGTGGAACTATAAAAAGACAAATTAGGTTCTTGGAAAGTATTGGGTCGCAAAAGCAAAGTCGTCTTGAACCCATCCTTGGGACTTCAAAAAGGGATTCTTGCCTCGTAGGATCTGTTTTTGCTGCCCGATACGTTTCCGGAACATGGCACATCTATTAATAGACAAGTTACTTGCATAGACTAAAACCTAATGAACGTGCTGTTCATTTTTGTGCTTGTATTGTAGCCAAAGCAATGCGGCTAACACGGGTAAAAAAGTAATGGTGACGATCCACGTTTCAAAGACTTCAGCACTAGGCTCCGGGTAGCGCAAGTCGTATAAATGGAGGCTCATACTCAACAACAGAATCGGCCAGTTAGTGCGATTGATACTTAAGCATAGTAGTGGCATAAACCAAAATGCGTACCAAGGGTAGCCTGTAGGCGACAAGATAAATAGCAAAAAGGCAAGCCAAAACCAATGATTGGCGAGTGCTAAGGGATCATGAGGCCTCACATTTTTGTTTGCCAGCGTTGTAATCAAGTGGCTGAGTGATTGCTTGCCTATAAATATCAAAATGGTGAGTGAGACAAGTAAGCGGCTAAGCTCATTTGGATCTACTAACCAATCTGAGGTGCTGAGTTCGTACGCTGCCACCAAGCCAGAATCAAGGATGGAAAATATAAAACTGTTTACTTGCCAGTATTGGCTGTATTGCTGCAAGCCAGACTGTGAGCTTAAGCTCAGCAGTTGTGGAAGCAGTAACAGTATTGTCAAACTCGCAAAAGCAAAGCAGAAGCCTAAAATAGAGTGAAGGCGATGACCTCTTTCGTATTTGCTCGCAATGTAAACAACCGCGAAGGGGACGAGTAAAACAGGCCAAAGTTTAACGCCAACCGCCGCTGCCAATAACGCACCGGCGAGGGTATAGCGTTGTGTTTGTATCATTAAAAGCGAGGCCAAAATAAAGGGCACTAGTATGACGTCCATGTGTGCAGCATTGATACCCTCAACTATCAACAACGGATTTAACCAGTACAGGCTAATGAAATAGATTGGCCTTCGATAGACAGTTAAGAGTTTGACAAGCAGGTAAAAGCTTATGATTTCGAAAAGGAGCAATAAGCTTCGCCAAATGCTTAAGTCGTAGGGGGCAATGTAGGATGACAAGGCAAAGAAAAACTGTGCCACTGGTGGATAAATGGTGCTGATATCAGGGTATGCAACTCGATAGACAAGTGAATTGACCACGGGCTTTTCCTTGTCTTGTAAAAGACCGGATGGCTCTTGTATCAATAAGCCTTGGGAGTCATTCAAAAAATCATTGGGTGCATGCTTATATGGATTTGCTTTGAGCGTGAGCAGTTCACCATCAAAAAAGTAGCGATAGAAGTCGTCTTCTAGCACGGCATTGGTCGGTATAAATATAATGCGAGCAAGTAAGCCAATGACAAAAATGCTACGAATCGATATCAACCATTTTATTGAGCTAGTTTTTGTTGCGGTGCTTTTTGAAACCTTATTTTCTGGTGAAACATTGTAACTGGCGCTCTGTTTTGCATGTAGTAAGTAGCAGAAAGCAAAAAAGCACATTGTCGCGAATATCATGGACGCAACATAAGTATAAACTTGCGTGTCTTCCCAGACGGCTGTGTAAGCAAATTCGGTGCTAATTAAGACTAATAATAAAATACTCGCGCTAAAAAGCGCGAGTGATATAAATAGGACTTTGTTTGATCGCATATTCCTCAATAAAGAATATCGACGCTGTGTAGGCTTGCTAGAACCAAGCATTATTGCAAAACGGAGGCTTACGAGCCTCCGCGGTATACCGGTCCTGCCGAGCCTGCGCTTGCTCCTGCTCCGTTTACAGGTCTTGTTTGTCTGGGAGGGCGTTGATTCAAGCTTTTCCAATCAAACTTGTGCTTTTGGTTCACACTTGTCACAGCGGCCAACTGCGAAGCCTTGTCACCTTGGGCATAGTCCTGTAGGTGCTTGATCAAGTTTTCATCACTGTTGTCAAACAGTTTTGCTTTGTGCCAAGCCAATAAGCTTGATACGGCAATTTCCGATTTCTTAACGTCGATGTTGCGATCACTGTCAATAAATTTTGCCGCTAACTTAGCTAGTTGTGATTGTACTTTTTTCCCAGTAAAACTTTGCGTGCCAGAGAATCCTTGTCCTCTTACCCCATAAAATAGGCCATAGAGAAATAAAGGTTCGTCCCAATGGCGGGCGAGAATATTGGTTTCGATATCGTTTAAGGACAGGCCGATGCCTTCTACCGTGGCTAATTTTTCAGACCACCAAGCGCCAGCATTATCTGGTGTGCCTTTCTTTTTCTTTAAACGTTTGGCTTGTTTTAAGTTAGTGGCGTACTTTTCGATAACTAGTACGTTATGCAAATTAAGCCAATAGGCCAACTGCTCATTTTTATTAAGTTTAGAAACCGGCACATTTTCTAGGTATGCGCGGTAATCTTTTACAAACTTTAAGGCCGGACCTTGTAACTTGAAAAAGCTATATTGATCTTGGCTACTGCTTTCCGCAGTAATATAGGCCAGTATTTGATTGAGCGGCTGGTGGTCAACTTCAAATGGTTGGCTTTCTACATTTGCTGCCCATCGTTGGTGTATATCGTCTTGAGCAAAGGTATTTGCAGTGACGAAAAATACAACCAAACTCACAACATAACTTAAAAGATTACCTATATGTCTTGTGTTTGTCTGACGACGTGAAAATGGATATTGCATTAGACTACCCTGTATTGTCCAAACTTGAATATGCTGTTTTTTATAGAACGGTATTCGCGCCAGTTTATTTCACTTTAGACTTAAACCTTACTTGCCGTAGGTGCACAAGTAAGCAGTGTCAGTACTGACCTTAACTAAAAACTCCTTATTTGCTTCAACCGTAAACGTTTCACCAGCATTGAACTTTTGCCAGTCGCTTTCATCGGGGAGTTGAACAATAAGTGCACCTGATACCACCGTCATGGTTTCAAATTCGGACGTGCCAAAGGTGTAGTCACCCGGTGCCATTACGCCTACTGTCGCGGGCAGTGATTCACCTTTAAACGCCACTGACTTGACCTTGCCATCAAAATATTCGTTCACTTTAAACATACATTTATCCTCATAGAAATAAGCGTGAGATTGTATAGGAAGATTCTTCGTCGGTATATGATCTAAAGGCATCAACACAAAACGTACATGGCGGTGTTACATCTGGTGCTTATCCCTTGTTTATCGCAAAAACCGCTGCGAGTATCTCCATATACGCTTTGATTTTGCATTTAAGAAAAATAAATTTTGCAACAAACAAGGGAGAAGCGCCATATTTGACCTTGCCGCGACAGAACGCGGTGATGCTATCAACTTTGCCTTTCAATCCAAAGATCTAACATTTACACTTATGCAGTTAGGGTCGATGGGTTTCTAAAGACTCATGTTTCCTAAATGAAACTTAGTCTTATAAAAAGTTAGGATGGGTATAAGTGATGGCTAAATTATCGCTACAAGATCAAATGTTAAAAGCTGGTCTGGTCAATGAAAAAAAACTGAAAAAGGCTAAAAAAGGCTCAAAGAAATCTCGACAGCTGGCTCGAGAAGTAAAGGCAAGTGTAGAAGCCAATAAGAGCGAAAAAGCAGAAAAGGACAAAGCCTTAAATCAAGCACAAAAAGCCGAACTGCTTACCAAGGAAATCAAGGCGCAAATACAGCAGTTGATTGCTTCAAATAAGATAAGTGTATCTGGAGAGCTAAAATATAACTTTAAAGATGGTACACTTATTAAAAGCATGTTGGTTGATACAATAACTCGTCAACAACTGCTGAATGGTATTTTGGCGATAGCACGAGAGAACGACTCCTACGTAGTCATCCCAGGCGTTGTCGCCGATAAGATTGCCGCTCGTGACGAAACACAAATTGTTGAGCATAAAGTACCTGAAGAAGAGATACCGGATGAGGACGATCCCTATGCAGACTTCGTGGTACCTGACGATTTAATGTGGTAGTTGAGCGATACAGGATCGTTAAAAAAGGAGAGTATAATGTATTGGATTGCAGCCAGTTTAGGCTTGTTTTTTACTTGGAAGTACATGGATATCAGCGCTTCATCCATACTATACAGCAAGCTATTGCCCATCGTTTTTGTCTTTTTATGCTTGTCGCTTGCCTTTCGTTTGTTCAGTGCGATTAATTCGCTTGGGACAAGCAAAGGGCAAAGCGCCAATGGTGTTGGCGGCTACTTCGGTAGTGATGGCGGCTCATGTGGCGGCGATCGCGGAGGTGGTGGCGACGGCGGCGGCTGTTAGCTACAATGTTCGTTGCTAGCCCTATTGCCCGTCTTTATCTGTTTCCAATAAAGGCTTAATTTTAGGGGCTTCGTCGGCTTCTTTTTGCTTTTGGTCTTTTTTGAATTCTCGATAATCATCCTTGTATTCATCGATAGTGACGTTTTGCCCTTTGAGGCAGTTTATCTGAGCCATACCGACATATTGCTCACAGCGCTGCATTCGCAGTTGATGCTCATTATTGACTGCTTCTTTGCTCATACAAGCTTGGAGCCCTAAAATACACATGCTCACTATCACAAGCTTATTTGCATGTGTTTTTACTAATACTTTCATTGTTTGTCACCGACGGGATAAAGAAACAGCTTTATAGTAGACCGGCGAAATCAATTTTAATTCCATTTGCCTGTGCACAAACGCGGTTTGTCTTTGCTGATGGCTTGGGACTGATGTAAACTTTCGGCAAATTTGAACAATCTCGGAATATTTATGCCTACTATCAAAACAAAAGCGGCGGTTGCTTGGAAAGCAGGAGAGCCCTTGTCAATTGAAGAGCTCGATTTAGAATTACCCAAAAAAGGTGAAGTCCTTATTCGCTTGGTGGCGACAGGTGTTTGTCATACTGATGCATTTACACTTTCGGGTGAAGATCCTGAAGGCATATTTCCTGCTGTACTCGGGCACGAAGGCGCGGGTGTAGTGGAAATGGTAGGAGAAGGTGTGACGAGTCTAGAAGTTGGCGATCACGTAATCCCCCTATACACCCCAGAATGTGGTGAATGTAAGTTTTGCCTTTCTGGTAAAACTAACCTTTGTCAGGCAATCCGCGTTACCCAAGGTCAAGGTTTAATGCCAGATGGCACAACTCGTTTTTCAAAAGACGGACAACCTATATACCACTACATGGGCACGTCTACATTTGCTGAGAAAACCGTAGTACCTGAGATTGCAGTCGCTAAAATTCCCAAAGAAGCCCCTCTGGAAAAAGTGTGCTTGCTTGGGTGCGGTGTAACCACAGGCATTGGTGCGGTATTAAACACAGCAAAAGTACAAGCAGGCGACACGGTAGCTGTATTTGGACTGGGCGGCATTGGACTTTCAGTGATCATTGGTGCAAGGATTGCGGGTGCAAAAGAAATTATTGCCATTGATATCAATGAAGATAAGTTCGACATAGCTAAAAAACTGGGTGCCACAAGCTGTTTAAATCCAAAGCAATACGACAAGCCTATTCAAGAAGTGGTTGTTGAGCATACCGATGGCGGCGTAGATTTTTCGTTTGAGTGTATCGGTAATGTGGATGTGATGCGTTCAGCACTCGAATGTTGCCACAAAGGTTGGGGAGAATCTGTCATCATTGGTGTGGCAGGCGCGGGTAAAGAAATTTCTACGCGACCTTTCCAGTTAGTCACAGGGCGCGTTTGGCGCGGTTCTGCGTTTGGCGGCGTAAAAGGGCGTTCTCAACTACCTGAATATGTAGAACGCTATATGGACGGTGAGTTTGAATTAGATACATTTATTACGCATACCATGCCTTTAGAAGAAATAAACGAAGCATTTGATTTAATGCATGCTGGCAAATCGATTCGTTCGGTCGTTAGTTATGAGTGATGGCCTCACGCTGTTGTCCGAAAATAAATGTTTTGGTGGCACGCAACAGCGTTATTCACATTACTCCAAGTATTTAAACAGCGAGGCTATATTTAGCGTGTTTATGCCACCAGTCTCGACCCCTACAGTAGGGGTAGTATTGTGGTTGAGTGGCCTAACCTGTAACGACCAAAACTTTGTTACTAAAGCTGGGGCACAGCGGGTGGCGGCTGAATTAGGTTTGATTATCGTTTGCCCTGATACGAGTCCCCGTGGTGAAGGCGTTGCCAATGATGAGGCCTATGATTTAGGCCAAGGTGCTGGCTTTTATGTCGATGCGACAGAAAGGCCTTGGAGCGATCACTTCAAGATGTTTAGCTACATAAATATTGAACTCATCGACATCATAAAAGAACGCTTTTCTGACGGTAAAAAAGTCGCTATTTCAGGTCATTCTATGGGCGGGCATGGTGCATTAATTTCTGCGCTTAAAGCCACTGAGCACTATATTTCTGTTAGTGCTTTTGCGCCGATAGTCAATCCTGTTGCTTGTCCTTGGGGGCAAAAAGCGCTGGCTGCTTATTTAGGCGAAAATGAAGAAGCATGGCGTGAATATGACGCGTGTGAATTGCTCAACATGCGCAGCGCGGCGTTTACCTTACCCATATTGATTGACCAAGGGGCGAGTGATGAATTTTTGGATACACAGTGTTTAACCAAACCCATCGAAAGTGCGTCTAACTTAGGGCTTATCGATATTCGGTATCAAAATGGCTACGATCATAGCTACTTTTTTGTATCGAGTTTCATAGAAGACCATCTGCGTTTTCATGCTGAACATCTCTCTGCAATGTAAAGTTTTTAGCAGTACTATTGCTGCTTAATTGACTGTTGATTAATTTGTTGTTGAGCAGCATGTAATGGTGTTCGAGGGAGGTTTGCATAACGACGCTGTAGCCACATTCTTAGTGGCTTCGCCAAGGCTTCCAGGCCTTTTGGGTTTTATGCTTTCCGACCTCTATTGTTAAGACGTTATTACGCTGCTTGATTGCTTTTAGGAAGTAGAAACAATTCGACATGGGCTTCTTACAAATTCTCACAATTCTCCTACAATTGTCTTGTAGGTCTTTTACGTTTTAACAGATAACATGAACCTTTGTGACTGAGTACAATCAAAAGTCATGTAATGATGGCTAAATGGCTTAGGAAATACTCAGATGGCAACAAAATCAGAGCGAGTAAATCCACCTTTGCTTTGATTTTTCTTGAACGAAAAATATATTTTGTTGCTACCTGAGTATTTCCTAAGCATTTTGGTTTACTACTGATACGCAACCCAGCATACGCGCCTTGTTCGCAGGTTCTAGGAGATAAATATTCGTTGATAAAAAATAGTTTGTGCAAATTGGCAATACAAAAGTACTTTTTATTGCTCATTATCTTTGGGCTAGTAGAGGTAAATGGGGTAAATGCCTTTGAGAGTAAGGATGAAGCAGGGCAGGCTTACGAGTGCACGCAAGTAAAAATTGATGAACTCGATCCGACCTTACTTACTCGAGCCGAAAAGATTCAGCGCATGGAACGGATCCTCCATGATTCAATTGACAGCTATGCTACTTGTATCAATGTTGTTCAGAAGAATATGGCTAGCAGTGGGAATGAAACAAACAAGGGCGACAGTGTGGGACAGGGTGAAGCAGAGAGTGCACGTGCAGAAAGCGAACAGAAAATAACTGAAGCCACTGACCCTGTCAAAGAAACAAAAGAAGTTGAAGCATCCGAATCACAGACGCCGCATACTCAACAAAAAGCCACTAAAAGAGGATTGATAAAACCGAAGAACAACGACGCGATCATTTGTCAATTACTCTGGGAAGAAATCCAAAAAGCGACGGGCACCGCTCGCAGTGGTTTTGAAAAACAGTATCGCCAATATAAATGTGGATAATGAACTAGGCTATGTGCCCTTCAATTACGAAGGCTACCTAGCAGGTAACAAGATTATTAAGGATATCCTACAATGACATCAGCCCACTTTACGTTTTTGATATTGGGTATAGCCACACTGCTATTGTCGGCTTGCCAAAGTACAACTAGCCGACACAGCAATACGCCCTTGTTGGTTGGGCCGAGTGAGCCCATTAGTAATACCACTGCGCCGTCAAAATACAAAAAGTTGCAGAATGCAGAGATCTTCTTAGATGTGGCCGTGCCGACTTTTTCTCCGGGCTTTCCTCTATTGAAAAACAGCACAGAAATCGATTATGAAGAATTAGATGACTCTGGCATTTGGCCTCAATTAAGGCGCACTGAAGCCAAGTTGTTTGCGGTAGAAACCAAAAATGCATTAGAAGAAACAAAAGCCTTTGGCGCAGTAAGGGTAGTGCCTAACGCCAATACGACAGCTGACATTTTTGTACTCGGGAAAATACTTAACTCTGACAGCGAGCAAGTCGGCATGCAACTTACTGTTGTTGACAGTACAGGAGAAGTATTAGGCATCAAATCCTTTGAGCATGAAGTGTCGGAGAGCTATTTTAGAGATCAACGAAACAAAGATAAAAACCCCTATCAACCCCTCTTTGACAAAGGTCGAGACTACGTACTTGAATTATTGAGTAAGCTAGATACCGAGACCAAGCAGAAAATCAAGGAAACCGCGTTGCTCAGATACGCGCGTTACTATAGCCCTGAAGCCTATGGCAGCTATTTATCCACCGAAATTAAAAAGAAGCAGGGTCAACGCTACTATAAGTTTGAACTAACAGGTTTGCCGGCCGAAGATGATGCAATGTTGGCTCGCATAGAGGATTTACGTGCGCAAGAGCTGCTCTTCGTAGACCGTTTGCAAGATCAATATGACACATTTTATGCTGAAACTAGTGACGCGTATGAGCAATGGCAGCGTGAGACTTTACCCGAAATTGCTGCACGCAGAGAGGCGATACGCAATAGGAATATAAAGGCAGGTGTGGGTGTGGGACTAGCTATTCTTGCCGGTATTCTTGCCTCTGAGTCTTCAAAAGACAGCCGCGACGCTGATCGTACCGGTAGTGGAACTGAGCGGGCAAAGGCTGGCGCAAAAGGCGCCGGTGCCGTGATAGCGGGTTTAGGTTCTATTTATGCTGTTAATGACGCGTTTCAAAGTAATTCCGAACTAAAAGTTCAAAATGCGATTATTGAGGAAAAAGGCCAAGCGGTTGACTTGTCCGTCAGTAGTACTGAAATGAAATTTGAAGACCAAGTTATTGAATTACAAGGTACAGCAACAGAACAGTACCTGCAGTGGAAACAACACTTGCGTAAAATATATGAATTAGAAGCCACACCTGATGTTCAGCTATAAGGACGCTTGTGGACAATAAAAAATTATCAGCTGATCAACAGATAGCCGCTCGCCAGCGCGCTCTGCAAACAAAATTGAAACGAGGTGTGTGGGGCGGTTTGGCACTGATTGCTGTCATGTTGCTGGCTTACGTCATCTGGCAGCATTTAACGGACAAAAATATCGAATTTGTTGAAGTGGAAGAAGTATCTGAAAGCCAACAAAAAAGCGTGTCGACTGAGGAATGGCGTGAACAGGTGATGCAAAAGTTAGCGGCATTTGACGCGGAGCTTTCTACTGAAATAGATCAGGCTGGATTTGCCGATTGGGCAGGGACGAGATTGTCAGAGACTTTGGGCATCAAAAATCAAGCCTTGTCGAGCTTCGCCGCCTCTGATTTTTTGCAAGCGCTCAAGCTTGCAGAGCAGTTTGAAAAAGAAATTCGGGCTTTGTTAGAGGAATGGCAAAACGATTATCAAGAAAGCATTGCGAATGCATGGCGTTATCTGGACGAAGGTAAAATTCAGCAAGCCCAGCTTAGTTACAATCAAGCGAAAAACATTGCCCCCGCAGATCCTGATGGTGAAACCTTAGATATTAAGTTGAGTAGTTTTGCTGAAGTAAAGGAGCTGCAACAATCATTGCAGATTGCCGAAGTTGAAAACAACTATGCCAAACAACGTGATTTTTTGCGCCAAATCCTTGCACTCGACCCTTCATTATCAAGCGAAAACGAGAAGTTACAAAAAGTAGAAGAAATACTCAAAAAACGTCGCTTAAGTGAGGTATTGCAGCAAGCAGACAAGGCAATTTCAAATAAGCAAATAAGCCGTGCGGACAAGCTATTGCAAGAAGCCAGACGTATCGATAGCAAGGCTTTGGGTATCACATCCTTAGATACCAAATTGAGCGCATTAAAGCGTGAACAGGATTTACTAAGTCGTATCACCGCTCTAGAGAAACTGGCTGAAACTCAAGACTGGTCTGCAGTGGCAAAACGCGCGCAAGCGAATTTAAACGTGCATCCAAATACACGAGTATTTGAAGAAACACTGGCAAAAGCTACGTACATTCTCGAGCATCAACAAAAAATTAAAGCGCTGACTGCTAACACTGACCGTCTGGAAGATGAAGGGATAAGAGAAATTGCCATCAACAGACTTAAAGAAGCCCTCCCTTTTTCAATTTACTCTGCGCCATTAGCAAACGAAATCGGTAAGTTGTCTGCCGCGTTGGAACAGTATCAGTCAGAGGTTGAGGTAAATATCCAGTCGGATGGGCAAAGCTATATACTGGTATTGGGTGTCGGCCACGTGGGAAAAGTAGAGCAAAAAAATATTCGTTTAACACCGGGTACCTATACTTTTGAAGCTAAACGAGAAGGGTTTAAAACAGAGCGTATCAGTGTCCAAGTTAAACGAAATGCGACGAACATTGTGCGCATAGCAAACACGAGTGAAATTTAGCAAGGCTAACATGGTGAAAACAGCATATATAGGGCGTAGCAGTTGGAAGAATTAGACAACAGGATAAAGCAGGCACAAAGAAAAGGCGTGTTGTCATATCTATTGATTGGTGTTTCTACATCCGTTTTGTTAGTGCTGGTGTTTACTTGGCTGTTTTTTGTTAAGGGGTATACCTTAATAGTGGCACCTGAGATAATCAACAATGATTATTCAACGAGTGTCTTATCTGGCAAGGTGTTTAGGCGCAACAACAGCCTGTACATTCTGGGTACTAAAGCCAGTTTGCGTGTGTCTGCGGATAAATTTGAAGCGGTTGTTGTCAATATAACTGAAGATTCCCCTCCTAACTTGAAGATCGAACTTCCGCCCAGCCCAGCCAGAATAAAAGTGGATTTAAGTCTCGCTTTTCCACCAGATAAAACTGCATCACATTCAGATAAAGACGCGAACTGGTATATTGATGGCACACTTATCCATGTTGGTAATAAACTTGATTATGCCATTGCTCATGGTGCGTACCGATTAAGGCTCGAACACCCTTACTATGAGCCACAGGAAATGAGTTTAGATTTGGCGCAAGGCGAAGTATACAACTTGTCTCCTGAACTAGTGTCTGTAAAAGGTAGCTTGGATTTATCAAGCAGTGTGAATGACGCGTTAATCGCCGTCAGCAGCGATAGTTTTACTGAACAGGAAAGTCCGTATATTAGACATACTGTCGAAGGCGGATCGTATCGAGTTAATGTGTCAGCACAGGGGTATCAACCGATCTCGGATACTATAGATATCAGTTGGCAGACTCCCAAGCAAAAGCGTCAATATATACTTGAACCACTCCAAGCCAAGGTGCAAGTGAGTGCTGTACCTCTGGATGGCAACTTGCTTATAAACAAACTAGAGAAAGCATTAGGCACTCATCAAGTCAACGCGAGTGAAACGATAGAAATACAGTATACTAAGCCTGGTTACTATGCCTTTAACGAGAAGTTTAGTTTGACACCTGGTGAGACAAAAACCGTCAACATCAAACTAAAACCGGCAAAAGGCACCTTGCTTGTTACAACGCAGCCCCAAGCAGAGGTCTTTGTTGATAATAAACGAGTAGGTACTAGCCCCGTGACCATCACATTGCCTGCGGTGTCTCATAGCGTGAGCGTGAAAAAAGCAGGGTACAGAGCGGTCACCCAAAAGCTTAGGGTAGAGGCTAATAAGCAGTCGACGATTTCTGTTGATTTGATGACGGAGTTTGAAGCTCGCAGAGCAGAGGGCTTACCACTTTTTGCCAGTACCTTGGGTATAGAGATGCGTAAGTTTGCGGGTGGAACGTTTACTCTTGGTTCAGCAGTAAATCAGCCCGGTCGTCGACGGAATGAGCACCAGATAGAAGTCGATTTACAGCGTCCTTTTTGGGTATCAAAACACGAAATTACTGAAAAACAGTATGCTGCATACTTAGGGCAAGGCTCTGGCGGCAACAAGCCTATTCGCAACATAACTTGGCAGGAAGCGGCAAAGTTTGCAAATTGGTTAAGCGAAAAAGAAGGTTTGCCCCCTTTTTATCGTTTTCAAGGCAATCGTTTGGTTTCTGTGAACGCAAGCTCTAGCGCTTATCGTTTACCTACCGAAGCTGAGTGGGAATGGTTAGCAAAAAAAGCAAAGAGATCGGTCTCTACCGTGTATGTGTGGGGAAATGCAGATAAAATCCCCACAAATGTCGGTAATTTCGGTGATAAGCAATTGCAAGGGAGCCAAGCGATTTATCTGAAAGAATTTGAAGACAAACACAAAGGGGTCGCCGACGTGGGAAGCTATCGTGCAGATAGATTAGGCCTATTTGATATAGCGGGTAACCTCAGTGAGTGGGTGCACGATCGTTATACAACGACCTTACCTGACACCTCAAAATTGTACGTGGATTATATGGGTCCCGAAAGTGGAGACTTACATGTCACGAAGGGCGGAAATTATACCACGGGTCGTTTGCGTGATTTACGTGCCGCCTACCGTGAACCCGCAGGCAGTGCTTCCCCCACCATTGGGTTTAGGATTGCCAGATATGACTAGCCTTTTGAGGTAAAGATATGAAAAAGATGCCACGCCAAAAAATTTGGCGAATTATTTTACTACTCGGCTTTTGCATTAGTTTGACTGCGGTAGCAGCGGCTGTGCAAATTAGTCTCGATTCTCCTGCGACCTTGCCCAGTGATATTTAATCGAATAGCCAGAGTAAAAGGCGGTCTTTACCAATCGGACAGTCGAAGTTAACCGTATAAAGAGAAAAATAAATGAAAAACAACGCAAATATGAATCCATCGCCTTTGGTATCCATGGTGGTTTTCATTGCTATTATTGCCCTTGTACACCTATTTTACCAAGGTATTGTTCGGCCTAGTGCGGCAGCTGCGGTGCTCAGTGAAGGAAGTGGCGCAACGACAAACTTATGGGTTATTTTCAAAGATTTTGAGCAGCAGGCTTGTGTCAGTATCGGTTTGTTTTGCGCTTTTTTAATCATTTACAAATACCAACGCATAGTGTTCAAAGAAGAGCCTTTGTTCACAATGGATTATTTGGCCAACTACGATAAATCTGCGCAGCTTGATGTGAGCGATGCACTTTCTTCCCTAGAATCCAGTGCCTATGCGCAGAATTCGTCCATGCAAACGTGGATCAATTGCTTACAGCGTTTTAAAAATACGCAAAATGTCCAGCATGCAGCGGATGCGATCAGTGACAGTGTCGATACCTTGGCTGCTCAACTTGAGTCGGGAAACAGTATGATCCGCTACATAATCTGGGCGATCCCAAGTATTGGCTTTATTGGTACTGTTAGGGGTATCGGTTCGGCGCTTGCCAAAGCGGAAGAAGCGGTAGCAGGTGATATTTCTGGCATGGTGGACAAGTTGGGGGTAGCGTTTAATTCGACACTGGTATCGCTGATCATTTCTATCATATTGATGTATATCTTGTACGTGCTCAACAATAGACAAGACGAAATGGTTATTAATACGCGTAAAAACTGCGAAAAACATCTGCTTACTCACCTGCATCAATAATTGAGCTTCATGATGTTTGAGTACGGTTTGACAAATCACACTATCTTAAGTTGTTGGTATGAATAAACGCCGCAAAGAAGAAGGCTTTAACCTCGCATTTTTGGATGTCATGGCCTGCGGGCTGGGTGCAGTAATTCTTATACTCATTCTTGTAAAGTTCAGTAGCAATACGGATGTTCCCGTAGAGGAGTTAGCGCGCTTGCAACAGGAGCTTGCTGCACTGGAAAACCAATCAGATGATTTAGCACAAAGTTTACAAGACGAAGCACAGATAACCGCAGCGAAAACTGCGACAGTGGAGGCACTTCGCGCCCGTATTCAACAATTAACAGTCCAACAAGAGGCAGTGTCAAAAGCGCTCCAAGATCAAATTACTGTAGTTGCAGACTTAGATTCAGCGATTGCTGCTGTCGCGCCACAAACAGCGGACGATGTGATCAGTACGCCTAATGTTCAAGAAGAGTCGTATTTGTTAGGATTAAAAGTCGAGGGAAAAGGCATTGGCATCTTAGTTGACACGAGTGCCTCTATGGTAGACGAAGCCTTGATTGGTATTATCCGCAGAAAAATCGGCTCAGATACGGACAAACGACAAGGGAAAAAATGGCAACGGACGCTCCGAATAGCAAGGTGGCTATTGGCTCGACTTCCTGAAAATGCAGAGTTTTCTGTCATGGCTTTCAATAATAAAGCTCAGGTAATGGGTAAACGCGCCATCAATCGTGCTGGCAGTACCGACGATCTGCAGGCTGTTATAAGCGATATTAACAAGTTGACCCCCAGTGAGGGGACAAATCTGGAAGTCGCTTTAAAACATATGGCACGCACTTTTCCTAATATGACAGACCTATATGTGATCACAGATGGTTTGCCCACTCTGGTGGAAAAAAACAGTGGTTTTCCTCAAAGTAGAAAATGTAAACCCATCGAAGGTTTACAAAGCACGATCACCGGAGAGTGCCGCATGGAGGCCTTTGCACATACCTTGCGCACAAATCCTTTAGCGGGGGTAAGAACCAATATCATTTTGTTGCCTCTGGAAGGTGATCCAACCGCGCCCGGTGCCTATTGGAGTTGGGCAGAACGCACTCAAGGAACCTTTATTGCGCCAGCGAGTACTTGGCCATGAAAAAACAACGTGCGCCAATTGAGGTATTTAGCTTATCGTTTTTGGATGTAATTTCCTGCGCGTTTGGCGCGGTCGTCATGCTAATTTTACTCGCGCAAAATGGTGAAGAGGGGGAATATAGCGATCTTAGTCAAATAGCAAGTCTACTCAGAGCTTTGACTCAGGCAGAGGCGAATGTATCTGCACTTGAAAATGATGTTGATAGTGAGCACACACTACAAAATCAAGCTGAGGCGCAAAGCGCGAGTCTAAAAAAAGAGGCGCAAGCCTTAGAAGCGAAAATTGCAAGGGCGCAACGAGATCTCCAAAGCTTAACCGACAAAGCGAGTGGTTTAGAGAGTGTGAAGTTGATGCGTGAACGCGCGGCTATTTCAGTCGGGAGTGCCAAAGAGCGCGACGAAGAAGTAGGTGGGATCCCAGTAGACAGTGATTACGTCATTTTTATTGTGGATACATCCGGTAGTATGAAAAGTATCTGGCAGAAGGTGATGAATAAGTTGGATGAAGTCCTTGAAATACACCCGCAAGTAAAGGGATTTCAGATCATGTCTGATAATGGTCAATACTTATTAAAAACCTCGGCTGGGCGGTGGCGTTCTGATACGCCAACCAGCCGTTCTGCTGTACTGAAAGCGATGCGCTCTTGGCGTGGCTCGTCGAATTCTTCGCCAGTCGAAGGTATTCAAACTGCATTGCGTACTTACGGCAAAACCACAGAATCCTTAGCGCTATATGTATTTGGTGATGATTATAGTGGTGGTTCATATGATGCAACGCTCGCGCAAATTAACGCGTTAAATACGAACAAACAGAATGGTAAAAAGTATGCCCGAATTCATGCCATAGGGTTTAAACAAACTAGCTTTGGTTTAACAGAAGAACTTGTGCGTTTTTCTACATTGATGCGCGAGGTAACGGCGCAAAACAATGGAACCTTTATTGCGCAAAAGTAGTGGCTCAATACACAACTAGGCTTAGCGAGTTAGCGTAGTTTAGTCACTAACTCATTTGTATAAAAGCCGATTCAAGTTTAACTTAATAGCGATTTCCCCGCACATATCGCCGTGTTTACTTTGTAGTTGTCGTCAAAACTAACAAAGTCGGCTTGGAAGCCAGCCTTAACTTTCCCTAGCTTTTTCGACAACCCCAAAAACGCTGCAGGACTCGTACTAGCCATTTGAAGCGCAATCTCAAGCGGCACGTTTAGCCATTGGTGTGTGTTTTTTACGGCGGTAATCATGTCTAAAGCGGAGCCTGCTAAGGTACCGTCAGGTGTCGTGAGCTTGCCATTTTCCAATACAATTTGTTCACCGTTAAATATAAGTTCGGCCTCAGGTGCGTCGGCGTGATTCATGGCGTCAGTCACAAGCATCAAGCGATCGGGGGTTTTGCATTTAATGGCTATTTGGCAATTGGCTTGGTGGACATGGTGGGTATCAACAATAATACCGGCAAAGGTGTTTTCTGTATCCAGTGCTGTGCCCACAACACCTGGGTCTCTAGCTTTACTCATAGACATAGCATTAAATAAATGTGTAAACCCAGTTGCACCCGCATCAATGGCAGAGAGAGCTTGTGTATAGGTCGCGTTTGAATGTCCTAGTGAGATAATGACCCCTGCTTCTTGTAAGGCATGTATTTGTTCTAAAGGCACGGTTTCGGGTGCGAGAGTGAGTAAAACTTGGCCAATATCTTTGCGACAAAATAGCGACATTTCTTTATTGCTGATTGGTCTGATTTGCTTGGCAGGATGAATGCCTCGTTTGGGTAAGCTTAAGTGAGGACCTTCAAAATGGATACCAATAAAACCTTTGAGATGCATATCTTGCATACTTGCCATCGCATCGGCTGCTGCCTGCATACAAGCATAGTTATCGGTGATAAGTGTCGGCAGCATTTGTGTCGTACCAAACTTAGCATGCGCTCTCAACATGCGCATCAAGGTATCGGCTGTGGGGGTATGATTGAACAATTCACCTCCACCACCATTGACTTGGGTATCAATGAATCCAGGCGTTGTGTACGAGCTAAGCACCTTATCAGCTTGTTCTGGGGTACCGTCTATTACGTCTTGAATTATGTCCTGTGCAACAATGATAAGTCGATTCTGTTGCCAGTTTTCGCCGTTATATAAGTTTTTACAAAAATAGCGTGTCGTAGCCATTGCCTATATCAAAAAGTGCGTAGTTTGGCTTAGTATATTGTGTTAAAACGGTGCAATGTGCAATTTATAGTTGGAGTATCTAGGCATGAAACGCTGTGCGTTTTTATCCACTGACAATCTTGACGATTTCTTTGTTTATGATGATATGCTTAAACCTTACTTAGCTGAGTTTGGCTGGGAGGTAAGGGACGTACCGTGGCAGAATACTGCGGTCGACTACAATGAGTTCGATCTCGTTATTGTACGCAGTACTTGGGACTATCAAGCCCATGCAGAGAGCTTCCTCAATTGTTTAGAACGGATAGATGCATCCAGCGCGATACTTGAAAACCCCTTGTCATTGATGCGCTGGAACTTGTCTAAATCTTATTTGCAAAATCTGCAACATAAAGGCATTCCTGTTCTACCGTCCATATGGTCAGAAAAAATCAATTACTCAAAATTCAAGTCGCTTTATCATCGTTTTCACACCGATGACCTAGTTATCAAGCCCTTGGTCAGTGCGAATGCGGATTTTACTTATAGAGTGAATATTGAAAAGCTCGAGCGCTTGTGGGAAGAGCTAGAGGGCGTTTTTTCTATTCGCCCCTTTTTAGTCCAAGCTTATGAAGAATCGATTGAAACTGTCGGTGAGTACTCGTTGTTTTATTTCGAAAAAAATTATAGTCATGCTATTTTGAAACAGCCAAAGGCAGGGGATTTCAGGGTACAAGAAGAGCATGGCGGGCAATTGATAGCCCTTGACGCAAGCGATGAAATGAAGAAATTGGCGATGCGAGTACTCGCGTCATTACCAGAGTTGCCTCTATATGCGCGCATCGATATGCTGAAAACTGAGCGTGGTTTTGAAATAATTGAAGTCGAATTAATAGAACCATCTCTTTATTTTAATATGGCCGAGGGTTCGGCAGAGCGTTTTGCCACGTTGATTCACAAAAAATACGGATAAAAAAAGGAGAAAAAATGGCAGAGTTAACGGGCTGTAGTCGCCTAAAAGTCGCCTTGGCGCAAATTGCACCTGTATGGTTAGATCGGGTAGCGACGACGAAAAAAGTGGAATCGTACATCAGTGATGCAGCTGAACAAGACGCAAACCTAGTTGTATTTGGTGAATGCCTTTTGCCTGGGTATCCATTTTGGCTCGATTTTACTGGTGGTGCCGAATTTAATTCCAGCAAACACAAAGAGATCCACGCGCATTATTTGACGCAAGCGGTCAATATTGAAGAGGGGCATTTGGATTCGATTTGCCAATTAGCAAAAGAAAAAGAGATTGCTGTGATCCTAGGTATTGCCGAGCGCGCTACCGATCGCGGTGGCCACTCTATTTATTGCTCTTTGGTATACATTGACAAAGCAGGCGTCATTCAAAACGTACATCGAAAACTAATGCCTACTTACGAAGAACGTTTAACTTGGGCACCAGGTGACGGGCATGGTTTACGCACCTTCCCGATTAAAAACTTTACTTTAGGTGGTTTAAATTGCTGGGAAAACTGGATGCCCTTACCTCGAGCTGCTTTATATGCGCAGGGCGAAGATTTGCATGTGGCTATTTGGCCAGGTGGTGAGCACAATACCTATGATTTGACGCGGGTATTGGCAAAAGAAGGCCGAAGTTATGTGATTTCGGTATCTGGCTTAATGCGCAAATGTGATTTCCCAGCAGACACACCATATATTGAAGCATTGCTTGAGGCACCAAAGGATTTGATCGCAAACGGTGGTTCATGTATTTCTGCACCCGATGGCGCTTGGGTTATCGAGCCACAAGTGGGCGACGAAGGGCTGTATATTGCGGAGATTGACCATAAAAACGTATTGAGAGAACGACAGAATTTTGATCCCGTTGGGCACTATTCTCGCCCAGATGTCACGCAACTCATAGTCAATCGAGAAAGGCAAACGACTGCGCGATTTAAAGATTAGATAGCGCTAAATTCGAAAGACTTACTTGCGTCTAAAATTATTTGAGTTTGTCAGGGTTGAAGACGTGACCAAGTTTAGCCGTTTTAGTCATTAAGTAATGCTTATTGTCATCGGTAACGCCGTGATCAATAGGCTTACGCTTAACCACATTAATGCCCATTTTTTTAAGGGCATTAATTTTTTTTGGGTTGTTGGTCATCAGTTCAACGTTTTGGATACTTAGGGTATCTAGCATGAGTTTGCATATACTGTAGTCGCGTAGGTCTGCATCAAACCCCAAGTGTTCGTTTGCTTCAACCGTGTCCATACCGGTATCCTGCAGGCTGTAGGCTTTTATTTTGTTCAGCAGACCAATGCCTCGCCCTTCTTGACGTAGGTACAAAATGACGCCGTGACCATATTCGACGATGTTTTGTAGTGCTTTTTCTAACTGAAAACCGCAATCACAGCGAGTACTAAACAGGGCATCGCCAGTTAAGCACTCGCTGTGAATTCTGATAGGGACGACAGCATTCGTTTTCCAAGTCCCATAAGATAGGGCGACATGCTCCTGTTGAGTAGCTGTTTCTACAAAGCCGTGAATAGTAAATTCACCAAATCGGGTGGGTAATTTCGCGCGACTGACAAATTCATACGCGGGGGATGGATCACTCATTTACTTCGACGCTTTGTTTTGTATGTAGCTTGTAAGGTGTGCTAAGTATGGGGACTAGAGCTTAGAATGCAACATTTTTTTATCTGTTTGCTCTTGCTGCGTATATGACGTGTATTCTGACAGGGGTAAGGGTTGCGCAATACAAAAGCCTTGCGCAAAGTCCAAGCCAAGTTTACCTACTTGAACCATGACTTCACTGGTTTCGACAAACTCAGCCACTGTTTTTAAATTCATTGCTTCGGCGACATCGCGTATAGAGGTCACCATAGCAAGGTCAATTTTGTCACTAAGAATATCTCGAATAAAGTTCCCGTCAATTTTTAAATAGTCGACAGGTAGGTTTTTCAAATAACTATAACTAGAAAAACCACTACCAAAATCATCCAAAGCGAAGGTGCAACCGAGTTTCCTAAATTCGTTGATAAATTCAATGGCGTCTTTCATTTTAATAATCGCCATTGTTTCAGTAATTTCAAAGCAAATTTTATCGTAAGGTATTTGATATTTTTCAAAAGCGTTGAGTAAGAAAAATCTAAAATCGTCGTCAGATAAAGAAAAACCCGATAAATTGATATTCGCTTTGGCCAAAGTGAGTATGTTTTCTGAATGGGTATTTAGCCACTTAAAGTAGTTTTCGATGACATTCTTATCAATATTGTGACTGATGTGCGCTTTTTCGGCACTTGGCATAAAAAAGTCGGGCGCTACTAAATCATTGTCTTGAGTGCGTAGTCGCACCAAAACCTCGTAATAATCTCGCTCATCTTGTTCGTTTAAAGGTCGGTAGTGTTGGTAAAATAGTTCAACCCCGTCGTCTTTTAAGGCACTTCTAACCTCATTGATCCAGTATAACTCGCGCTGGTAAGAAGAGTGCATTCCCAGCTCTGGGCTATAGACATGAATTTTGTCACGACCGCCTTCCTTGGCAATTAAGCAGGCCGTATCAGCGTAACTTAATAGTTCTTCTGCGCTGGATACCTCTGTTGTATGCACCGCAATGCCAATACTCACACTTTGATTAAATAGATGCCTGTCCCACCTAAAGCCGAAATTACGTACCTTTTCCAGTAATTTAGAAGCAAAATGACGTAATTTGTTGCCATCTTCGTATTTTACTAAAATCCCAAATTGGTCAGCACTCAAGCGTGCAAAGGGGTATTTGTCACTTACTACATCGAAAAGTTCGAGAGATAATTCTTTTATATAAATATCCCCAGCGCTGTGACCACAGGTATCGTTGATAATTTTGAATTGGTCGACATCGAGAAATACAAGTGCAAATGACTGACCTGATTCGGCAAATTTGTCGATCTTTTCGGTCATTATTTGTAAAAAATGACGACGATTGTACAGGCCAGTGAGTTGGTCGTGCGTGTTTAAATACTGTAAGTTTATTTGATGAAGGCGGCGTTCTGTAATATCGAATAGTGAACCAAATTGTAGGGTTTGATCCTTCACTTTTTTTAGTTGGCAAGAAATAGAAAACCAAAATTCGCTTTCATCGCGACGTTTGCCTTTTACTTCTTTGCCTAATACGGTTTGTTGGATGCTCAATTCACCGAGTAGCAAATCGACATCTTTGGTGTCGACAAATAAGTTAACTAGATTCTTGTTGTGTTTGAGAAATTCGGTATTGTTTTTATAGCCAAACAAGCCGCACATGGCAGGGTTGACGTGAATAAAATCGCCATTAGGGTAGGCAGTAAACAAGCCTTCCGCGGCATGCTGAAACAGGTCATTATATTGTTCTAAATGACTGATTTGCTCTATTTGATTGGCGCTGTTTTTTGCTTGAATCGACTGTTCACGACTGATAATCGCTACGCCTATTAGCATTACCCCCAAGCAGCTCAAGGCAAAGGGATAGGGCGCGGCAAAAGACAAATGACTGGCCTGTTGGATAAAGGTAAAAAACTCGATGGCAACCACTAAACCCAAGGTGAGCCACCCTATAAAATATATGATTGCGCTGCGGAGATCGATGGCTTTTCGATAAAATACGGTCGCAGTGAGTTTGCTGGCGAAAAAAATCGCAGCAAAAGATATCAACACAATAAGTTGATAAAAATCATCCAACAATACGATGCCAACAAGCGGCAGAACTAGTAAGACGTAGTGCGCGCGTATCCACACTTCTGATACCGGAGCAAATACGATACGTGTGATCTTTATGGCTGCAAATAGTGTCGATATCAAGCTGATAGCCGTTAGCTCTGCGGCAAAGCTTGGCAACATGAACAAAACCGGCAATATACCTTCTGCGCTTAACATGGTTGTCATGGCCGATACTGAAAAAACACAAAACCAAAAACGAGAAGGGGCATTGCGCAAGATGTAGGTGAACAAAAAATAGGTGGCGAGCAAAGACAAGCCACCTGACATTGCTCCGATTAAGATCAATCGCATACTAGATTGTTTGGCATAGCTCTCTGACTGCCAAAGCTCAATCGGAATAAGACTCAGTCCATCATCCTGAATTTGCAGATATATCGTAAAGCGAGACTCTGCTCTGGAGGTAAAACTCATTTTAAAGCCATTTCGACTCAGATTAGCACTGTTGGACAAGTCATTCAGAAGTCGAGAAGATTGGATAATTCGCCCTTGCTCGTCGAGCAGATATGCTTCAGCTCTATCAATAAAGGTGTTGCCGGCAATTAAGGTGAGCATTTTATTGGCGGTCGATTCGTTAGTCACGCTAAAGCGTAGCCATAAACTGGTATTGGCAGGAATATTGACGATGTCTCGATGCTGTTTCCAATTCGATTTATTTAATACATCGGACAGTAACATACTCTGTTCAGTCAATAAGAACTCGGTACGGTCTGCTAAATTTATGGACGCATCAAAGTCGGCGATGACAGGTTTAAGTGCCGTTTGTGCCCAGCTTACATTTGACCAAGCTATGATTGCGAGTAAAAAGCTAAAAAGTAAATGCCGCAAGTCCTTGCTCATTTTCAGTTTTTTTCTCATTTAGCCAGAATTTACATGGGAAGTGAACACTTATCTTAAATTTTGCCTGATTTTTCATTTAATTGTTAGGGCGGGATTAAACAGTCCAATTGTCATTAAGTTAGCGTCGATATGATCGAATAAATGAAAGAACAGACTTTCGCGATGTTTAGCGAGTTCAAACCACATATCCTCAAGCGTATAGTTGAGCTTTAAAAAAAGCATTTCGTCCTTAAATTTGGCTGCTACCATAATGAGATCGGCAGATATTTCACTTTCGATGTACTTAAGCCCCAATAATTCTAGTAGCTGCTTTGACCAAAGGGTGGCATGTTCAAAATCGGGAAGACTTAGTCCTTTTAGGACAATTGCGTTTTGTATGATGACACATTGACTTGTTTTGAGTAAATCTGGGCTTAACTGCTGCATGAAAGAGCGATACCTTTTTGGTTTTGCTTGGGTGCTTTAGAAAATATTTCAAACTCTGGCTTAAAAAGAGTGGGTTGTGATACAGCCTTGAACAAGCTGTCGCAATAGGTGAAGTCTCCCGTTTCGGCACGGTTAATGGCCTCTTGCATGAAATGGTTTCTGAGGACGTAACGCGGGTTGACTTGATACATACTATTTTGAATAGTATGCCAATCTGCCTTCCCGTTTAAGAGGACGCTTTTGTATTTTAATGCCCATTCAGAAAATGCATCGGAATTTTTGAAATGCTTGGCAAATTCATCTACCTCGCCTTTTTCGATGTCTAACAAATGTTCGGTGAGGTATAAAAAGCTAAGGTGATAGTCGGCAGCTTCGTCGCGCAACAGCGCTAAAAATCCGTTTATGCATGCTGAACTACTGGCGGTATCGTTAGTGTTTAGTCCCAACCTTTGTTGCATTAGATAGCGATAATGTTGCAAAAAGCTAGGTTCAAATGTGGCAAGTGCTTTTTTCAGTTCGTCTATGTTGAGCTTTGAACTAAAAGCATGGGCGAGCGCGTTTAAATTCCAAAGTGCGATACTCGCTTGCTTGTCGAAAGCATAACGGCCGGTGTGGTCAGATTTATTGCATATATAGCCTGGGATATAATCATCTAAGAAGGTATAGGGACCGTAATCAAAGGTAATGCCGTGAATTGACATGTTATCGGTATTCATTACTCCGTGGTTGAAACCGTAGGCTTGCCAGCAGGCAATCATGTGGCCTGTACGCTGACAAATATCTGTGAGCATGGCTAAGTAAGGCTTGTCTTTTCGCGTGCAAGTTTGGAAATAATAGGTGAAACAGTAGTCGAATAGTTGATCGAGTAAATCCCACTGCTTACTGTGAAAAAAGTACTCAAAGTGCCCAAATCTTATATGGCTTGGACAGGTTCTGATTATCATTGCAGCGGATTCCATGAAATCGCGCTTTAAGGGTTCTTCCGACGCGATTAAGCAAAGTGCGCGGGAAGTCGGGATATTGAGTTTGTGCAGCGCTTCACTTGCTAAGTATTCTCGTATACTTGAGCGCAGTACTGCTCGACCATCAGCATGTCGACTGTAAGGCGTTTGCCCAGAGCCTTTGAGATGCAGATCCACAAAAGTGCCTTTTGGGGTTTTTAATTCGCCGAGCAGAACGCCACGCCCATCGCCCAAATGTGGATTCCATTGTCCAAACTGGTGACCGCCATATTTTTGGGCAACACTCTTGATCGCAGGATTATGCGTATCATTGAACAATAAACTGAATAAATACTCACCTTTTAAGCATTCTGTTGAAACGCCTAGTTCATTCGCTAGGCTTTTATTCAGCATGGCTACCCTAGGCGCTTTGACCGGAAAGGGTTTTACAGCATGACAAAGCTCAGGAAGCTGCTCTGCAAAGCGATGGGATAACTGCATATATTTCCTTATTTAATTGCGGAAGGATTAGAGGCTGTTTATCCTTGTGCACATCACATAGTCCCGCCCCACTAGTGCAATGTTGTCTAAGGTTGTTCATTATACGGGTAAACTAAATCAGACTATAGGGAGTAATGATAGTGTGAAAAGGAACAAAGCCATGTTTAACGAAAACAAGACAATGGGCATACTTATCATTTTGACTTGCAGTTTTCTAGCCAGCTGCAAAGACAAGCCTCTTATTGGCATGGAAGACCAAGGTCAAACTAAAGCTGAGCGTTGTGCTGCGTGTCACGGCGATAACGGTATTTCAACCATTCCTATCATCCCTAATCTGGCCGGTCAAAAAGCCGAATACACCGTTTTACAGTTGCAAGCTTTTCGTTCGGGGACTCGCATAAATGCTGCTATGACACCCCATGCAAAGGATTTGAGTGACCAAGATATTGTTGACTTAGCGGCCTACTATGCTGCAATGGATCCTGCAGGGCAATTGGCTACTAATGATTCAAAGGAGTAATTTTATGTTTACAGTACATCACCTCACCGATTCTCGTTCTCAGCGGATTGTTTGGCTCCTTGAACTCATCGGGGTAGCATACGAAATTAAAGCTTATGGCAGGGATCAAAAGACGCATCTTACTCCTGAAAGCTATAAAAAGCTGCATCCACTGGCGGCTGCACCTGTGCTGGAACACAATGGTTTTTTACTCGCTGAATCGGGTGCGATTTGCGAATATGTCATTCAACAATGTGCCGAAGAGAGCAGCTTCTTGCTCCCTGCGCGAGATTCGAAAGCCTACATCGACGTGCAGTTTTGGTCACACTTTGCTGAGGGTAGTTTTATGCCACCTTTGGTTGCATCACTGGTGCTCTCAAAAGTTAAAACCAAGGTTCCTTGGTTGATAAAGGGTATTGCTAGCAAAATAACTAATGGCATTATGGATGCGTATTATGGCAAGGTTATCAAACGGAACTTTGCCTATGTTGAAGCTCATCTAAGTGCCAACCTTTGGTTTGTAGGAGATGAGATAAGCTTAGCTGATATACATATGAGCTATGGTCTGGAAAGAATTTACAATTCAGGGATGATTAAGGATTATCCAAATATGTGCGCGTATGTGGAACGATTAAATAACGAGAGCACTTACGAACAAGCAAAAAATAAGATTAAATTAGCCGAGTCTGCTCTGTGAGATAGCTACCATAGAGCTGTTTAGGTAGATAACCCTTCACAGTATCCTTATACTCAAACGTGTCCCTATTTTGCCGTAAAATTTATTTTTCACGGATGAAAAATCAAAGCGTATATGGATATACTAGTAGCGGTTTTACGGCAAAATAGGGGCACGTCTAAGTGTAAGCGCGCCGTGAACACCCTAAAATTTGTTTTAAATTTTTAATAGCCCAAAAGTATAGTAACTTTTACTCTTGCCAAGAGGAAAAGTACCCCAGTAAATAGTCAATTGCCAGCCTTGCTCGCATAGGTAAAAATCGACGGTTTTGGTAAACAATCCAGCTACTAATTTGCGTATTCCAATAAGGTTCTAGGATAGGAACCAATGTGCCTTGACGAATTGACTGGGTAAAATTGCTTCGGGGTAAATATGCGATGCCAAGCCCTTTTTCACAGGCATTAACCACCGCTTTTGCATGGTTGCATTGGAATTTTCCGTCGACTTTTACACTGCTAACAGTTTTATCAATTTCAAAATTCCAATGGGCATTATTACTGATAATGCATGTGTGTTTTTTTAGTTGATCAGGTTTAGTAGGGGTGCCGTGGCGCTTGAGGTAGTCGGGGCTGGCGGCCGCTAACATGGTGCGATTGACTAGTTTTCGGGCGACCAAACCAGAATCACTTAATTGACCGTAACGGATCACAAAGTCGAAGCCATCTTCAACAAAGTTGACCAACCGACTATTGACATCAATTTCAATTTTTAACTCTGGGTGTTCTACTGCAAAATCAGTGAGAGCAGGTATAACATGTTGCTCAGCAAAAGTGCCGGCTGCGCTTACCTTTAATACACCGTTTAAACGGTATTGTTGAGACATTACTTGCTCGTTGGCGTTTTGTAATCCAATTACTAAGTCTTTGCACTGCTGATAATACAGTATTCCCGCCTTTGTCAGGTTAACTGAGCGTGTTGTGCGCGCCACTAAGTTACATCCCAATCTTTGTTCCAGTCTTGCAATCTGCCGGCTAACATGACTGCTGCTGCACCCGAGAGATTTCGCTGCAGCGGAAAATCCATGTTTTTCAGCAACGGCAACAAACTCAGTAATACCATCAAAACTATCCACGATTAGAGTCCTCTTGTTAATTGTTGCTATATGGCAATAGTAAAATGCAAATATTATATATTATCGATCATATAGAAATAATATATTATTGTGACTATGTAAGCATTTCAACTCAAAGAAGGTCTCTATGAAAAAAGTACTTATTCCCGTCACTAACCACGGAAAGCTGGGCAATACAGAGCAGGAAAATGGCACCTATTCGCCTGAATTGACTCACGTTTTGCACTTATTGACTGAAGCTGGCATTGACTATGACATCGCCTCTATTCAGGGCGGCAAAGTGCCAATTTACGGTACCGACATAGAAGGTGACGATATCAATGACAAGATACTGAGTGACGAAACGTTTCAAATTCGTGTAAATAACAGTATTCCTGTATCGCAGCTAGATATCAAAGACTATCAGGCAATTTTTTATCCTGGCGGATATGGTTTGTTGTCTGACCTTGCAAGCAATGACGAGTTTGCTAAATTGGCAGCCGAGCACTACGAAACTGGCGGTATTTTAGCGGCTGTGTGTCATGGTCCAGCGGCCTTGCTTCCCATCGTGTTGAGTTCAGGCGAAAAACTACTTGCGAGCAAGTCAGTGACCGCCTTTACCCGAGAAGAAGAAATTGATTATCAAACAATTGATCATGTCCCATTTTTGTTGGAAGAATCGTTGGCTCGCAATGCCGCGAGGTACAGTAAGGTACAACCTTGGGGTGAGTTTGTGATTCAAGATGATCGTGTGATCACCGGTCAAAACCCGAGTAGTGCCCATGCAGTAGGCAAAGCGCTAGTTGAGGCATTGGTAGCTTAGATTGCTCTTGCCCCCTATTAGAGGCTAGACTATGTGGGAAAGGGATCGAGCACATGCCTTGGGGGGCAATGCAATTTATCGACAATACTGGTTGAAGGAACAAAAGTGATTGAAATATTCGGTGCTTGCACTTCAATAAATGTACGAAAAGTCCTTTGGGTATCTAAAATACTTGGGGTTGACTACAAAGTTTGTGATATCAAAAAGCTTGATAGAGAAGTGTTGCACCAGCTTAATCCTAATGGATTGGCGCCTGTTATCATCGATACAAATGGCGAAAGCCAGTTTGTCTTATGGGAGTCCAACACTATTATTCGATATCTGGCAGAACGGTACGCAAATGATGATGAGTTTTACCCGACAGATTCAATAAAAAGGGCGCACATTAATCAGTGGATAGATTGGCAGGCTTCAGACTTAAACGCCGCATGGCGACCGGTGTTTCAAACGCGCTTTCGCAATGACAGCAGCTTTAGCGAGCAGCAAGTTGCACAATCCATCCAAAATTGGAACCGACTTATTGCAATACTAGAGGGACAATTGCAGTCAGGTCAGAAATACATAGCAGCAAATCACATCACTCTTGCCGATGTTGGCATCTGTTTGTCAATAAACAGATGGATAGAAAGCAAGGTGAGTCAACCCTCGGCATTCCCTTGTATTATGAATTACTTCAATAGTTTTAATGAGGTATCGGGATTCACTGAATATGTAAACAATGGCGTGCCTTAGGCTGCCTGCTTTTGCTTTTGAAAATTTTCCATAAATGTAAGCATTGAATCAGCAATATGTTCAATCACAGTCATACAAACTGAGTTTCCAAATTGCTTATATATTTGCACTTGAGACACCGCATCAATGATAAAGTTTTCTGGAAATCCTTGAAGTCGAGCACACTCTCTCGGTGTTAGTTTTCTGGGGTTTTTATTCAAATGCGATTGGTCAATGAGTACTTCCGAGCCATCTTTATAATATCTAGCACTTATTGTGTTGGTATACCTTGAATCGCGATTAAACAAAGAATAACCAAATCCATTACCTTTTGCCGCATGTTGTAATTTCCTATTTTGATGACCTTCCCACAATTTGTCCGAAATTGTATACTTGTCTTGCCTTTGAGAAAGGATCAAATCATCTTCTAGGATATCATCAACTTTGGTATCCAACATTGGTGGTGTTGGCCATTCAAATATGCCTTCAAAATCGATATCACCAAAATATTCTCTGTCAAATCCAACAATAAATATACGTTCTCTATTTTGCGGCACACCGAAATCCGCAGCGCGTAAGACCTTGAAATCTACCCAATAGTTTAATTTGTTTCCTAGGGTCGCTTTTGCTTCAGTGCTAATATCGAGCTCTTCACCTAAATGTTCAACTGATTCGCCTCTTAACACATTCAATATTGTCTTTAATGTCCTACCCTTATCATGCCCTTTTAACTGCTTAACATTTTCAAGTAAAAATGCTTTGGGGCGTTTATTTGCTAGAATACGTTGTATTTCGAAAAACAGCGTTCCGCGAGTATCATTAAAGCCTTTTTTTAAACCTGCTTGACTGAATGCTTGGCATGGAAATCCTGCTAGAAGCACATCATGATCCGGAATTTCAGAAGTTTTGATTTTGGTGATGTCACCGCGTGGCATTTCGCCAAAATTCTTCAAATATGTTTTTTGCGCAAATTTATCCCATTCGGAGGTAAATACACATTCTCCGCCAAGTTTTTGAAAAGGTAATCTGATGCCCCCAATACCTGCGAAAAGATCAATAAACTTGAACTTCGAAGTATTCGAGTTACATCTAAAAGGAGCTGAATTTAAGTCGGCTTGCAATTTTGATTCAAGGTTTTGAATATCTTCTAGTTTCTTTTTTGATGGCTTATGTTCCCCCTGCTCCCATCCTCTAACTGTCCTTTCACCTTGTCTACCCAAACCTAATAAGTTGGAAAATTCGGTTCTGCCGAGTCCCAGACGCTGCCGTATACTTTTTACTTCGTTAGACGTAAACTCTTCTGACGCTTTTGACATTTTGACAGTTTTTCCTTATCCGGTTTTATACCCTGTAAATTAGCACTGTATAAAAAGACAGTCAACAAGGAATTTGCAAATTAAATACAGACAAATAGGTTAGCTAAATGAAGATATTGAACATGGAAGTAGTAGCAGAGCCAACTAGCCCATACGATACTGAAGAGAGTGAAAATACGAGATCAATCTATAATCATTTTTTATTGCCTTTGCAACAGTTACTTGTTTCACATATTGACCCAAAAACCGAGACATATTCACACATTGATTTTGATACGATCAAGACGGGGATAGAGGGGATAATCGATAGGGTGCCCGAAGGTACTATTGCCCGAATAAAAACAATTGGCATTGATGGAAAATCGATTTCAAGCCCACAATGGAAAAGTGCAAAAGCCCACAGGGGGCTGATGTTTTTTCTTCAGTATTTTCCCGAATTTAGTAACTTGATTGCGAATGTCAATCTCCTAGCCTCCATCGCAATTAAATCTGCAGAAGTACATTTGAAAGAAAAAATTAGTGCCGAGAACTTTGTACAAGCAAAAGCATTTTATGATCAGATAAATAGGCAAAGATGGACTAGACCATTAACTCCGAGTGAACAGCAAAGTGGCGTATCAAACTTAGGCAGTTTTTCAGAGGCATTGATACAAAAAGCACTCGAAGGATTTATTGATGGTAAGAATTTTTTCAAAACAAACAATCCTAAAGTACAATCCTATGGTGACTTTGTACTTATGTGCCTTCCTAACAATTTGTGGCTTTCAGTAAAGTCAAATTTTGCTCGTGAGCGACTGTTAGCGTCCGGATATACGACTGACATAATAGGGGTTGGTTTTTTCACGGATAGTAACGAATTCACTAGTTCTGCGAAAATACGCAACTTCCAAAGAGTTGGCTTTCTGGCAATGTATTTGCCTGATATTCCAATATCTGAGAATCAAATAAACGACCAATCGAACACATACAGTGAAGTGGTGAGGTTTTACAATGGCATAGACAATTTGCCGGTCAATATCAATGGAACAAAGTTCATTAGACCTCTCTCGTCACTTTCTAGTGATTTAGGACAATTGTTGAAAGAACCAAACCTAGCTAATCGAATCGCGAGTGACTTCTAGCTTTTTCTCAAGCAACATCTTCTTAAAGGCGGATCTGCTGATCTGAGCCTTGTTTCAGATAAAGTCCTTGTTTTAAAGAAACGACCTTTCAAGGTGTGAGCTATTGGCTGCTAAGTACTCTTCAATTAAATGAATAAACGGCTCACCATAGCGTTCTAGTTTTGTTTCTCCTACGCCGTTTACTCGGATAAAGTCGCTTTTTGACGTCGGAAGTTTAGCTGTCATGTCCGCAAGGCTCGCATCACTGAAAATGACAAAGGCGGGTAGATTGTTTTCGTCGGCAATTTGTTTTCGCAATTGTTTGAGCTTGGCGAATAATTGTTTATCAATATTGGTGGGGACGTATTTGTTCTTTTTAGCAGCACTTACTGACAGGCGAGGTAATGCCATTTCGATAGTCTTCTCACCTTTTAATATCGGCCTTGCACTTTCATTCAGTTGCAAAATACCGTTGCGGGTCATGTCAATGTAAACTAAGCCTTGATGAATAAGCTGTTGAATAATATTGTGCCAATAGTTGTCAGACTCTGTTTTTCCAATCGCATATGTACTGAGTAGATTGTGTTGATTGTCGATGATTTTACGAATGCTTTTTCCACGAAGCACATCAATAACGTATTGTGCAGAGGTGTCAGACTTTAAACGATAAATACAGGACAATACCATTTGGGCTTGTCGAGTAGCGTCAAACATTTTAGGTGGATCTTGGCATATGTCACAATTTCCGCATGGTTCGCCTAAATAGTCAGAAAAATAATTGAGCAATACCTGACGTCGGCAAGTTTGTGATTCGGCAAATGCTTGCATGGCATCAAACTTTTGCATTTCAATTTGAAACCGTTCCGGTGTGGCACCATCCGCAATCCATTTTTTGATCCGTGCGGCATCGCGCTCATCATATAACAACAAGGCCTCTGCTGGCATACCGTCTCGTCCGGCTCGCCCAGTTTCTTGATAAAATGATTCTACGCTTCGAGGCACATCGTGGTGTACTACAAAGCGAACATTGGACTTATTAATGCCCATCCCAAAGGCGACCGTTGCAACCACTACTTGTAACTCGTCACGCAAAAAACGGTTTTGTACGTCTTCGCGTTCGTCATTGCTTTTACCCGCGTGGTAGCCATCACATGGGATACCTGCATGTTGTAGTTTTAGAGTAAGATCGTCGACTTTTGCTCGGCTGCCACAATAAACGATACCGCCGTTACCACCCTGTTGTTCAACGAAACTGACAACTTGGTCAAAGCCTTTATATTTGCTAAGTAAATTGTAGCGAATATTGGGACGATCAAAGCCTCCACGGTAAACAAAGGGGTCATGCATGTTTAACTGATGCAATATGTCAGCTTGTGTGGCAGTGTCGGCGGTCGCAGTCAAGGCAATGATTGGGGTATTAGGAAAGTTATTTTTTAGTTGACCCAAAGCGCGGTAGTCTTGTCGAAAGTCATGCCCCCAGTGGCTGACACAATGCGCCTCATCTATTGCAATTAAACTCAAGTCAAATTCGCTAATGTGCTGCAAAAAGTAGTGCCGTAATAGTTTTTCTGGTGCGACATAGAGCAAGCGAATATCGCCGTCTCCCAAAGACTTATATATGCGCTGTTCTTCTTCCTTTGATAGTGACGAGTTTAAGTAAGCTGCTTTTACGCCTTGTTCGCTTAGTTGTTGAACTTGGTCTTGCATCAAGGAAATAAGAGGAGAGACAACCAGGGTTAAGCCCTCAAGCACAAGAGCCGGAATCTGATAGCAGATCGACTTACCACCACCGGTTGGCATGAGCACTAGTGTATCGCGTTGATTGAGTACGGCAGAGATGGCTTCCCATTGTCCTTCGCGAAAACTGTCATAGCCAAAACTTTGTTTAAGGGCGTGTAAACTTTTTTCTTGTAATGTATTTAACTCGGTAGACAAATTGGCACTGCTCTGAGAAACATCTGGTGGAATTTTTAGTGCATGATAGCACGTTTGATTTGTGCCATCATAGCTGTACCGGCGGCTATTTGTCCTTGTTCAAAACTTGTTGCTTGCACGTATTACCTTACTTTGAAAGAAGCTTTATTTACTCGGTAAGTGCCATATCCAGCTAGCAACAACTAAAAGTACTACAGAAATACTGAGTGCTAGCCATATGTTTGTTTGGCTAGTCCAAATTACAACACAGCTTATACTCATGAACACCGTAGACGCCCACTTAGCCTTTAGTGGCACAACTCTGCGTTCTCTCCATTTTTTAATGTGTTGGCCGAAGGTTTTATGTTGAAGCAACCAAATTTCGAGTTTTGGCCATCCTTTACTGGCGCACCAAGCGGCAAGTAAAACAAATGGAACGGTCGGCAGACCCGGTAAAAGGATGCCAATCATGCCTAGTGTCAGTGCGCTAGCCGCCGCTATTCGCCATAAGCTTATTATTACTAACTCTCTCATTGTACACCTTACTTGCCAATCCAACTGTTTTTCATCATGTATTATTCAAAGAATAATGAAACTAATTGGCATTATTTGTGTTCATATTATACTCAGGCATTGTAGTAGTTAAGCGTTTCAACAGACACCAATCGGCCTGTGTTAATATTAAATCGCTCTCTGTCAACTGTGTCTTATACTGAGTGTTGGGCTTGGGGGCAATAATAATGAGGTGAATCTTATGAAAATTCTAGCCACAAGTCTTGCCGTAGGCGCATCACTGTTATTAAGTGCTTGTGTAAGCACAGAAGCGCCGTTACCTAAATTTGATGAACTTCTCAGGGCAGAGACACAACAAGACGGCCGAGCCTGTATCGAGCAACGGCACATACGCGGTTTCGGTACTCTAGAGGACAGTGTGATAAGTATCGATGCAATTGGTAAAGAGGAGTATTACTTGGCGACTACCCTTTACCAATGTCATTCTTTGCTGACCGATTTTAGAGTGGGGTTTAAAGGCGCATTTACTGAGCTGTGCGGCGGGGGGCGAGACAGAGTGATAACTTCTCAGGAATCGTGTCCAATTAAAAGTATTTTTGCTTTTGAATCCAGAGAGGCTGCCTTTGCTGCTTATCAGAATACCTTAAATATCAGGCAAGAACTTCGAGAAAAAAACAAAAAGGACAAAAATACCAAAGACACCGAGTCTGAAAGTGAAGCTGTGTTGATTGCCAATAACTAGAGCAAGATTCCCAGTACTACATAAACCTTCATCGGTTCAACGCTGCTTTGTTCTGTGAATATACAGACTAAAGAATAAAGACAAGGACGTCGAGTAAACGCTACAATGCTGTATTGTCCAATGATTTGTGAGTGAAAAAGTACCTCTGTTGGTAAGAAGTCAGTCAGGTATCTGTTTTTTGGCAATTTAATATATGCAGCAGCGAGTTTTGTTGGTTGAAGATGATGAGGATTTGGGTCAGTTAATGGTGCAGTTTATACAGGCTGATGGGTTTAGTGTAGATTGGCACCGAAGGGGTGAGCTAGTTTTGTCTTCACTTGCTTCGTTGAGGCCTGATATCATTTTAATGGACGTGCATACGGCTAGCGCATTTTAACGATAGATTCTAAAAGGGTTTCACGGAGTATAAGATGGATTAACACTACTTACTACCCTCTGTGACAGCTGACTTTAAGGCTTTTTTGATGCGTTGCAGATTCAAAAACAGCGG
>NZ_JBHRSW010000040.1:0-4050 GCF_042646125.1 Agaribacter flavus
CGCCGACTCTGCTTTACATTTAACTAGTCGAGCATAAGACGCAAATTGCTGAACACGAGGGAAGCGTTAACTGCCCTTAGATAGTTTCTTTGCATTAAATTACATTGTAGTTATAATGTAGTTCATGAGTGAATATTCTTTTGAGTGGGATGAAAATAAAAATGCTTCGAGCTTAGCGAAGCATGCTATTTCATTTGATGAAGCCTCAACAGTTTTTGATGACTTCATGGGGCGTATTATCCCCGATCCTGATCACTCTATTGGTGAAGAGCGATTTCTTCTATTGGGTAACAGTGCGAATTCGCGATTATTGATTGTGTGTCATTGCGTAAGGGTTAATGAATCGATCAGAATTATATCAGCTAGGAAGGCGGATAAGCGAGAGCGCCAAATTTATGAGGGCTATCGAAATGCGTGATCACTATGATTTCTCGGATTCAACGCAGAATCCCTATGCCGGAAAAATTAAGAAACAAATTACAATACGTTTAGACTCAGAAACTATCGAGTACTTTAAGTTAATGGCCGAGGATAAGGGAATTCCATATCAAAGTTTGATTAACTTGTATCTTCGAGACTGCGCTAAATCAAATAGGGACCTACAACTCTCTTGGAATAGTGGCAGTTAACAAGAATTTCATGTTCGCAAGCAAAGCTTGCCGGATTCACTGCGTTCACCGCATAAATAAGCATTACATGCCTCGAGGAATTTGAGATCGACGAACGACTGGAGAATCCCGTGGTAAAAGCGGTCTAATGTCTTGGTTGATTTTTAGGGTGGTAAAATACTCAACTAAAGCCGCTATTTGGCTGTCTACCAAACTGTAGGCATGTTACAAACCGGTGCAACGCGAGCGCCTTACTCTATGTTTTTTGCGTGTCTCCGCTGCAGGCGCCGCCTGTTCAGGGCGTTAGGTGCCTTGAAAATTTATTGACAGATTGAGAGTGATAGAATAGTGTCACTTTATGAAAACAGAATTAGTTACAACATTAAAACGTAAGGCAACCAAGATATTGGCTGAATTGCATGAATCCAAAGAGCCAGTTTTAATTACAGAGCATGGCCAACCTTCTGCATACCTTTTGGATGTTCACGATTTTGAATCAATGCAAAACCGTATGAAAATTCTTGAAGGTATTGCGAAAGGCGAGACCGCATTAAGTGAAGGACGAGTGTTCTCTGAGTCAGAAGCAGAAGTTAAACTGTCTAAATGGCTGAAATAAAATGGACAGAGCCGGCGCTAAATGATTTAAACGACATTGCTGAATATATAGCTATAGATAATTTAGCCGCAGCTAAAACATTAGTCAGTGATGTATTTGACAGAGCACTTAGACTAAAAACCTTTCCTGAATCTGGTAGATACCCTCCTGAACTTGAGTGGTCAAGATACAGAGAAATCTTAGTGGATCCATGTCGAATATTCTATCGAATCGAAAAAGATACTGTTTATATTTTATATGTGATGAGAAGTGGAAGAACACTTCGACGGTTTATTTTAAAAGACCGAGGTAGAGATGGCGCCTAACAAAAGCATATTGACAGGCTCTGTCGCTCCTTCGGACATTTTGCATTTGCTAAAATCTGCATTTGACTGCGTTCAATTGTTGCAGATTTTACCAAATACAAACTGCCGAAAATGCGAGCGTTAGATTAGATGCCTGTCAGATTTTCCAATATGAAAAGAATCAATGTCATTGGTACAAGTGGGAGTGGGAAGTCACATTTTAGCCGTCGTCTTGCCCAAAAATTAGATTTCCCGTGCATAGAAATGGATGCAGTTTTCTGGCTACCGAATTGGGAACATCTGGACACAGAAGACTTCCTTGCAAAGCTAAAAAGTCTCATGGAGCAGGAAACATGGGTGTTAGATGGAAACCAATCAAAGACAAACGCGCTAAAATGGCAGTACGTAGACACAATCGTCTGGTTAGATTACGGCTTTTTCCATACGTTTAAACAAATTCTAATTCGCTCTTTTAAGCGTTCTTGGTCAAAACAGGAGAATTGGGAAGGTACTGGAAACATAGAATCGTTTAGGCGTAACTTCTTCTCATCAGAATCTGTCATTCTTTGGATGCTCCAAAATTATTGGAAAACCAAACGTAAATACACCAAGCTTTTTGCAGGCGAACTGTCAAACAGTGTTAGGCTAGTGCGTATTAAATCACCCAAACAAGCAGAGTTGTTTTTAGCTAATGCGTAGGGCATCCATACAAGGCGTTCATGAGGGACATATACATGCAGCGCCTTCGCCATTTTAACTGCATGTATGTGCCTCTTAGCTAATTGTTGAGACGGTAGAAAAAGTTGTTCTATATTTTCATTTTAGAAAGTTGAGTGAATATTGAGCTTTTTTCGCGTTTTAGTTTTTCTACAGCCTTGTTAGTTCTCACTATATTGATTCATCTTTAGACATTTATAATCCATTGGATTACACTGAGAGTATGCACACGATTGTCGAATTACCTGAATATAAAAAAGCTGTAAATAAGCTTTTAAGCGATGATGAAAACAAATTTATCATTGATTACCTTGCAGGAAATCCCAAATCAGGTGCTTTAATTAAGGGGACAGGAGGTGTTCGGAAACTCCGATGGGCAAAAGATGGAAGTGGTAAAAGTGGCGGGGTGAGAATAATTTACTACTATCATAATGAAACTATCCCTTTATTTTTGCTTACGTTGTTTGGTAAAAACCAGAAAGAAAACCTATCTAATTCGGAACGTAACATTTTATTTAAATTAACTTCTGCTTTAGTAAAGGCATATGAGAGTAAAAAATGAATGATGAGTTTGAGAGCATAAAACAAGGTCTTCATGAGGCAATAAAATTCGCAGAGGGTGATGTAAAAAAAGCTACTGTCCATAAATTTGAGCCAATAGACGTGAAGCGTGTTCGCTCTCGAGTAGATATGAGTCAATCAGAATTTGCGGCAACATTTGGAATTAGCTTGGGAACATTGAGACATTGGGAAAGAGGCGATAGAGTTCCTCGAGGACCTGCTTTAGTCTTATTGAATGTGTTGGAAAAAGATCCACAAGCTGTGATTCGCGCACTAAGGTAATTGAACCGTGAGAACTAACAAGTTTTTCACGTTCGCAAGAACCGGGGCAAGGTTTTATTTACCTCTAATTCGCTCTACCCTGAAACAAATTAAATTTAGATAAGGCTGGACGAACAAATTCTACAGCCTCGTTTTGTGCCTGTTAGTGTAAGCAGATGAAATACGATGAATTCAACTCATTTTGCAAGGCTCTTCCTGTGACTACACATGTAGTTCAGTGGGGAAACTCAGATGTCTGGAAAGTGGGAGGCAAAGTATTTGCTATCGGCGGCTGGGAAAAAACAGGAACCCCAGCTTTCACTTTTAAAACTTCCGAGCAAAACTATTTTTTCTTACAAGGAAAGTCTGGATACAGGCCAGCGCCATACCTTGCATCTAGAGGTATGAAATGGATACAGCTATATGATGCTAGCAAGGCCGAAGAAGACGAACTCGAACATTACCTTTTGGAGTCATACAGGATTGTCTCTTTGGGTCTTACAAAGAAAAAACAAAAAGAACTTGGATTAAATCAATAGTTGTGCTTAAGCTCAGGAGATTTTCTTATCATCGCGATAAAAGTTTTCATGAGACCTGAGAGCTATCAATTCTAGCACCACACTTTCCTTCTTGTGGCTATACTCCAGCAGCGTAAGTTGTTTTGCCATTTTAAACTTGTACACACGTAAGAACGACAAATCATCTTTCTTTTGCTCTCAAAGTGAAGGATCTTCCATGAGCGTATTTACTGCTTTATCCAAGTCGGATTTTTGATTTTTGTGCAGCTTTTTAACTGCTTTTCTAAAATTTTGTGTTTATAAAACGGTTCAATATAGTCAATGATATCTGCTTAGCAATTTTTAATGCGTAGATTTTATCGTTTTTGGTTTTACCCGTATGAATGGCCTTCATGTATAGGGTATGAGCTGCAATAAAGTAAGCGATCAAAATAGACCGTTCTTCTTTTACTAAGTTGAGCCCCTAAAATGAGGTCATTGATTAA
>NZ_JBHRSW010000041.1:0-661 GCF_042646125.1 Agaribacter flavus
GTCGGCGAAAACCCCCGCATGTAAACTAAATCCGTCTATTTGAGCTAATTGACCATAGTTATCTTACTTATTCGTTTTTTACCCGATAAAGTTAATGGCGTAATGCAAGGTGCTGCAATCCCATTTCTTGAGACTGCGCAGCTTGGCATCGGCAACAATCGCTTTGCTTTTGATGCAGACGATAAGTTATGGATAGGTAAAACGCATTTAGGCTGGGCAGGTGATGAAGGTATTAAGTCTGTCAAATGGAATAGGCAAGAATATCTTTTCGTGAAAGACGTAAGCTTAACTGCTGAAGGCTTTAAGCTGCAATTCTCAATGCCGCTTATGAGCATGCCAGAACTGAAATTAGAAGCACATACCTATCACTACCATAGTGACTACGGTTCACCTAAAATAGACCACAAAAAGGATATAAGCGCCACGCTCAAACTCTCTAATGATAAACAAACACTGTGGGTAAAATATCCAGAGTTACAATCAGCTTATACTTACACGATATCAATTAATAATGCTCAAACGGCTAATTCTCAGCACCTACTTGGGGATGTCGTGCGGTATACAGTGAACCAAATACCAAGGGGCTATTACAAAGTAAGCGATCAAAATAGACCGTTCTTCTTTTACTAAGTTGAGCCCCTAAAATGAGGTCATTGATTAA
>NZ_JBHRSW010000042.1:0-4455 GCF_042646125.1 Agaribacter flavus
ATTTAAAAAAGAGCAACATCAAATCCAATCAGTTTGAAATCCTGAAAGTGAGTGCGGAATGACAGATCCTGCGGCCATAGCTGGAAAACGACTAACTAAAGGAGAAGTTAGCTCGTATTTACATCACCTTTCCTAATTGCTTGCCGGTTATAAATCTGTACTTCTTTTGGAAGGATTATGGCCGGAAAGCTCTGTTTCTTGTATGCCTTCTTTAAGCTAATGAGCATTAAAGCCTAAAAACAATAAGTCATTAAAACCTATAAAAAAGGTGACATTAAAACCTATGAATGATATAACACTAAAACCTAGAGGTGAGGATCGATAACTGGTCAGTATCACGAGTAATAGCTAGAGCGAGCATGAATGATATATCACAAAAACTAGCAGATTCGCTTGAGCAATTACAACAGCTTCAAGAGACTGGGGTTGTTGCCATCCAATCAAAGCAACTCAGCAGAGTACATCGAGAGCGGCTATTGAAGCATGGATTTATTCGCGAAGTCATCCGAGGCTGGTACATACCGGCGATGCCTGATGAAAAGCCGGGCGACAGTACGTCTTGGTATACTTCTTTCTGGGATTTTTGCGGCGCTTATTTATCAGAACGTTTTGATAATGCCTGGTGTTTATCACCTGAGCAATCAATTAGCCTGCATATCGGCGATAGAACCGTGCCTCAGCAATTGCTCGTGCGCTCGCCCAAAGGCAATAATAAACCCACCGCCTTTTTGCATAACACCTCGATTTTTGATGTCAGGTTGAATTTGCCCGCCGTAGAACACATTGAAAACCTAGAAGGGCTAAATGTTTACAGTGTAGCGGCAGCTCTTGTCTATTCTTCGGAGAACCAGTTTCAAAATGCCCCCATTCAAATGCGTACTGCCTTATCGATGGTGACCGATGCATCCGACGTATTGTCCGTTTTACTCGCAGGTAATCACAGTGTGATTGCCGGCCGATTAGTTGGGGCTTTTAGAAATATTGGCCGAGATTTGATTGCTGACAATATCTTAAAGGGCATGCAAGCGGCCGATTTGAAAGTGCAAGAAGAAGACCCATTCGCCGAGAAAGTACAGATTAGCTTTGGTCGTCGTGATGTCTCGCCCTATGTTAATCGCATGCGGTTGATGTGGGCACAAATGCGTGAAAATGTTATTTCGCACTTTCCTTCAGCCTCAAGCCAAACCATCGATATAGGAACCTACATGGCCGAAGTGGAAGACAAATACGTCACAGACGCCTACCACTCACTGTCCATTGAAGGCTATTGGGTGACTCGCGAATTGATTGAACTGGTTCGCTCTGGTAACTGGCAAGCTGAAGGTTCAGACGAGAGTAAAAAGCATTTAGATGCTATGGCCGCTAAAGGTTACTGGGATGCGTTTCAGGAAGTTAAAAAAGCCGTTCTAGCAGTATTAGAAGGTATGAACCCTGGCGATGTATTGGAACAGTCGCACAGCGATTGGTATCTCGCCTTATTTGGCCCAAGTGTTGCGGCCGGTATTATTAAGCAATCGGAATTGGCTGGTTACCGGTCAGGGCCTGTCTATATTCGCCAGTCTATGCATACTCCACCAAGCAGAGAAGCGGTTCGCGATATGATGCCGACACTGTTCGACTTGCTCGCAGAAGAGGAAAATGCAGCAGTCAGAGTGGTGCTGGGTCACTTCATTTTCGTCTACATCCACCCTTACTTCGATGGTAACGGCAGAATGGGAAGATTCATCATGAATTTAATGATGGCATCTGGTGGTTATCCTTGGACAGTCGTGCCCGTCGAACGACGGGATGAATATATGCAAGCATTGGAAGCTGCGAGTGTTAGACAAGACATTGTGCCTTTTACACAGTTCTTGGCATCGCTACTTTAACCAAAGAACTGGTTATAGGCTTATTAACCCGTTTAATATTAACTTTCATGGCTATTGCCGCTAACTCTTCTAGTTCGTCAGAAATTGAGGATGATATCGTTGCTTTAAGCGCATCAAGCACAGGAAATAGGTGATATACGGATGTATTTCCAACATTAGTAATTGGTGGATAGTCCAGCTTTCCGCTGACGATCAGTTTTTGAACATATTGTCGACTGACATTGAAATAGTCGGCAATGTCACTCACCCCAACGTAATCGGGTTTAACTTCCACCAAAGATGCTGCTGGAAGGGCTCTTTCTATAGAATGCATCGCAGAAAATACTGCTCGCCAAGCATTCTGTGCTCGTCGTGTAAAGTCTAACGAGATCAGCCCTGTACCACTATGAGCAACCAAAGCATCATCACATCCGCTTTCAAACAAACGATCATCAATATCGTCCATTGATAATGATACTTCTCTAAGGTGGTAATTCAGTGTGAACTCAAATGTTCTCATTGGAAGTTTATTTTGAACTACTTGAATTATAAAGGTAGGTTAGCCTTAGCTTTGTTGTCAATCGACAACTTTGAAAAATATGTGCAGAGTTCTTTTAGTTATCTTTATAAGAATTGAAAAACGTAGTAAAAATAAGTGCTTTAAAAACAATTTGTTAGGATTGTGATGGGATCGTAAAGCCTGATCGCCCATATGAACGGTCGGATCTACGATCCAACCTTGGGGAGATTCCTACAGGCTGATCCACACGTTCAAGCGCCTTCAAACAGCCAGTCATACAATCGTTATTCCTACGTGTTGAATAATCCATTGAGCTATACCGATCCGAGCGGTTACTTTTTCAAATCATTATTTAAAGCGGCTGGCAAACTTTGGCAAGCTACGACGGGAAGCTTGTTGAGAGCATTGGCGAGAGTTCCAATCTTGAATGCCGCGGCAGGGTTTGCAGCATGTACTTTTGGTGGACCGCTAGGCTGTGCTGCTTTCGCAGCGGCTTCTACATATGCCGTAACTGGAAGTTTGAAAGGTGCGTTAATTGATGCATTCACTGCATATATTGGTGGCGGACATGGGTTTCTTACTTCGGGTTTAATTGGTGGGCTAGCGAGCAAAGTTCAGGGTGGAAATTTTGGGCATGGTTTCTGGTCCGCAGGTTTTGGAGCAGCTCTAGGAGGACGCATAAAACTTGGAAATGCTTACGCAAATGTTATTGCTTCCGCGGTCATTGGAGGAACAGTTTCCAAACTGACCGGAGGCAAATTTGCAAACGGAGCGCAGACGTGGGCATTTAGTGCCGCTATCGCTCAAGATTGGTCGGGGAACGATACAGTTGTAGTTAACTCAGGAAGTGGTGATAGTTCTAGTGCTGAGATTGTTCAGGCAGAATTTTTTGATGAAAATGGCAACCCATTATTTGAACATGACTCTCTTCCTGAGGCATTATCAGACGGACATGAGAGAGCCCTTCAAGTAAAAGGAGATAGCCCAAACGAATTTGGTGTAGTTACTATTGCAGGGAAAAGAAACCCTGATGGGTCTATTGCTAGCTATTACAGCAGTAAAGTTGGAACAAGTAATGACACACACATTATTCGATGGGGTATTAAAACAAAACATGTCAAGTCGTTGGTCGCAATAACCCACAGTCATCCGAATAATTTTGGTTTTTCACCAGGTGATAAAGATACTTACAATACCTATAAAGAACGAAGTCCATTTTTTACTGGAATTTATATGTTTGATGGAAAAGGTAATTGGCGATATGGTGCCAGAAGTCCTGGCTTTTTTTCAGGTAAGCGAACTCATCAATGCTCAGCATCTTGGGTTTGCCCAGAGGTTACAAGTGAATGGAAAAGGTAAGCTATATCTTGATTATTGGAATGAGTTACTTTCTCGCATCTTGTAATGAAGATGTTGGTGAGTCTAAATGCAAATTTGCATATATAGATAAAGGATGGAGAGAAGTAACGGTTATTCCAGACGAGTTGAGCAAAACTAGATACTTTGAAGAAGGAAATTTTTATTTCGATTCGAACGGAGATATTGTTAAGTGTTTGCACTCCGATAGTGACGGAATTTGTAACGGTAACTATATAGTTTTTTCGAAAAATGTAGATGGTATATATGAAGAATACATGGATATTATATGTGTAGACTAGTAATAAAGGGGGCAGTGTAAATTATCCATTAAGACTCAATACTATTGGTTTAGTATGGCAACTGAAATAATTACTAGTGCATATATATGAGCAGTATCAAAAATGAAGCAGGCTTTTATTGCAGGTTTCATTGGGCAGTGAACTCTGATTAGGTGGGCAAAAGGCGCCAGCGCCACTAGACACTGACACCAGCAAATATGCCCAAAGCCACTGGTTTGTTTTGCCCAGTCAAACCAAAATATGCGTAAACGTCAAAAGAACCACACTAGCCTAGTTCAACATTCCAAGGAAGCAATTGTTCCGGTTTGACGTTACCTTGCATGATTTTTTCCATCACATGCACTAGGTAATCGTAAGGAACAAGACCGTTTGCTTTAGCTGTTTGTACAATCGAGTAAAGTGTCGCACTTGCGTTAGCACCATTGGC
>NZ_JBHRSW010000043.1:0-131181 GCF_042646125.1 Agaribacter flavus
GATTGATCTTGAAAAAATGATCAAGGGATTAGTTTTATCTATTGACAGCCCCGAGGCTCATATGTGTTATGAGGCATTTCTTAAAACTTCCTCTAGAGCAATTAGCTCATTTTGTAATTGTTCCGGGTTTTCTTCTTTGACAATTACTCCGCCACACCACATTACATCTAGTTTGCCATCGTTTAATGAGGCATAAACAAGCATTGTTTGCCCCTCCTTGAACCAGTAACCAGTACAGCTTGCTCGGTTAAAATTTGTGTCCAAAACTACATCTTTATCTGTACCTTTGAATCGTCTTATTTGCTCAAATGTGACCTCTATTTCAGGTTCATTGAAAGCGTTAGTTGTCCCCTTATTTTTTATTTCTATTAGTTTGCCTAAAAACACTGAATCGAATGTAGCTAATTTGTCTTCCGGAGAACCTAAATCACAAGAACAAGCCTGAGTTTTAAAGGACATAGCAACAAACAAAAAAAGAGAAAAGACTTTAAACATTTACTGTGCCTTATAATAACCAAGATACGGGGCGAAATGCCGTTTAGGTATTTTGTCCCCGTCATCAGCTTGTTCTTGGGAGACAACCTCTTCTCTACTCATGTTTCTCCGATGCTCAGCTTATGCAGTGACGATCTTTGCATGTTACCTCGTCGCCCCACGGGCTTCTATCATAGTTTGATGCCTCACTTTTAGCGGCTGAGTTGTCCGACAGCAAAACGACTGTTTTTCTGCGTGCATCGCAGACGCTAAAAGCGTGTCATAAATGCTCAAACTTTTCTACTGTTCTTCGCTACAGAACGCCAATGCACAATCCTACTCTATAAACAAAAATTGTTCGTGCCCGTGGCCAAGAACGTCGCAATAAAAGGCCGGAGTTGTGTTGGTTGTTTTGTGCTATTAAAGCACAAAACAACCGATGCAACGGAGGTCCAGCCCGGTACGGGCGATTTTTGATTGCCTTGTTAGAAGTTTTTACTTGCATTGAATTGGTTTTAAAACCTCTTTGCCATATATGACTTTGAACTGTCTAGGCTTATCTGCATCAACCACCTTTAAAAATGGCTTTGCCTCATAAAGACAAAATTGTTGCTCATTATCTATAAATACTGGCAATTCATCTGGGTTTTTAAATTTGGCCAAGTTCCCACTGGCTAAAACTCTTAATTTCTCAACGTCAAATCCAACTGATATTTTTATTTTTGTATTATTCTCTATTGCCAAATCAATACACGCATTAGCCCCACAAAACGGAAACAAAAACAATACTGGAATCAGTCTAAGTATCTTCATATGTAACTTCTAACATTTGTTGATATCTGGCGCGCATTCAAAAGTCAAAACAACAACAAACATAGATACGCGTCCAGATTATCCAACTGTTAAACGAATACGAGACCAGCTATAAAACTGTTACTAAGATGCTGTTCCGGTAGGGCAAAAACCCTGCCTGTTACTCCGATGCCACACGGGCTAACGACTAAGTTTGACGCCACACTTTTAGCGCTTGCGGTGTCCGATTGCAAAGCACTTTTCGACGGCACCGCAAGCGCTAAAAGCGTGACATAAAAGCTCAAACTATTCCACTGTACTTCAAAACAGAATCCTTGCCTTAACGTCCCTGCGTCGGTTCCTTCTTTCCTAAGCCCGTGTCGATTTAACAATTTATTGTAAGCGTACCTGTGGATAAGTTTTCTGTCCCAAGGTCGCGTATAAAATTTATTCTTTCTTCACTATATTTCCTCACACCGCTAATCGCAAGCGTTCTGTGGAATGTCGTTTTTTCACATTACGGTGATTGATTTCTAATGTCGCAAAAGTGCTCTTATGCGACAAGGATAACTTTTTCATGGATGTAGTTAATTTTGTCTTCTACATTTTTGACTCAGATCTCTGATTTTATGTATCGAAAACGGTATGCTAAAAGCACGATTGAAAGCTATTTGTTTGTGATTAAGGGCTTTATTCGTTTTCACAACTACAAGCACCCTATAATGCTTACACCAAGCGAAGTAGCTGACTTTTTTGCTTTAGCCTCAGGCGCGCATAAATTACCTATAGCACTGCTTTATGGGAGTGGGCTTCGCTTAATGGAATGCCTTCGCTTGCGCTGCCAAGATATCGATTTTGACTACAAGGCTGTTCGTGTTTGGAATAGCAAAGGTGGCAGACATCGTATTATCACCCTGGCCGATTAACTTACCCTGCTTATTATTGAACAGCTTGAGCCAGCGCAGGTGTGTTTTAATCTACAACGAACAATCCTAACTACAATGGCGTGTGCTTACCACCTCGTCTCAGAAAGAATTACCCAAATGCCGCATATGATATTAAATGGCACTACTTGTTCCCATCATACAAATTGTCAAATGCCCAAGAAAATCGCTGGCTGGACAGATAAATTCAGGACAGAGCTAAATTTTGGGTAAAAATCTGCGGTTGCACCTCTCCTTATCTAGAATATTTATTATATTTATTTGCATATTTATCCATTTTAAATTACCATCCTTTTCCAGTTTAGACCTGTAGCGAGTAAGCCCCTTTTTCGCTGGCTGCAATCTTATTAGAGATTTTTTAAATGACTTTGGTTTCTCCCTCGATACGCTATACGGGTTGGTTGCGACGAGCATAGCTCTACTAACGAAGAATAGCGCTTGGTGCAGCGGTAACACATCACACAAAAAAGTGTTACCATGCACCGTTTTTACCCCTTTTTAAGCACATAGATTTTATAATGAAAGCATGTATTTTTGGTGCCAGTGGATATACTGGTGTAGAACTCGTCAAAATTTTGCATAAACACCCAACATTTGAACTAAGCAATTGCTATGTCTCTGAAGGCAGTGCAGACAAAGATAAACGAGTCAATGATGTTCATGCCTGTCTAGATGCAGATTGCAATTATGTTTTACAAGCTGCTTCAGAACGTGAACTGAGTGAAATAGCCGCGCAGCACGACGCCGTTTTTTTAGCGCTACCTCATGAAGTAAGCCACCACTGGGCACCTAAATTACTTGAACAAAATGTAAGAGTATTTGATTTGTCAGGTGCATATAGGCTCAGTGATTTAGCCATATTTGAGCAGGCCTACTGTTTTGCAAATACGTATCCTGATACAGTCCAAGACGCCGTATATGGCCTAGCAGAGTGGAATAAACAAGCTATTCAAGCAGCATCAATGGTTGCGGTGCCAGGCTGTTACCCAACCGCATCTCTCATTGGCATAAAACCAATAGTGGAAAGTGAGTTATTGGCAGACAATTGCATACCAGTAATAAACGCAACCAGTGGCGTGAGCGGAGCAGGAAGAAAAGCATCATCCACCACCAGTTTTTATGAAGTAAGCCTTACTCCTTACGGTGTACTTAATCATCGGCACACGCCAGAAATAGAAGAACACGCCAAGACAAAAGTGATATTCACGCCGCACCTCGGTGCTTTTAAGCGCGGTATCTTAGCCACTACAACTATGTTTCTAAAAGAAACGGCATGCGCTGAGAACATTGCTCAAGCATACTCAAACGCTTACGCAAACTCACCCATCGTGCGCATCAGAAGCAATTGGCCTAAAGTTGACGAACTTGCTAACACACCATATTGCGACATATATTGGAAATACGACACAGAAAAACGCTGCCTTGTTGTTTGCACTGCCATCGACAACCTACTTAAAGGCGCGGCATCTCAAGCAGTGCAGTGCGCCAATTTAGCATTTGGTATGTCTGAAGAAGTGGGGCTAATTTGATGGCTTCGCAATCTACACTTGCGCCAATTGTCATTAAAGTTGGTGGTAAATTTTTTGAACAACTAAGAGAGCACAATAGTGGTAGTCAACAGCTTTTAGATGCCATCCATGACATGCAACTACGCGGCAGACAAATAGTATTGGTTCACGGTGGAGGCGACCAAGTACAAGCACTCATGAGCGAGCTCAATCGTCCAAGTACTAAACACGAGGGTTTGCGCGTCACACCAAGTAGCGATATGCCTGTTGTGGCCGGTGTGCTGGCTGGCACCTTGAATAAACAATTGGTTGCTGAGATGAAGGCAAAATCTATTGTCGCAGCAGGCATCAGCCTCGCCGATGGTGACATTGCTGTATGTAGTCCGCTTGACGAAGCATTGGGGCAAGTCGGCACACCAGACAGTGGAGATAAGTATCTGCTATCTAGCCTACTAAATAACAATATAGTCCCCGTTATCGCGTCTATTGGCGCAAACGAAACGGGTGATCTATTCAACGTAAATGCTGATCACGCGGCGATTCATGTAGCAAAGATCCTAAGTGCTGAGTTATACTTTTTCTCCGATGTGAAGGGTGTACTGGACGCAAACAAAAACTTGGTGACAGAGTTAAGTCATTCGCTTTGTGATCAAATGTTGGCTGATGGTGTCATCACCGACGGCATGGTTGTCAAAGTAAAGGCGTCTCAGGAAGCCGCCAACCGCTTAGGCAAGCAAATTGTGATCGCAAGTTGGGATAATGCCAAAGTACTGCTGATCGACGGCAAAGCTATGGGAACCGCAGTGTTACCCACAATAAAAAATGCGACGCATTCCTAATTACAAAGGAACCGAAAAATGCACAAAGACTTATTAACGTTTCGTAAATGGACTTCGGAAGAAGCTACCGCGCTTCTGGAGTTAGCGGTCAATTTAAAACAGCAGCAAGACTTCTACCCTCAACCGCTTGCAGGTAAATCAGTTGTTGCCCTCTTTGAAAAGCCGAGTTTACGAACACGCGTGAGTTTTGATATTGGCATCAACAAACTTGGCGGTCACATGGTATACGTTGACAGCCAAGGCGAACCTTTGAAAAAGCGGGAAGATCCAGTAGATGTTGGCGCAAATGTGTCTCAATGGGCTGATGCGATCGTCGCTAGAGTATTTGAACACAATACACTTGAACAATTAGCTGAAGGCGCCAAAATTCCGGTCATCAATGCCTTGTGTGATATGTATCATCCTTGCCAAGCACTGGCTGACTACATCACCTTGTATGAACAAGAAAAGCAAGTCAAAGGCAAAACCATGGCATACATTGGCGATGGCAATAACGTCACACATAGCTTACTTATTTTAGGCATTCTTTTAGGTGTACATCAAATTGTTATCACACCAAAGGGACACGAAATTGATGACGAAATTCATCGATATGTGAGTGAATTAGCCGAACTAATGAACGTGATGGTGACATTTAGCAGCAAAGTAGCCGATCTTAAAGGTGCTGACGTGTTGTACACAGATACTTGGTTGTCTATGGGAGACGATACACCCTTAGCAGAAATCAAAGACGCATTAATGCCTTACCAAGTGAATAAAGCGCTAATGCAATCCTCTGGTGCAAAATACGTCATGCACTGCCAACCCGCACATCGAGATTTAGAAATAACCGGCGAATTGATGGACAGTGACAGTTCATTGCTCATGCAACAGGCAGAAAACCGCATGCATGCACAAAATGCCATTTTGACTTATTTATTAACAGATTTATCGTTAGAAAACGCGTAAGGATTATTCATGACATCCGTGAAAAAAGTTGTACTTGCCTACTCTGGTGGCTTAGACACCTCAGCCATTGTGCCGTGGTTAAAAGAAAACTATAACTGCGAAGTGGTCGCATACGCTGCCGATGTAGGGCAAGGTGATGAAGAACTAGAAGGCTTAGAAGAAAAAGCGAAAGCCAGTGGTGCAAGCGAATGCCACATTGTAGATTTGAAAGAAAAATTTGTCAGTGACGTTATCTACCCAACGATTACTACAGGGGCTATCTATGAAGGTGAGTACTTACTTGGCACGTCCATGGCTCGTCCAGTTATCGCACAAGCACAAGTCGATATTGCCCGTAAAGTAGGGGCAGATGCGCTTTGCCATGGATGTACAGGTAAAGGTAATGATCAGGTAAGATTTGAAGGGGCTTTCGCAGCTCTCGCTCCAGATCTTAAAGTGATCGCACCTTGGCGTGAGTGGGATATGGTATCGAGAGAAGATTTACTCGATTACCTCGCTGAGCGCAACATCCCGACAACAGCATCAGCCACTAAAATATACAGCCGCGATGCTAACGCTTGGCACATTTCTCATGAAGGGGGCGAACTAGAAGATCCATGGAATGCTCCGACCAAACAAATTTGGACGATGACAACAGACCCTGAAGATGCACCTGATACACCAGAAACCGTTACCTTGTCATTTGAAAAAGGCCGTTTAACCCAAGTTAACGGACAAACACTTTCTCCGTATCAAGCTTTAGCAACACTCAATAGTATTGCTGCACCGCATGGTGTTGGACGTATCGATATTGTCGAAAATAGACTTGTCGGGATGAAGTCACGTGGTTGTTACGAAACCCCAGGTGGGACAATTATGCTTAAAGCTTACAAGGCCATCGAAAGCCTAGTACTCGACAAATCCGCATTGAAATTCCGAGAACAAGTCGGTTTAGAGTTTGCTCACGTCATGTATGACGGACGTTGGTTTACCGCGCTCAATGACAGCTTGTTAAACGCTGCGGCTAGTTTTGCTGATTTAGTGACCGGTGAAGTCGTCGTCAAACTATATAAAGGTAACGCGAGCGTTATCCAACGCCAATCGCCAAATAGCTTGTATTCGGAAGACTTCGCAACCTTTGGCGAAGACGACGTATACGATCAATCGCACGCAGAAGGCTTTATCCGTTTATTCAGCTTATCAAGTCGAATTAAAGCGCTAAAAGCACAAGGCAAAGCTAAGTAAAGGGCTAAATAGGAGAAGTACCAATGGCGTTATGGGGCGGCAGATTTGCCGGTGACACCAGTGAAATGTTCAAACGGGTAAACGACTCTTTACCCTTTGACCAAGTCATGGCGAGTGAAGATATATTCGGTTCAATAGTGTGGTCAAGAGCGCTAGCAGAAGCCGGAGTCTTAAGCACTGAAGAACAAGCAAGCATTGAAACGGCGCTCACGGCACTCAAAGCACAAGCCGATGCTGGCGAGATCGATTTTACTCAATCATCAGAAGAAGACATACACAGTTTTGTCGAAGCTTGGTTAACAGAGCAACTTGGCGATTTAGGCAGAAAACTGCACACAGGCAGAAGTCGGAATGATCAAGTCGCGACTGATTTTAGACTTTGGGTCAAGCAACAACTACAAGGTTTAAAAAGCGATCTAGTTGCAATGATTGATGCCCTACTTCAATGTGCTTCCCGCAATACCGATGCGATTATTCCTGGTTATACTCATTTACAACGCGCACAACCCGTTTACTTTGCTCATTGGTGTTTAGCCTATGTAGAAATGCTAAAACGCGACATCAGTCGACTAGACGACTTGAGCAGCAGAATGAATCAGTCGCCGCTTGGTTGTGGCGCTCTTGCAGGCACAACTTTTGCGGTTGATAGACATAAAATAGCGGAACAGTTGGGCTTTGACAGCCCATGTTTGAACAGCTTAGATGCCGTATCGGACCGAGATTTCGTGCTTGAGTTGTTGTTTGTTGCAAGTACCGGCATGATGCATTTATCTCGTTTATCTGAAGACCTGATTTTTTATAACTCAGGCGAGGCTGGCTTTTTGGTCTTAGGCGACGATGTCACGTCTGGTTCATCCTTAATGCCACAAAAGAAAAACCCTGACGCACTAGAGCTTATGCGCGGGAAATGCGGACGCGTATTTGGGCACCTGCAAGCCCTATTGGTTACCATGAAAGGCTTGCCACTCGCATACAACAAAGATATGCAAGAAGACAAAGAGGGCGCAATTGACGCGGTCAGTCAATATCATATTTGTTTGCGTATTGGCGTAGAGGTGATGCAATCACTCGCACTCAACAAAGACAAATGCAGATTAGCCGCACAACAAGGCTACGCCAATGCGACTGAACTGGCAGATTACTTGGTTGAAAAAGGCATTCCATTTAGAAACGCGCATGATTACGCTGGTCAAGCAGTGGTATTAGCCATTGAAGCAAAATCAGCCTTGGAAGATTTGTCTGTTGAACAACTACAAAGCATCCATCCCGAGATAAATGAAGACGTTTATGACTGGTTACAGCTAGAAGCGGTACTAGAAAAAAGGAACCAGCTCGGTGGTACAGCGCATAAACAAGTCACTCAAGCCTTGTATTTGGAGTTAGAAAAACTCGACAAATTAAAGGCAACTAGCTAAGGCGCAAAGGAATGACGCTTTCTCACGACGACAGTATTCATTTATTTAGAAGCTCTGCTCCGTATATAAACGCGCACCGAGGGAAAACCTTTGTGATTATGTTTGGCGGCGAAGCAGCGCTGGATGAGAATTTCCCTCGCCTTATCCAAGACATTGCGCTACTGCATAGTCTTGGAATGCGTATAATCATCACACACGGCGCACGACCACAGATAGATGAAAGACTCAGATTACGCGGCTTACAGGGGCAATTTGTAGATGGCGTGCGTATCACCACTAAAGAAACCTTAGAGTGTGTGAAAGACGCAGCAGGCTCGCTACGCAGTCAAATTGAAGCGCTCTTGAGCATGGGTTTACCTAATTCTCCTATGCATGGTGCCCGTATTCGCGTTTGCTCTGGAAACCTCGTGATATCTAGGCCCATTGGCGTCCAAAATGGCATCGACTTTGAGCATACTGGCGTTGTTCGTCGAATTGATACCGAAGGTATTCAAGATCAACTTAGCGACGGCTCAATTGTGCTACTTTCACCTATGGGCTACTCAGCCACTGGGGAAGTATTCAATCTGTCGCATGAAGATGTTGCAGTTCAAGCCGCGATATCACTGCAAGCTGATAAAATCATCACGTTATCTGAACTCGACGGCCTGTTTACTGAGGAAAAAATGCTGCGTACTGTTGAGCTTGGTCACCTACAATCTCTCATTGAGAAAAAGCGTGTACGAGCCGAGTCTACTTGCCTATCAGCAATGGTTTCAGGCGTAGCAGCAGGTGTTGATCGCACCCACTGCGTTAGCTATAAATCTGATGGTGCCTTATTAAAAGAGTTGTTCACGCGCGATGGTGTCGGCACGCTGGTTATGCAAAATCATTACGAACAACTTCGTGACGCAACTATTGACGATGTTGGGGGTATTTTAAAGCTTATACGCCCACTTGAGGAATCCGGCGTTTTAGTTAAACGCTCTAGAGAGCGCCTTGAGAATGAAATTGATTTGTTTACCGTGATAGAGCGTGACGGCATGATTATCGCCTGTGCAGCCCTTTATACATATGAAGACAAAAGCGGTGAAATAGCCTGTGTCGCCACGCATACAGAATATCGAGGTAAAAGCAGAGGTGAACGTCTACTCGACGCTTTAAAGCGAAAAGCGCGTGATCAAAGGCTTAATCACTTATTTGTATTGACCACTGTGACTTCACACTGGTTTTTAGAGCAAGGCTTTGTTGAAATGAACATTGATACCCTGCCCGAATCTAGAAAACAGATGTATAACTACACCCGCAATTCTAAAGTGTTTAAGCTGACCCTTTAAGTTTTATTTTATTTGAGTGCGTTACAAACTGACTCGTTTGTACGCGCGATACTCGGGCTGCCAAAAGTTTTTGTCAATTCTGCGTTTTAAGACATCGTCGGCAACGGTCAGTGCATAACCCTGTTGCATGGCAACTTTCGCAACCTCAAAAGCAATGGACTTTGACAAAGACATAATATCAGTCAACGGTGGCAGTAAGTGTTTAGACTCGCCATTCGCCATCGGAGAGGCATCGGCTAAAGCATTGCTGGCCGCCATCAGCATTTCATTTGTAATGCGTTTTGCTTTAACAGCAAGTACGCCCAAACCGATACCGGGAAAAATATAACTATTGTTGCATTGCGCAATTGGATAGGCTTGCCCTTGGTATTCCACATCCTTAAATGGGCTACCTGTCGCAATCACAACATTGCCATTAGTCCACTGAATGACCTGTTCTGGACGCGCTTCTACCTGTCTTGAGGGATTGCTCAAAGGGAATATTATGGGCTGAGCACAGTGCGTTTGCATACCCTTTATGACCTGCTCAGTAAAAATACCTGACTGACCAGACACACCAATCAAAATATCAGGCTTTGCGTTGTTGATCACATCCATTAGTGCTGGATAATCTCCCTCGTACTGCCATGCACTCAATTCTCCTTTTACTTGTGCTAAAGCAGCCTGAAAGTCCCTCAAATCTTGCATGTCATCGGTCACCAAACCACAACGATCAACCATAAAGACACGCTTTCGCGCGGCAGAATCTGACAGTCCTTCTTTGACCATTTGTTGAATGAGCATTTCAGCGATACCGCACCCCGCCGATCCCGCGCCAACAAAGGCAACATTTAAGGCGGATAGCTTATCGCCTCTGGCTTTGCAAGCAGCGAGAATGGTGCCTAAGGTCACGGCTGCCGTACCTTGAATATCATCATTAAAACAACATACTTTGTCTCGATATTTTGCCAACAAAGGCATGGCATTTGGCTGAGCAAAATCTTCAAACTGGATCATCACACCAGGCCAACGTTTTTTTGCTTCACGAATAAAAATATCTAAGAACTCGTCATACTGCTCTTGATTGATGCGCTCATGCCTAGCCCCCATATACATTGGGTCACTCAGTAATTTCTGATTGTTAGTACCTACATCCAACATAACTGGCAAGGTATAAGCCGGACTTATCCCGCCACAGGCGGTGTAAAGTGACAACTTACCAATGGGTATGCCCATACCACCAATCCCTTGATCACCTAACCCCAAAATACGTTCGCCATCAGTCACTACAATGACTTTTACTTTGCTCTTTGTCGCATTGCGTAGAATATCCTGCATCATGTGACGTTCTTCGTAGCTTATAAACAAGCCTCTTGAGGAACGATAAATATCAGAAAAACGCTCACAAGCTTCACCAACTGTGGGGGTATAGATTATCGGCATCATCTCTTCAATGTGTGCCTGTAATAACCTGTAAAACAAGGTTTCATTGTTATCTTGAATCGCGCGCAAATAGATGTGCTTATTCAATGGCTCAGAAAAACTGCTGTACTGCTTATATGCTCTCTCCACCTGCTCCTCTATGGTTTCATAGCGCGGCGGAAGCAGACCGAGTAAGTTAAAAGACTTTCTCTCTCGCTCGGTAAATGCACTACCTTTGTTCAACAAGGGTGTTTCGAGCAATGCAGGGCCTGCATAAGGGATATACAATGGTTCGGTCGTTTCGTTGCCAGACATCATTCACCTGATTTTATGCTTTGCACATAGCCCAGCTATGTGCTTTTTTATGGGTTTGTCTAAAAAATATCGTCCGTTATCAGTTTTTCTTCTGTTTGTTCTTTTTCAACGGGCAACAATATTTCATCATCACTAACAAAGGTAGTAGGTTCTGTGCCTTTTACAAAGTATTCAAACATAGAAGAAGCATCCGAGCGACGACTCAGTTTGCCGGTTTTTCTGTCAATTCTGACACGCACAATACCTTCTGGTTGAACATGCGCTTGTTCTGGCACGTCCTGCAATACCTCTTGCATAAATCGGATCCAAGCTGGTTGTGCGGCTTTAGCCCCATCTTCTGCACCTATCATCGCATTCCCAATCCAATTGAATTTTTCGGGATTTTTATTCACCAAATTTTGATTTCTTGAGGCTCGACCTAATTCACGACTATTATCATCAAACCCTACCCATGCTGTGGCTACCAAGCCAGGTACAAAGCCACTAAACCACGTATCGCGAGCATCATTGGTTGTGCCGGTTTTACCACCGATATCAGTTCGACCCAATATGTTTCTGGCACGCCAGCCTGTTCCCACCCAGTATGTTTTGTTATTCCAACTACCGTTAGCGCGCACCGCTGAACGCATCATTTCACGCACTAAAAAAGCTGTTTGCTCGCTGATTACGCGAGGAGCAGACGCCATCGGGGCCTCTTCAACGTGACTATCGCTTTCAGGGTTACTTGCAAGCTCACTACTTAATTCGGCAGCGAGTAGTGCTTCGATATCCACTTGCTCCTGACTGACACTCCCTACTTCTTCAAACTTACTACCTTCATCAAGCTCAGTCTTATTGCCCTTGCAAGGATCACAGGCATAAAGCGGCTCTGCCTCCCAAAGCAGCTCGTTTTCAGCATTTTCAATACGTTGAATAAAGTAAGGCTGCACGGCAAACCCGCCATTGGCGATTATCGCGAGCGCACTCGCCACTTCGAGGGGAGTATGACCACCCGACCCCAAGGACATGGTTTCGTCTCTGGGTATTTCATCTTTTTGAAACCCAAATTTAGTCAAGTACTCGCGCGTCTCATCTAATCCCACACCGCGAAGTAAACGAATCGACACCACGTTTTTAGACCGTCCCAAGGCATATCGCATTCGCACGGGACCATCGTAAATCGAATCAGAATTTTGCGGCCGCCATGCTACACCAGAACTCGCATCCCACTGATTCACAGGGGCGTCATTAATAATACTCGCTATCGTATAACCGTTGTCCAAAGCAGCAGAGTAAACAAAGGGCTTAATGTTAGAACCGACTTGACGCTTAGCCTGTGTCGCACGATTAAATTGACTGTGATAAAAATCATATCCGCCGACGACTGCTTTTGCCGCACCATCAAATGGATCAATAGCAACAAAGGCACCGGTAACATCTGGAAATTGACTCAACTGCCACTGATGATTAAGCATGTTTCGCCGAACGTATACCAGCATCCCTGCACTCACAATATCACTAGCCGTTTCTGGATCTACACCTTGCTTATGATCATTAATATAGGGTCTAGCCCAATCTAAACCATCCCAGTCAATGGTTATATTGCCAAACTCCAATGTGAAGAACTCGGCTTGACGCTCAGCTACATTGGTCACAATGGCAGGGATCAGCTCACCAATGGTTTCGGTGCTTTTCAGTACTTCTGCCATCTCTTCTTCGTTAAGAGGGAGAAAGTTTCCGACTTCGTTGGCAAGTCTCTTTGCATCATCCGATGTTATGGGTAGTTCTATGCCTAAACTGCTTACTAGCTCTTCATCTAATTCTTGCCACAATATGTCGATGGGGCCACGGTAACCATGGCGCTCGTCATAATCATGTAAATTTTGAATAACGGCTCGTTGCGCTGCTGATTGCGTCGCAGCAGTTGCGGCTGAATAAACTTTAAATCCACTCGTTTCGGCGATTTCCTTACCATATATATCAACCATTTCGTTGTAGATGATATCCGCAAGGTAAGGTGCATCTACCTCAATTTCGGCACCGTGAAATTTTGCCGTTACCTCTGCTGCTACCGCTTGATCAAATTCTGCTTTTGTAATGTAGCCTTCATCGAGCATCCTCAGCAAAACGATCCTACGGCGTTTCACAGAAGCTTCAGGATGACTAATTGGATTAAGTCGTGAAGGTGCTTGGTACAAACCCGCAATGGTCGCCAGCTGAGCCAAGTTAAGTTCAGACAAAGCCTTGCCATAATACACCCTGGCGGCTGCGCCCACCCCAAATGCTCGGTGTCCCAACTCAACTTTATTTAAGTACAAGAGTAAAATTTCTTCTTTTGTAAGCTCTTGTTCCATGTGGATAGCGATAAACAGTTCTTTTATTTTTCTGGAAAAAGCTTTTCGACGACTAAGGAAAAAACCGCGTGCTACTTGCATTGTCAACGTGCTCGCACCTTGCCCTTTTTCTCCCGTTACTATCAAATTGATAGCCGCTCTGACCACCCCGATAGGGTCGACACCGTAATGCTCATAAAATCGACTGTCTTCTGTGGCGATCACTGCCTGTATCAGTTTTTCAGGCACTTCATCCATTGTCACCGGTATACGGCGTTTTACACCGTATTGAGAAATTAGCTTGCCATCTTGGGTGTATATCCGCATCGGTGTTTGCAATTGCACATCTTTTAATACATCCACACTAGGCAAGTCAGGTTTGAGATAAAAATACATACCCATGACAGTTGCGACACCGATAAGCCCACCCACCAGCACTAGAATAAATAAGGTTTTAATGTACTTCACGTTATTAAGCGTATCCCTAAAGGCTAACATTCCACTCAATTTTTATACGTATGTGTCGTTAACTAGTACATACGATTTTACAAAAATGAGTAATATCGGTGGGTAATGATACTGTAACTGTCAACGGGTCGCTATTGAATGAAGTCGCTTTTTCGAAAAAAAGCTAACACCATTATTGGTTTGGATATCGGTACCAAGTTTATCAAAGCGGTATGCCTTGATATATCTGATACCTTGCCTAAAGTGTTGAGCTTTTCCTCAGAGCCTATACACGGTATGGCTTTTGCTGAACGAGAGATCAAAGACTTTGAAGCCATAAGCAAATCACTTAAAAAAGTGAGTCTTTCGCTCAAAGCAAAAACTAAAGAAGCCTCAATTGCAGTAGCGGGAACCTCGGTCATTAGCAAACTGGTTTTTATGGATCCTGACCAAAGCGATTTTGAACTTGAGACACAGATTGAATTAGAGGCAGATTCACTGATCCCTTATCCACTCGAAGAAGTGTACCTTGATTTTGAACAATTGCGCCCAAGCCAAGCCCATCCAGGAAAAGTCGAAGTATTGCTCAGCGCGGCACCCAAAGACTTAGTTGATAGTCGCATTACGGTCGTCAGGGAAGCACCGTTCGACCCTGTCATCGTTGATATTGAAAGTAATGCCTTGGCAGACGCTGTGTTGACGTTTTACCCCCTAGAAAGCGACGAGTTAACCGTGTCGGTGAACATGGGAGCAGCGTTGATGCAGCTCTGTGTCATCGAAAACAATGAAGTCATTTACATCAAAGAGCATAGCTTTGGCGTCAACAGCTATATTCAAGACTTAGCACTGATCCACGCTATCGATACACAAGAAGTCGAGCGTCAAATTGCGGACGGGAGTGCGCCAGACGAATGGTTTAAAGATAGTCTCTCGACATTTATCGGGGGCATGCAACAACAAATACAACGGGCTTTGCAAATGTTTGTGGCAACTTCACACAAATCGATGCCAAGTAAATTTTTGTTGAGTGGTGGTGCAGCAAACTTACCCAATATTGCAGAAGAGCTCAGTAACGATATGGGTATGCAAGTCGATATTTTTAACCCATTCAAAAACATGACATTTGACGCAAAGGTGAATGAAACTGAGCTAATGAATATCGCACCACAATTTGCGGTTGCTGCCGGTCTAGCAACAAGGAGGCTGGCTCAATGGCACAAATAAATTTATTGCCTTGGCGCGAATCTCTTCGACAAACACAAAAAAAGCAATACCTCGCTTCACTTGGCGTTGTTGCCGTCATCATATTCATTGTGTTTTGGCTAGCTGGCCAATTCATTGAGCAGCAAATTCGCAACCAAAATTCAAGAAACAATTACCTTAGCCAACAAATCCAATTGTTAGATGCACAAATAGTTGAAATTAAAGCAATCAAAGACAAAAAAGATGAAATTGCACTACGCATGTCACTTATCGAACAGTTGCAAGTTAGCCGGAATCTTGCCCCTATTTTGTTTCAAGAACTCGCCCAGACCGTACCACCAGGGATCGCGTTTTCCAGCTTATCTAGAACAGGCAATCAAATAAAAATCGTGGGTGTAAGTGAGTCAAATAATCGTTTGTCTGACTTCATGCGCGCATTAGACGAGTCGACAGTATTTGTCGCGGCAGAATTATCTTCAATTGTTGCCGATGCAAACGCGGCCAACGCGATAAGTGATTTCGAACTTTCTATGCAAATTAACCCCTCATTTGCGCCAGCATCTGTTGAAGCTAACTCTCAATCTCAGGGGCAGTAAAATGGCGTTTGATTTTAATAAACTGAAAGAATTAAATGAACTAGACTTTGAGCAAGTCGCCATTTGGCCAAAAGAAATAAAGACATTTGTTGCTCTAGTATGCGCCCTAATAGTGGGTGGTATCAGCTATTACGCGATTATCAGTAGTAAACTCCCTATTCTGAGCGCGGCCGAAGCTCAAGAGGAAAAACTCAGGCAGTCCTTTGAAGCCAAATACCGAATTGCCGTGAACTTACAGGCACACAAAGACCAACTAAAACGCATTGAAGAAGACTTTTCTTCGATGCTTAAATCACTCCCCACAAGCAATGAAACCCCAGGTTTACTTGATGACATTACCTACGTCGGCACAGATGCAGGGTTGTCATTCAAGTTATTAAATTGGCAGCAAGACATCCCTAAAGAGTTTTATACAGAGTTACCTATTCAACTCGAAGTGTCAGGTGGTTACCACGAATTTGGGCAGTTTGCCTCAAGTATCGCTAACCTTCCAAGAATTGTGACTTTGCATGATTTTGACATTAAAAGTAGCAATAACGAGTTGACCTTATCGATGCAAGCAAAAACTTACCGAGCAGAAGCAAGCAAAGACGGAGGGGCAAATGAATAGAGTAAGCTTTACCGTATTTGCGACCTTTGCATTAAGCGCTTGTGGTGCCAACATTGATGATCTTGTCGCCTATACAGAACAAGTCAAACAAAGCACTCAAGTCACCATTGAACCGTATCCAGAATTCAAAAAGCTTGAACCGGTTAGCTACGAGGCAGATGGTTTACGAAGCCCTTTTAGACGTGCAAAAAATACGACGATTGCAAAAGAAGTCAAGCAATCACCTAAGTGTAAGCAACCCAATAGCCAACGGAAAAAACAAGCACTCGAAAATTATGGCATTGATGCTTTAAAAATGTCAGGTGTATTCACTGTCGGCGGAAAGCGCTTTGCACTGGTTACCGCAAATGACGGCAGCCTTCACAAAGTCACAGTGGGTAACTACTTAGGCTTGTTTCACGGCCGCATAGAAAAAATTACACAATCAGAAATTCATATAAAAGAAATGCTACCTGATGGCGCAGGTTGCTGGAAAGATAAAACGGCAACACTCGGAATGTCGACGGTAACAGGGGAAGATGACAATGTCTAAGCAATATATTTTTAACCAGAAGCTTAATCGGCGCAGACCAATTTGGTATGTTGTCTTTGTCTTGCTGATTGGCATTTTCACTTTTGGCGTGGTAGCCCAAGAGCCGAGCCCAACGCTCGTCGACCCTAAATCAGCCAAATTTGATGCCGCCACCGTGTTGAACGACATCAGTTTCTCTCGCACAGGCAATAGCGCAAACATCAGTATCGAATTTTCGGGTTCAGTCCCTGCTGTATCAATGATTGAAGCAAAAGGGCAACTAAAGCTTACTTTTGACAAGACCAACTTGAGCGAAGAACAATATGTAGAGATTGATGTCAGCCAATTTGGCACCGCAGTATCGTCTATCGAGACGTTTCAGCAGGACGACCAGTCTCGCCTAGAGATGCGCTATGAAGGTCAAGTCAAAGTAGAGAAACAATCCACTGACAAAGGTTATATATTTGCAGTATCTCCCCTTTCGCAAGAAGAAATAGCAGAGGCGTCGAAAAAAGAATACTCCGGCAAGCCCATCTCCTTGGATTTTCAAGATGTGCCTGTCCGCCAAGTATTGCAAATTATTGCGCAAGTAAACGGCTTTAACTTAGTGACAACGGACACGGTGATTGGCAACGTAACAATTAGCTTAAGCGCGGTGCCTTGGGATCAAGCCCTGGATATGATCTTGAAAATCCGCGGTTTGGATAAGCGTCTCGAGGGCAATATTTTACTCATCGCACCAGCAGAAGAATTGGCAGCTCGTGAAACACAACAACTGCAATCCAAGCAACAAGTGCAACAATTAGCTGAGTTGCGTTCAGCAAATATTTCAGTCAATTACGCAAAGGCGGGAGAACTCGCTAGCATATTAAAATCTGGTGAAGGTGGCATTTTATCGCAGCGCGGCTCTGTCAGTATTGACGAGCGCACGAATACGCTTTTAATCAGGGATACGCAAGAGTCTATAGATGAAGCAAGAAAAGTAGTTGAATCGTTGGATATACCTGTTCGCCAAGTATTAATTGAATCGAGAATGGTCACCGTCCGTGATAACGTTGATGAGCAGCTTGGCGTGCGCTGGGGATTTACTGGCCGCGGCTCAGATAACAGTGTCTCTGGTTCACTATCCGGAGCCGATATTTCTGGTCGAGGCGTTGTGCCGAGCATCACTGACCGACTCAATGTTAACCTACCTGTGACAAACCCAGCCGGTCGAATCGGCTTTCAAGTGGCAAGTTTAATGGATGGAAATATCCTCGACTTGGAACTCAGTGCCCTAGAATCAGAAAACAAAGGAGAAATCATTGCAAGTCCTCGCATCACTGTAGCCAATCAACAAGAAGCTTACATTGAGCAAGGTACCGAAATCCCTTATGTCCAAGCGACCTCAAGCGGAGCCACCTCTGTTGAGTTTAAAAAGGCGGTATTGAGTTTGCGGGTCACACCACATATTACGCCAGACAATAGGATTATTTTAAATCTAGTGGTAACCCAAGATACGCGTGGCGAGACGGTACAGACCTCTACTGGCCCAGCCGTGGCAATAGATACACAAGAAATAAGTACACAAGTGCTTGTGGAAAATGGTGAAACTATCGTGTTAGGTGGCATATTCCAACAAGTCAGCACTAATGACGTGGCCAAAGTACCTTTATTTGGAGACCTGCCGCTCATTGGAAATGTATTCAAATCGACTCAAAAATTAGAACAAAAAAGAGAATTACTCATTTTTGTTACACCCAAAATCATTACTGAGGGTATCTAATTTCAAAGCTATGTTGACAAATTCACGCGGCATATTTGCTTTCTGCACTTGCAAAAGTCATAAGATAACTGAGATAATCCGCCCCACTCGAAATTCCCCGAGGAGTGTCAAGTGCATTTAGCGACCACCTAACTTGTGGTCTAGGCGCAGCAATATGCCTATGTGCACAAGTTGGTGTACATCATTCTGCACCCGCGTAATAGTAAACAACATAGAGATGTGAATTAGGCAAATATGGCTGAAAAACGTAATATATTCCTTGTAGGACCTATGGGCGCTGGAAAAAGCACCATTGGTAAACACCTTGCAGACGAGCTTCACCTCGAATTTTTTGACTCCGACCAAGAAATCGAACGCCGCACTGGCGCTGATATATCTTGGATTTTTGACCTTGAAGGTGAAGATGGCTTTCGCGAGCGTGAAGAAAACGTCATTGAAGAACTGACCGACAAACAAGGTATCGTCTTAGCAACAGGTGGTGGTTCAGTAATTTCAAAAAAAATCCGTAATCGCCTATCTGCGCGAGGCATTGTTGTATACCTGCAAACAACTATCGATAAACAAGTCGCCAGAACACAACGAGACAAGCGTCGTCCATTGCTACAAAATGACGAACCAGAAACCGTATTGAGAGAGCTTGCCGAAAAGCGCAATCCATTGTATGAAGACGTCGCTGACTATATCGTTGAAACAGACGACCAAAGCGCGCGCTCTGTCGCCAACCAAATTATTAATAAAATCGGCTTATAACTAGCCCAAACTGAAAGGACACATCAATGCCAACCATTACTGTTGACCTTGATGACCGCAGTTACCCGATTTACATCGAAACCGGTATCATGACAGATACCGGTTTTTTGTTTTCTGAAATCCGTGGTCAACATGTTGTCATCCTCTCCAATACCACTGTTGCGCCTATTTATTTGGACAATATAAAACAACAACTGACCAATATCGGTAAACGCGTAGATCAAATTCTGATAGAAGATGGTGAAAAGTACAAAACACTCGACTCATTCAACTTTGTGTTGACCAAATTACTCGAGATGCCAGCCGCTAGAGATACCGTGATTGTTGCTTTAGGTGGAGGCGTCATTGGTGACTTATGTGGTTTTGTTGCGGCATGTTATGTAAGAGGTATTGATTTTATTCAAATACCCACAACTTTACTCTCTCAAGTCGACTCGTCTGTTGGTGGTAAGACAGCCGTCAATCACCCACTAGGCAAGAATATGATAGGCGCGTTCTATCAACCGCAAGCTGTTTATATTGATACGCAAACACTGACTACTCTACCTGCAAGAGAGTTTGCTGCGGGTATGGCTGAAGTAATCAAATACGGGATTATTTACGACCCCGCATTTTTTGCTTGGTTACAAGACAACAAGGAGGGCATTAAACAAAAACAAGAGCATATTTTGGCAAGCATGATCGCGACTTGTTGCCAAATAAAAGCCGATATTGTCAATCAGGACGAAAAGGAGCACGGTATTCGCGCACTCCTAAATTTAGGTCATACCTTTGGACATGCAATTGAAGCTGAGCAAGGTTACGGAAACTGGTTACATGGTGAAGCTGTAGGTGCTGGCATGGTGCTTGCTGCTAAGTTATCTAAAATGCGTGGTGACATTAGTTTGACGCAATTGAACGATATTGTTGCACTTATTTCGTTCTTTGAGCTACCCATTGATGGTCCTCAAGAGATGAATGCTAAGACCTACATTCAACACATGAAACGGGATAAAAAAGTATTAAGTGGCAACATGCGATTTATATTACCAATAGGTATTGGTAAAGCCGTCGTTGTTGACGATGTCACCACAGAAGAGTTAACAGAATTGCTTGATTAACTATACCCCTTTACATTCTTGTGGGTGGTATGGGTTACAGGAGTGCGAAAACAAACAGTGTCAGATTTACAAAAACGCTTGGCACATTTGGTGAATTATTCGTCGCAGCTTATTTTTGTAGGCAGCGACGCACTCTCTGACCAACAAAAATACCTAAGTGACTTTCTTGCCCAGCAAAGTGAGCAAACAGAAGTCTCATTTTTTACCGCTCAAAAGAGTGACACCGACAGTGATCATAGACGCACAATCTGCCGGCAACTCGCTAATCACCAAGTGGGCAGTTTTGTAAGGCCGATATCCGAGCTACTCGAAGACTTACCTAATATAGATGGTACTTATCTCGTTTGTATTACCCAAGCAGATTTTATTTCAAACCAACTACTAGAAGAATTATGGTCTTGGATAGCAAATATCCGCAAAAAAAATCATACTCTTCACCTAAATATCGTATTGTTCGGCAGCAGCCAATGGGCTGAACAAGCACAACACTGGTTACCCCAAAATAATCAAGAAAACCCCGTATTGTTGTCATCACACTCCGTGGACGCTGTCGGTTTTGACGTCAATGCCCTTGAGTCATTAATGGCCCAAAAACGCGCCTTTTTTGCCAATAAAGGCTTATTTGGCACGCCCAGTGCAAAAACCTTTGTTGGTAACACATGGTTTATCGGCGCTGTATTTACTGTATTCATACTCGTGTTTTCAACTCTAATAGCTTGGCAGTATCCAGACGAAATAAAACATCTTGTCGAATATGGGGAGTTGCCCAGCCATACGAGTGTAAACAATGTTCCAGTACCAATAGACTTATCCGAAAGAGAAGCCATCATTAATACAAATGATATTAAAGACGCTTCGGTCACCGACACATTGCTCGTATCCGACTGGCAAGTTTATGTAGAAAATAAACAAGAGTCAGGCGGTTCAGATGAACTCGATTCAATGTCTGCGATAGAATCATCTGCTAACAGCTTAGGTGATGAAAAAGACTTAACAACCGTATTGAACGCGAATACCGACAAGCAAGATCTCAAACAAAGGTCAATTAGAGAGCTTGAGGAACCAGAAATTCAGAGTACAGCCTCAAACAATCGTGGCGACTTTCAAGTACCAGACATTCTCAGTGTTCAAGAGCTTGATGCTAAACTTGCACAAAATACACAAGTTGAAAATGAGGCTTTTTCGCAAAATGCTAATGTGCAAGAAAATAGCGAAGCACAAACCAGCTCCACAAGCCAAGTGGAAGGATTTACGCAAACAAATGCAAGAGTAGAAAAAGATATAAACAAAGCATATCTTTACGATGAGGCACTTTTGCTCGATTTGCCAAATGAACTTCTCGTTTTGCAACTATCTGGTATTCAGAACAAGGCAGTACTAGATACTTATATTTCTTCTAATAATCTGCAAGAAAAAACATGGATTTACCAGACTGAACGTTATGGAGGACCTTGGTATGTCGTACTCTACAAAGATACCTTCGAGTCGATTGATGCTGCTCTAGAACAAGTGCAAGCTCTACCTGAGCAACTACAAAATACCCAACCATTTACCAAAAGCATTTCACAAATACGCCGAGAGATCTCACCCTAAACGCTACTCGTGTTCTTATGTTTGAATTGACTACTCACCCTCTGTGCGTAATCTAAGAGTTTAAAGCTGTCTGAGCTCTACGCTTTTGTAAACATTTTATTTAACTGGATTACGGCTCTTCTTGGCATGTTTTTTACCGCAACAACTTCAAGCGCCTTCTCACGGGAGCCATTGCAAGAAATAAATCGGGGCGCATCTACGAGATACAATTTAAAGCCTGCTTGCTTATACAATTTTTTAACTCTAGTGGTTGCCTGATTCGAAATGATTGTTGGGCAATCAGCACTCGAAAGCCAGTCAACTAGTCGTTCTTGGTCACTCCAAACAAAGTCAGTGGAATGATAGTGAGTAAACTCAACGTCATAAGGCGGATCCACATACAAAAAATCATTTGAAGCAATGCTAATATCAGCAAAATCCCCCACGCTTAACTGCCAAGTATCAAATGCCTGCGCGTATTCATCGAACGAGGGCAGATAATTTATTGTTTTATGTCGCCCAAAAGGCACATTGTAGTAGCCAGACTTATTGAAGCGACAAAGGCCGTTGAACCCCGTTTTTATTAAATAATAAAATAGTTGAGCAGACTCTTTGGATAATTGCTGCCTGTCAGCAATCCTATCGTTAAACTGCTCCCTCGCTTGATAATACTCACTTTCATTATTGCCATATGGCAATTCAAACTGTAAACCTAGCTGAATTTGCTGATAAAAATTGATAAGATGTTGATTTGCATCATTTAATAAAGCATCTTTCGGTTGGAGTCCCAAGGCAACTGACATACCGCCTACAAAGGGTTCTACCAAACGGTAGTCTGGAAAAAAGGTATATACCTTTTGCAAAAAAGGGACTAACCAACGTTTTCCTCCAGCCCACTTCAATGGCGGAGTTAGCTTATTTTGCATGATGTTATCGTTATAGTTATAGTTAAATCAAAGGTGACAGGCGCAATAATCACCTAAAAACAATTGCCTAGCGGTCGATAATTCTATCAGAACATTAAATTGTCTTGTAATACTTAAAACCGAATATGTATAACTCTTTCGTTTGGAGTACGAGAGAGCCACCGTCAAACGACAAACTAAACGCCGAGAAACACAATGTTCAAGAGAGTTAAGGAAAGGGTCAAATAAGCAAATGAATATGATGCGTGGTTTGTTGTCTAAGATGCTGCTACTGGTGGTGATTGTCGCGATCATCTCATTAGCCGCCTCGTACACTTTTGTTGGTATACAACAAAAACGCGCCTTAGACGAAAACCTCGATGCCATAAAATCAAATCACTACCGATCGTCGAGAGTACTGTTTAGTAACCGCCTAGACGCACAGGAACTACTTACCGAAGAAATAGTTCAACTTGGGAACGTTAGGCAAAAAAAGCCAGACGCTGTTGAAAGCTTTTTGCAAGAAGTGTGGCCCCGAGTCCAGCTAAGCTTTTATTTCTCCTCTATGTCTTTTTCAAAAGGTGACATGCAATATAGCTTTGGCCGTTTTCCAAAAGCAGAAATGCAAACTCTACAAGAGTTAACTGAAACTAAGCTTCAACCACAAAAAAACATCGTTTGTCACATGGTATGCGAGCTAGCGACTGCCATACCTATTGTGGCGAACGAAGAGACGTGGTCGTTATCTGTATTATCCGATATTTCAAGACCCATATACGTACTCCGCACAGTGCTTAGTAGTGATATAGCGGTCATCAAGCCAGACACCACACCAACGGCAGCGGATATGACACTAAACCGCTACGTGCCAGAGTTTATGACTGGCTTTACCGAAAATAGAGACCTATTCAACTTGGCACTTAGCCAAAAACAGATCACAGCACTCGAAACAAATGGGCTACATTTGTCACAAGGCAAAAAAGATTATTTTATATGGTTTGCAGATTTCACTGATATCGGTAAAAGCTTACGATTGATGTTTATTCGTGATATATCATCAACGCTTGCTCAACAACGTGAACAAAAACAACAAGTTATTGTCACTTTTGTCACCTTGACTTTTGGTGTCTTACTGTTTTTGATGCTGTTTTCGATTATCCCTATATCAAAAATAAATCAACTCAAACGAGCTATTAAATTAATTGGTGCCAAAGAATATAACATCGCTAGATATAGGCTAGGTAAAGCACGGAATCCTTTGTTCCCTGACGAGCTTGACGATCTAGAGGAAGAGTTTAGATATGCCATTGATGTACTTGAAACCTATGAACAAGAATTGAGTAATTCTCAAAAACGCCTAGTAAGGCAGGCAACGATAGACGCCATTACCGGCCTTTTCACTCGGAACGTTTTAGTAGAAGATTTGGCCAAGATGAATCAAGAAGATCATATTGTGAACGTAGCAATATTCTTCTTGGATCTTGATGGTTTCAAACCAGTAAATGACAACCTTGGTCACGAAGCTGGTGATATTATGTTGAAAAAAATCGGCTATCGCCTCAAAGGTGTTATCAATAAATTTATTCGCGTATATAGAATTGGCGGAGATGAATTTGTAATTTGTTATACCAATTACAATGATGACGATGCTCTATTAAAGATGGCTGATGCTGTGGTAGACCTTTTTTCTGCGCCCTTTCACGTCTATGACACCAGTATATCAATCAGTGCAAGCATCGGTATTGCCATGCAAGAAGCAGTGGCTATCGAGCCCGATACCTTACTTCGCTATGCCGACATCGCGATGTACCAAGCCAAAGAAGAAGGCAAAAATCGCTTCAAATTTTTTGATGAATCAATGCGCGAAAATGCACAGCGCCGCTTTACAATCAAGAATGATTTTGTTGCTTCACTCGCCGACGGCCAGCTATATGTCGTTTTCCAACCCATAGTAAGCAGTAGAAACCGAGCAGTCACAAAATTAGAGGCCTTGTGCCGCTGGAATCACCCTGATATCGGTTTTATACCTCCTCCAATCTTCATCGACGTACTCGAAGAAAGTGAAAACATGAATACCTTGTTCGAATGGATAGTTGACAATGTTATTGGTGAAATCCGCTATCTAGACGGCATCGGACTTGACGAGGTTGTGGTTTCTATTAACCTCAGTACCTCACAGCTGGTCAATGACACTGCTTTACTGATTTTAGACAGCAAACTGGCCTCGTTTGATATTGAGCCATATCGAATAGAACTAGAAATTACTGAAACTTCGCTTATATCGAACTTTAAGCAAGCAAAAAAATGGATACAACGAGCAAAAGAACTTGGCTTCAGAATCGCGATAGATGATTTTGGCGCAGGGTATTCCTCCCTATCCTACTTAACCGCATTTCCATACGATACCGTCAAGCTAGACCGTTCACTCCTAAATAATATAGACAAAGATGAGACACAACAAAGAATCGTTGGCTCACTTACGCAAATGTTACATGGCTTATCAGTTCCAATCGTTGCTGAAGGTGCTGAAACTGAAGGGCACTTTGCTAAACTAAAAAGCTTAGGATGCGACTACATACAAGGTTACTTAATTTGCCGACCTGTCGAGCATGAAGAGCTTGTTGTGTTTTTAAGCAAACGCCCGCGTCCCTGATTCGTTTAGAGGCTGTCGCTGCCTACGTGGCAAGATTTACCAAGGCAATAACAAACAAAACAAAGGCTATAAGCATAAACAAGCCGACTAATACAAAAGGAAGAATGGAGTCAAACTGGGAAAAGTCTTTCCTATAGTTTTTTTCACTTTGCACACCAAAAAAACTTGCTAAAACGCTCCAAACAATACTGGGAAGTTGCCTCAAAAAACTGGGTTTGTATTTTTTATTCGACAAAAACTAATTATCTTTTTAGCAGCTCTAATAGCTGTAAATAATGGAATTGCATACTTTCTGGTTTACTGAACATCCATGTGTACCAAGTTAATTTCTGTGATGAAGCCTTACACAAGGCAATAGAACCGGTTGACAAAGTCTTCGCCCCAGATAATGAATCGTCTTGCGCATATTGCGGTGAAGCTGCATTTATACAATGCGAGTCCGTATTGACTAAAAACGTATTGACGGCGAATACCATTGCAGCACAGCTCAATATCACTGTTGAAAACAGACGTTTTAAAGAATATTTACCCGAGTTCATTAGCCTTCTCTCCATTAAAGCTCTGGCAAGTGTACTCGCTTTTTAAGAAAAAGGCTAATTATTAACCGCATTTAGTATGAGGAAAGCGCGGATGGATTATACTTGGCAGTTTCCCTTACTTTTGTCGAAAAATTTATTTTTCATGGAAGAAAAATCAAAGCGTATATGGATATACTCGCAGCGATTTTACGACAAAAGTAAGGGAAACTGCCAAGTATAATCCCTCCGCAATTAAGAAAATTGTTTCGCCCATAAAAAAGCCCCGAATCCATGAGGTATCGAGGCTGAAATTAAAAGCTATTTTATTGCTTAGAAGCTAGTTGACCATGAAGCAACAAATTTAAGGTCGCCGTCAGCGATACCTTCATCTTGCGCCTTAGATACAGAAAACGTGAAATCGCCTTTTGCGATATCGATTTGAACGTGGCTGTAGTCGTAGTCACCGCCTTCACCGTCTGCATCAAACATGTATGAGCCAGCAGTTAAGCCAAGTTCAAATTCGTTGCCCAAAGCAATACCGCCATAGCTAATGCTTGCATAGATGTCGCCGCTATCAAATGCAGAACCATCGTCAACTTGGCTGTTAACGGTGTAAGCAACACCAAAACCAAAGTTACCTACAGAACCGTTGAAGTAAACTTCTCCGAAATCACTATCATCAAGGTCTGTGTAAGCATAATAGATATAGCCAACGTCATAAGCAAAGCTGCCGCTTTCACCACCAAAACCTAGATAAAAGTCAGTTTCTGCACCGGCACCATCACCTAATGAACCGACCCAAGTACCTGCATAAAAACCACTTTCAGCAGCATAATCAAGGCCGCCCGATACCGAAGCAGAGTCACTGCTTTGGCTAACGCCGCGCCATAAATAGTTTGAAGTAGCGCCAATATTAGCACTTACTTCGGCTAAAGCAGATTGGCTTGCCATTAAACTAGCAGACAAAGTAGCAGCTACTAGAGTTAACTTAGCAAATTTTTTCATGTGTGTTCTCCGATTTATATAGTAATAAAATTTAAATCTGCCGCTATTATTATTATTTTATTGCTAACAGCATGTTAAGCAAAGCAGATGCCATAAAAAATAAAACGCTAAATGACTGATATATATAAATAAACCATAACACCAAGCTAATTAAAAAAAAGATACTGCACCAAATAAACTCAAAAATAATATATAAATGCACCAAATTAGAGCTCGCTCCCAAAAATGGCGCACAACAAACACTTTTGTCTGGTGCACTAATTCGATAAACTTTCTCCTTTGAATTTAAGAGGACAATTAGCATGCAAATAGCTCCTTCCATTCTCTCGGCTGACTTCGCTAGGCTGGGTGCAGAAGTGGATGCTGTACTAGATGCGGGTGCAGACATCGTACATTTTGACGTGATGGATAATCATTACGTACCCAATTTAACCTTTGGTCCAATGATCTGCAGTGCCCTCAGAGATTACGGCGTGCAAGCAGATATTGACGTACATCTAATGGTAGAGCCCGTCGATGCCATGATTGAAGCATTTGCAAAAGCCGGCGCCAGTATGATCAGTTTTCACCCTGATGCCACACCACACATGCACAGAAGTATATCGCTCGTCAAAGACTTAGGCTGTAAAGTTGGCATTGCACTAAACCCCGGAACACCGCTGCATGAATTGGAAGAAGTTATTCAATACCTCGACTATGTATTGCTGATGACAGTAAATCCCGGTTTCGGCGGTCAACAGTTCATACCTCAAAGCACTGATAAAATTAAGCGCTTAAAGCAAATGATTGAAACGCGCAAGCTAAGTACCTTGATAGAAGTAGATGGCGGAATCAATGCCGAAACAATAAAACAAACATACGATGCAGGTGCCGACATTTTCGTCGCCGGTTCAGCGATATTTAACGCAAAGGACTACAAACATAGTATTGATTCACTCCGTCAAGCAGTAAAATAGGAACATTACGTGACAACAAACAATAAACCAAAAGTATTGAGTGGCTGTCAACCCTCTGGACAATTGACGATCGGCAATTATATGGGCGCACTACGGCAGTGGGTCAAGATGCAAGAAACACATGATTGCGTTTATATGATTGTAGACTTGCACGCTATTACGGTACGCCAAGAAGCCAAAGCTTTACACGAAGCTTGCCTAGATGGATTGGCTTTATACATTGCTTGTGGTGTCAACCCCAATAAAAGTACGCTTTTTATGCAGTCTCATGTGCCTGAACACGCGCAACTCGCTTGGGCACTCAATTGTTTTACCCAAATGGGTGAACTCAACCGCATGACACAATTTAAAGACAAATCGCAAACGCACAGTGGAAACATCAATGTCGGTTTGTATACCTACCCTGTACTTCAAGCCGCTGACATTTTGCTTTATCAGGCAAACGAAGTGCCTATTGGCGAGGATCAAAAGCAACATCTAGAACTAACACGTGATATAGCAACGCGATTCAATAATATTTACGGAACCACGTTTACTATACCTGAACCACATATTCCTGAATCTGGTGCTCGCGTGATGAGTCTGCAAGATCCCATGAAAAAAATGTCGAAGTCCGATGCCAACGTAAATAACTTTGTCGGTTTACTGGAAGACCCTAAAAAAGTTGCCAAAAAAATTAAGCGTGCAGTAACCGACAGTGATGAGCAAGCTCGCATCTATTTTGACCCAGTAGAAAAGCCTGGGGTATCAAACTTATTGTCCTTGTTATCATGTGCAACTGGCCAAAGTATTAAAGATCTAACACCCACATACGAAGATAAAATGTATGGCCATCTAAAAACAGATGTAGCTGATGCTGTCGTTGCACTTATTGAACCGATCCAACAGGAATACGCAAAAATACGACAAGACCATGCATACTTACAAAGTGTCATGCAAGCAGGTAGCGCTAAAGCTCAAGCCATCGCGTCCGATACATTAGCTAAGGTTTATGCTGCACTAGGGTTTGTAGGTAAGGTCTGATCATTGATCGTCATTATTGATAACTATGATTCTTTTACTTACAACTTAGTTAGGTATTTTGAAGAACTTGGTCAAAAAGTTGAAGTACACAAGAATGACGCAATCAGTGTTGAGTGTTTGCACAATATCGATTTTAGTCATCTCGTTATTTCTCCAGGGCCGTGTTCGCCAAACGAAGCCGGGCTGAGCCTAGCCATAATACAAGCGTTTTGGGGAAAAATTCCTATGCTTGGAGTATGTTTAGGCCATCAAGCCATTGCCCAGTATGCTGGTGCCAGCATAGTGCGAGCGGCTGAAATTAGGCATGGCAAAATATCAACGATTTCTATTGCAGAGCAGTCAACACTATTCAAAGATTGTAAGCGCCAGTTTAATGCCACGCGCTATCACTCATTAATTGTTGACCCGAGTACTTTGCCAACTAGTTTTAACATTACCGCGTGGTGCAGTGATTTTAAGCATAGGGAAATCATGGCTATAGAGGACAGTATAAACAAAGTTTATGGCGTTCAGTTTCACCCTGAATCATTGCTCACTGAGCATGGCCATACCATACTAAATAACTTTATTTTATCTGGGTAGTAGATGAAACAGAGCGTATCACAACTTGCAAGTGCCTTTAATGACCGTTTTCTTCAACTATTGATCTCTCTGGATGAGGCCATTGTCCTCTCAGGTAAAAAAACAGCCCAAATGAAAATCTTTGAAGATTCTGAACAGCAAGATGCTCGACGCGAACTGTTAATGGTTGAGGAAATAGCCAATAGAAAACGAGAAATTGAAGCTGACGCGGAAATGACTCACCACCTTAAAATTGAAGCCCAGTTCCATCAAAGGCTTTTAGTTGATATCGAAGAGCGCCTGCAAGACACCGATAACATCCTCTCGTCAATTTTAAATGTCAATGAGCATTTAGGGAAGCTACTCGACGTTTTATACACAGAGGCCTGCACGCTATCTAAGTTAGTCGACCATATCGATGCGCTTCCCTGGTTACAGCGCGCAATATTACAATTTGTTAAACAACCTAAATATCGACGAGTAGACGCCAAAGGACACGCAGTAATCATTAGCACTACGAAAGCCGCTTTGAGTTTCATCGGTATTGAAAGCTTAAGGCAGCTCGTGCCAGTTTTGGTATCCAAACACGTCATGCCGCCAAATTCAGAATTTACCCCTGATCTACAAAGACATCTTTGGCTATACACCATTGGTACCGGAAATGTAGCACGTGAATTATCAAAGGAGTTTGGTGTTAAACCACACTTGGGATTTAATCTCGGCTTGTTAGCATCAATCGGACATTCTGTAGTTGCAACAATTTACCTCAAGGCTTTCGATATTCAGCTCAGAGAGGAAATTATTGATGCAAAAAACAACAACAATCATGTATTAGCGCAATCTATTGCCAAACTCACACCTTCACACAAATACATTCGGAGTTTGTGGAAAATGCACGCTGCCAAAGTTGCTTATTCTATTATCGCAGCGTTGAAACTCCGATGGTTGAATATCACACCCGGTGTGGCGGGTATCGCCAGTATCAAAGAAATTTCTTACAAGTATGTTGAAAAGCACAACCTTCATCCATTGGCGAAACTTCTATTCAAATCTGCCGGTTATATGCAGTTTAAACTTATGCAAAAAAACCAACTGATGTCGAAGGAGGCATCCATGTTATATTTGCGAAACTTTGGCATCGCCGCATCTGATCTCAGCAACTTGCGCAATGTCAATCTAACAGGTTTAGAACTCAAGATCGCTCAAAACGCATAGCAAAAAGGAATTTTTTTAAATTTTTTTCAGCATGTTTATTCGCTACGCCAATTCCTCTTATTTAGTGTTTTAATAACCAGCAAGACAAAGGTCTCATATCACTCAAGCTAGAGACAAATATAAGAACAAAAGAGCGTCATGCATAATTATGCATGCATTATGCAGATAACTGCATAACCCTTATTTTTACTGGCTATGAACAATGTTTATAGTGAGGACGAATGCTAATTTTTCTGGCATACTGCGCCTATTCAATGATTCCAAAAATACATTTTCCATGTTTTTTGTGTAGCAAATTTTTTTTAAAAGAGGCCATATCAATATGCAAGTGACCAGAGATACCTTTAATGATGTAATGGTGCCCAACTACAACCCAGCTGCAATGGTACCAGTGCGCGGTGAAGGATCGCGAGTATGGGATCAAGACGGTCGTGAATACATTGATTTTGCGGGTGGTATCGCCGTAAATGTGCTCGGTCACTGCCATCCTAAACTTGTTAGTGCTTTACACGAACAAAGCAACAAAATTTGGCACTTAAGCAATATTTTTACTAACGAGCCAGCACTTCGCCTCGCAACAAAATTAAGCAGCGCGACCTTTGCAGATAAGGTCTATTTTGCCAACTCGGGCGCCGAAGCAAACGAAGCTGCGCTCAAACTTGCAAGGCGCTTTGCTCTTGATAACTTCGGCGAGAATAAGAACGAGATTATTGCTTTTAAACAAGGTTTTCACGGCAGAACGTTTTTTACGGTCACAGTAGGCGGACAAGCAGCCTATTCAGATGGTTTTGGCCCTAAACCTGGCGGTGTCGTTCATGCAGAATACGGCAACTTAGAGATGTTAGCATCGCTTATGTCTGAAAAAACCTGCGCAGTGATGATGGAGCCTATGCAAGGTGAAGGCGGTATCATTGTTCCCGATGAAGATTTTGTCAGTGGTGTTCGCGCTTTATGCGACAAACACCAAGCTCTACTAGTTTTTGATGAAGTGCAATCAGGTATGGGACGCACAGGTGCCCTTTTTGAATACATGAATATTGGCGTAGTGCCAGACATCCTAACTTCCGCTAAATCGCTGGGTGGCGGGTTTCCCATAGGCGCAATGTTGACTACCAACAAGATTGCTGCGTCTTTAGTACCCGGTTCACATGGCAGTACATATGGTGGAAACCCTTTGGCCTGCGCTGTAGCAGAAGCGGCCTTTGATATCATCAATTCCCAAGAAATATTCGAAGGCGTAAGGAAAAAAGAAAGCCTGTTTCGACAAAAACTTGAAGAGATAAACAGTAAGTACCATGTTTTTTCAGAGATTCGAGGCAAAGGAATGTTGTTGGGTGCGGCATTATCGCCAGAATACCAAGGACGTGCTCGCGACTTCATGCTAGCGGCAAACCAACAAGATTTAATGTGTTTGATCGCAGGCGCAAATGTGGTGCGCTTCGCGCCCTCGCTCATCATTCCTGACGAAGACATTGTCGAGGGTTTGGCTAGATTCGAACGTGGTATCGCTACACTGTTATCTAAGTAGTTTTATCAGAGTTACAGGTTGGTATTATGCTTATTGTTCGCCCCATCGAAGAACGAGACTACCCTGCTTTGTATGATATCGCAGTGGAGTCAGGTGTTGGCTTTACGTCTTTACCGGTAAACGAAGCCCTGCTCAAACAAAAAATTGAGCGCGCGCAAGAGGCCTTCAAAGCACAGATTACGCATCCGGGTAACGAGAGCTATCTATTTGTCTTGGAGGATACTGATACCGGTGAAGTACTGGGCACTTCTGGTATAGAAGCCTCTGTAGGTATGAACGATGCTTTTTACCACTATCACCTTGGAAAAGTAGTGCATGCCTCAAGAGAACTCGGTATCCACAACACAGTGGAAATACTCACTTTTTGCAACGACTACACTGGGGTCAGCGAACTCTGTAGCTTGTTTTTAAGGGAAAAAGCTCGTAAAGGGCTTACTGGTCGACTGTTGTCTAAATTTAGATTTTTGTTCATGGCAGAACATGATCAGCGTTTTTCTAATACTGTTATTGCGGAAATGCGCGGTGTATCTGACGAACAAGGCAAGTCGCCTTTTTGGGAGTGGCTAGAAGCGCATTTTTTCTCTATGGATTTCCCGACTGCAGACTACCTCACAGGTATTGGCAAAAAGGTGTTTATTGCTGAATTAATGCCTAAATATCCGATATATGTGAACTTACTGTCTAAAGAAGCGCAAGCCTGTATTGGCCAAGTCCATGAAAAAACAAAACCTGCACTGCGTTTGTTAGAACAAGAAGGCTTTCGCTGCCGAGGATATGTAGACATTTTTGATGCGGGTCCCACGGTAGAAGCAGACATCCATAACTTGACTACTGTTCAAAACGCTCAGCACTCATCCGTTAAAATATCAAACACCGAAATGACTGCTGACAGCATGGAAAACCGTCTAGTAATTAATAATAAAGTATCGGGTTTTAGAGCCTGTATTGTCCCTATTCAAAATAGTTTACATACTTTTGACGAGCTGCCCATACCCGCGGAATACGCCGATGCACTGCAGGTCGAAAACGGTGATTCAATCTATCATGCGCCCTGCCCTAAACGCAGATAACTCAGTTTGTGGAGTACAAGTACATGCAAAGTAAAGTACATTTAATAAATGGTGAATGGGTCGAGGGTGAAGGCATACTCTTCTCTTCTCTAGACCCAGCAAAGAACCAAGAAATTTGGCAAGGTCATGAAGCGACAATTGAGCAAGTAGACCAAGCGGTGATGGCTGCAAGGGCAGCCTTTCCTGATTGGTCGTTGCGTTCTTTTGACGAACGCCTTGGTTTCGCGAAACGTTTCGCAGAATTACTAAAAGAAAATAAAGATCAATTGAGTAAAGTCATCGCGCAGGAAACAGGTAAACCGCAATGGGAGACCGCAACAGAAGTAGCAGCGATGATAGGTAAAGTCGGTATTTCTGAAAAAGCCTACCACGAACGCACTGGCACGGTAGAAAATCCAATGCCAAAAGGTAAAGCGATGTTGAGGCACCGCCCTCATGGCGTTGTTGCCATATTTGGGCCCTACAATTTTCCCGGACATTTACCCAATGGGCATATTGTGCCTGCATTGTTGGCTGGCAATACAATTGTTCTGAAGCCCAGCGATCTCACGCCACTTGTCGCTGAGCACATGGTGAAACTTTGGGAACAAGCGGGGTTACCTAATGGCGTACTCAACCTTGTGCAAGGGCAAGTAAACACAGGAAAGGCACTAGCCAGTCACGCACAAGTTGATGGCTTATTTTTTACCGGTAGTTCAACCACAGGTAAACTGTTACATGAACAATTTGCTGGACAGCCCGGTAAGATTCTAGCGCTGGAAATGGGCGGGAATAACCCGTTAATTGTCACTAAGGTCGCCAATGTTAAAGCGGCGGTACACGATATTATTCAATCAGCGTTTATTTCTGCTGGTCAGCGCTGCACCTGTGCTCGTCGTCTATTTTTGCCAGACAATAGTTATGGCGAAAACGTGCTAAGCGAACTAATCAGCGCTACCAAAGCAATAAAAATTGGGCATTACGACGATCCGGCACAACCCTTTTTTGGTTCGATGATTTCAAGTCAAGCAGCCAAACTCATGGTACAAGCCCAACAATCCATTGTTTCCATGGGGGGCAAGACTCTACTTGAGTTGACACATATGGATACGCAAACCGGCTTTGTTACGCCGGGCATCATCGATGTGACCAAGGCCAGTGAATTACCTGATGAAGAACACTTTGGCCCTCTGCTTAAGGTCTATCGATACAAGACATTCGACCAAGCGATTGACGAAGCAAACAATACAAAATACGGCTTGTCAGCAGGATTACTTGCTGATGACCGCAGTGAATATGAGTACTTTTTACCTCGTATACGCGCCGGAATAGTTAACTGGAACCGCCCAATTACAGGCGCCAGTAGTGCAGCACCATTTGGCGGCATTGGTGAAAGCGGTAATCATAGAGCCAGCGCCTACTACGCCGCTGATTATTGTGCCTATCCGGTAGCATCAGTTGAGCTTGAAGAAATCGAGCTTCCAGACAACTTAAGCCCAGGGCTCACACTATAAATATAGGGTAAAGGGTAGTATTTAACTAAATATTACCCTTGCAAAGCACGATTTAACGGGCGCTTTCAATTGCGACGACCCAAAGGAACATTAAGATGCATACTTCAATCGACGAATTGTTTGCAGGTCTATGGCAAGACTACGTGTCAATCACGCCATCGGCTCATGCTATTCACCACTTGCTCAGTGAAAAAACAGGTAATAAAGTTATAGTTAATGACCACATTGCGCTCAGGACCTTTAATCACCCAAAAGTTGAGCTAGGCGTATTAGCTAAGCATTTTGAAACGCTTGGGTATGAAGCCAAAGGCGAGTATGACTTTAAAGCCAAAAAGCTCAATGCAAAGCACTTTGAGCATAAAGACCTAACAAAACCCAAAGTATTTATTAGTGAGCTTAAAGTAGAAGAGCTTTCGAATAACGCACAACAAGTGATTGAAAAAATAGTTTTGCAAATCTCTGCTGACGCTACATCCACAGATACCTTTTTGTATTCTGGTCGTCATTGGCAGGTTTCAAGCACTGAGTACCAAAACTTACTTGAAGAATCGGAGTATGCTGCTTGGTTGGCTGCTTGGGGTTTTCGTGCCAACCACTTTACCGTAAGCGTAAATCATTTAAAAAACGTAAGAAACCTACAAGAAGTGAATCAACTTCTAAAAGAAGCTGGTTATACGCTTAACACTGCGGGAGGCGAGATTAAAGGTGGAAGAGACGTCTGTTTGGCACAATCTTCAACCATGGCAGACAAAGCTTCTGTTGATTTTAGTGATCAAAGCCTAGATATTCCGAGTTGTTTTTATGAATTTGCAGAGCGTTTCCCACTTGCAAATGGAGAAATTTACCAAGGTTTTGTCGCGGCATCAGCAGATAAAATCTTCGAAAGCACACATACCTCCTAAATAATTCGCCGCGAATGATAGTCCAGCGCGAGTTAGGTTTGCTATGGCGTATTATTGCCAGCCCTAAAACGAGCTGGCAAACTTAATCTTCATGTACATCATTGGCTTCAACCACTTGTTCTGGCAAGACAATTTCAATCTCATCAACACGTTGCAAGCCTCTAGGGAGTTTGTTTCCTCGTCGCCCTCTTTCCCCTTGATAGTGAACTAAGTCGCTGGGAGACAGGGTCATTCCCCGTTTACCGGCGATAATTTTTAAGCTGGCTTCCGCGGGTACAACACTCAATTGCGTTAAATACTCTTCTCGTGTCTTCGCTTTTGCCGAAGGTATATTCATTAACTTGTTACCTTTTCCTTTGCCCAGTGCCGGTAAATCTTTTAATGGGAAAAGCAACATTCTGCCTTGGTTAGAAATACTCAAACACCAATCAGACTCAATGTCATAAGTCAGTTGAGGATTCATTACCTTTGCGCCAACCGGCAAGGATACAAAGGCTTTACCCGCCTTATTTTTAGTCAACATATCAGAAAATTTACCGACAAACCCATAACCAGCATCCGAGCCAATCAAGTAACGCTGGTTTTCATCCCCCATAATCACGTACTCTGCATTTTCGCCAGCAACTAAACTAAATCGCCCTGTAATTGGCTCTCCTTGGCTACGAGCAGAAGGCAAGCTGTGGGCATCACACGAAAACGTTCTTCCAGAAGAGTCTAAAAATACAACAGGCTGATTACTGCGCCCTTTTGCACTGTGTAAATAGGTATCGCCAGACTTATAACTTAGGTTTGGCGCATCAATGTCATGCCCTTTCGCACACCGTGCCCAACCTTTCTCTGAGAGCACAACAGTAACGGGTTCGGACGGCACAAGCTCTTTCTCGCTTAGTGCTTTTGCTTCGCCTCTTGCGACAATTGGGCTTCTGCGTTCGTCTCCGTATTTCTCGGCATCAGCTAATATTTCTTTTTTGATCAGTGTTTTTAAGCGTCGGTCAGAGCCCAATAACAACTGCAGAGAATCTCGCTCTTTGGCAAGCTCATCTTGCTCACCTTTGATCTTGATTTCTTCCAACTTTGCCAATTGGCGTAGTTTTAACTCCAGTATAGCTTCAGCTTGCTTGTCACTTAAGCCAAAGCGCAACATGAGCTCTTTTTTGGGCTCTTCTTCATGTCGAATAATGGCAATCACTTCATCGATATTGAGAAAAGCGACCAGCAAACCATCAAGAATATGTAGCCTAGCCAATACCTTGTCTAATCGATACTGTAGGCGTCGCGTCACCGTATCTTTGCGATAAGTCAGCCACTCAGACAAAATAGTCAATAAATTTTTAACTTGTGGCCTAGCGTCTAATCCGATCATGTTTAAGTTGACGCGATAGCTTTTTTCTAAATCAGTCGTCGCAAATAAGTGTTGCATGAGCTGTTCGACGTCGACTCGATTAGAGCGCGGCGTAATCACTAAGCGAGTTGGGTTTTCATGATCAGATTCATCTCTAAAATCACTGACAAAGGGCAATTTTTTTGCCTGCGTCTGCGCACCAATCTGCTGCAATATTTTTGCACCGGACGCTTGATGTGGCAAAGCAGTAATAACTACCTCTCCATTCTCTTCATGAAATACAGCACGCATTTTCAAACTACCGCGACCGCTTTCATAGATTTTCTGGATTTCTTCTTTCGGTGTGATGATTTCTGCTTCCGTGGGGAAATCAGGCCCCTGAACAAACTCGAACAAGTCATCTAAACTTGCCTTAGGGTTATCCAGCAAATGCGCGCAAGCATTAGCAAGTTCTCTCACATTGTGAGGCGGAATGTCCGTCGCCATACCCACAGCTATACCAGTGATACCGTTAAGCAAAATATGAGGCAATCTAGCGGGTAATACTTTTGGCTCATTCAATGTGCCATCAAAATTGGGGGCCCAGTCGACCGTTCCTTGTCCTAATTCAGTCAGTAATACCTCTGAAAATTTAGACAACCGAGCCTCAGTGTAACGCATAGCAGCGAAAGATTTAGGGTCATCAGGCGCTCCCCAGTTTCCCTGTCCATCGACTAAGGGATAGCGATATGAAAACGGTTGTGCCATTAGCACCATCGCTTCATAGCAAGCAGAATCCCCGTGGGGGTGGAATTTACCCAAGACATCGCCGACAGTACGCGCTGATTTTTTGTATTTGGCACTAGCACTCAAACCCAAATCAGACATGGCATATACAATACGCCGTTGTACCGGCTTTAAACCATCCCCAATATGAGGAAGTGCGCGATCCATGATCACGTACATCGAATAATTTAAATATGCATCTTCGGTAAAGCGTCCAAGTGAAACTTGCTCAACGCCATCGCTGTTTATTGTAATATCGTTATTCATGAACTAGGGCTACTTTAATTCCAACTTGAGCTGTATACATCTTGTTGTATACCCACTATATTAACTCACATAGTATCTTAATTTATTTAAAAGCTTAACGTTCCTTTGCGTATTTTAGTGTGTAAATTCATAGTATTGCTCTCATTTACCTTTTTTTTTGAAAAAGGCGAAGCAGCAGATCCTGAAAAACACATTTATCTGAGTTATAATACCGAGCACGAAGAAATTACTTCAAAAATGCTGGCTCAAGAGTGGCGTAGCGAAAATGTAAGCGCTACAAACTATATTTACAATCGACAACTGCTGCCGGTCATTGACGCCTCTCACGCACATTTTGGATTTCAAGAACGCGGTTTATGGCTACATGCAAATATCAGCAATTTATCGTCAAATACTAAATGGATTGTCAGCTTGCGTGGCTCTCAAATTCAGGATGCGCGATTTTTTTTGTACGAGAACAACAAAGCGCTTGTCAATGTCACCGATGGTAACACCAACAAAAGCAGCTCATACAGTTTCCCAACTTTCCCCATTTCCTTAGAAACCAATAAAACTTACGATATCTATATATACGTATTATCCTCTAGCCTTTCCACACGTATTCCCGTTTATATATCGCAAGCAAGCCAACACAAGACTATTAATCACTTAGACTTTTTATTGTGGGGCGTTTTTTACGGCGCCATGTTTATACTCGCCGGCTATGCAACATTTTACTCGCTGAGTAACCCCAGTATCAACAACGTACTGTTTCTCTTTCATATCGCGTTGATTTTAGCTCTGCAGTTACTGTGGAGTGGTCACAGTGTCATTTTACCTAATCATTTTTATCTACTTCAATCATTAGTAAAAATCGAAGAGTTATTTTTGCTTATCAGCATGAGTTGTACCGTATTTAGTTTAAAGCTTTTACCCAAAAAAAATTATAGATATGAGCTAAACTATGTCTTGAAGGCAAATTTATTCATAACCGCCGTCATTCTCATTCTTTTGGTGAGTGACAGTATCACACCCGCTTTAAGATTATGGCTTTCTGTAGGAGCAGTCGTATTAAGTATCGCCAGTAATACTTGGATAGTATCCTCTTCACTTGTTCGATCTTATGCGCCTGCAAAGCCACTTTTGGTAGCGTGGTGCGTGTGTATCTTGGCGGTAGCCGCATATTCTGCATACTATGCTGGTTGGCTTCCGACCTCGACATTTGGTACACAAATTTATCAGGCCATCCTCGTTTTTCAAGCTTGTGCGTTCTTATATGCCATCGTCGATAAAAACCAATACGAGTTAAAGTTAGAAGCCACACAAGCAAAAGCAGATGCTGAAAACAACTTCTTAATTATTGAAGAACAAAATGTGCATCTCGATATTTCTCGAAAAAAAGCGGAAAAAGCTAACGAAGTCAAATCCCAATTCTTAGCAAACATGTCACACGAAATTAGAACGCCTCTTAACGCTATCGTGGGATTTAGCAAAGAACTGGAAAACCGAAGCAATCCATCGGAGAGTGACGAACACGTAAAAATAATTAACTCCTCTGCCAACGACCTGTTAACTATCGTTAACGACATACTTGATTTTTCAAAAATGGAAGCGGGTCAATTAAGCTTGAATGAACGGCCATTTTCTCCCAAGGAGTTGTTTGAAGATATTGCCGCAACAATGTCGAAAACCGCGCATTTAAAACAACTTGAATTTTTGTATGAAGTAGAAGCCACACCACCTCGGCTTATTGGAGACGCATTTAAAGTTAAACAGCTGATTACCAACTTAATTAGTAATGCATTGAAGTTTACCAACTACGGTTTCGTCGGATTAAAAGTACAAACGCTTTCAGAAAGCAGTAAATCTGCCAAGTTACAGATCCAAGTTTCGGATTCAGGCATTGGTATCAACGAAGACGATATCCATAAAATTTTTAAAGCATTCCATCAGCTAGACGATGACTTGAACCGCTCTTATCAGGGCACGGGTCTTGGCTTAGTCATTTGCCAAGAATTGGCGCATCTGATGGACGGCAATATAGAGGTAAGTAGCGTGCCCGCCGAAGGCTCAAATTTTACCGTTACTCTGCCATTTAAAATAGAAGAAGGATCAAATGACAATATACATGTCGTCCCTTTCGCCAACAAACAAGCTGTTGTTGTCGATACCTGGGGGGCTTCACGAAGAGCTATCGTCAAACAACTAATGCAGGCTGGATTCGAAGTGTCTTCTTACGAATCGTTAAGCATCGCAACACAATTTATTCATTCAGATACTTTTGTATTTTTAAGCTTACCCCAAAAACATATGAATTATCGCGCAAAATGGATGAATATATTAAGTAAGGTTAAGCCTGTAGCCATTGTCTTGCTCTACTCGGGACCGGTACCCAACTCCCAATTGTTGGGGCATGTGAATACTCTACCTTACATGTTGAGACTGCCACTCACCGACAGAAAGTTAGATATATTGCAAGGACCATCCTCAAAAACTCACAAGTCTGCATCCGCTCCAAGTGTGTTTAATTTACCTCCAATTAGAATGCTTGCCGTAGACGATATGGAACTCAATTTAAGGCTAATCGAAACTTGGCTTAAGAATTCTCCAGTTACTTTAGACTTGGCCTATGACGGCCCTTCTGCGATAAAAAAATGTGAGCAAATTGAATATGACCTCATTTTAATGGACATTCAAATGCCTGACATGGATGGCATCGAAACAAGCAAACATATTCGAAAAACGACATACAATATCGGTACGCCTATTGTTGCAGTTACTGCGCACGCGTTAAGTGAAGAAAAAGAGAATTTTCTAAATAGTGGTTTAGATGATTTTCTTTCTAAGCCGATTAAAATTAATCAGTTGATCAAAGTAGTTAACCTTTGGTGTGAGGCTGACGCGGGTATTCAAAACGGGAGTGAAAACAAGGACGCTGCGATATGTAATTTAACAATGGAGACAATCGATTGGCAGCTGTGTATTGCTCGCTCTAACAACAGCGAAAGTTTGGCCATATCTTTTATGGACGATTTTGTGGAGTACCTGAAACAAGTACTAAGTAATATCGATCCGCTTTTAAACAAAAATGACCATCAAAGCTTACTTGCAAATGTGCATAAACTGCATGGCGTATGCTGCTATACAGGTGTCCCCAAATTGCAGAGCTTTTGCCACAACTTAGAAGTTAAACTGAAGGAAGCAACTAAAGAAAGCTACGATGAAGAGTTAGCTCAAGTGATACTGGAGATACAACTTATTCTCAACCAATGGCCAAAGCGCAAAGCGAGGATTTACAAGTAAATTAGATTGTATTGCCTGAATATCGGGGCGGAATGCCAAAGCAAAGCCTAAAAGGCATGGATGCCTTTTGGGAGTCCCCATGGATGGGCTTGCGGCGACTTTGTTTTGGCATTCCGCCCCGATATTCAGGCAGTAAAATCTAACTTACCTTATTGCTGCTTAATTCTTGCCTCCTGACATTGTCTCAACAACGAAATAAAGGCTTGAGGGCTTCTGTCAAGTTCGTTTGCAGATATAAAAATATCATAACCAAGGCCTTCTTGTAGTCTTCGCATACGGTTGGCAAACATAGCTAAAATACCATTAATCGTTTTGCCACTTTTCATTTTAAATCGGGTATCTTCGATTAAATCATCTCCGTAACACTTTCCTTCTGCGCAACGACTTGCATTAATCTGCGTCACCAAAGGACGTTGCTCCATCAACAAGTGCGTAATTAAACGAGGAGAGATAGTGTTAAGCACTTGTTCAGGATCTTTTAAACGAAAACCTATCATCTCTAATTCCACTTGCGACAACCCTTTGTGTACACGCGGTACATCAACGCGTTGTATGTTGTCCCAAGATATTTCCCAAACACCACGACGATGAAAATAGACGAGTGAATCTCGAGTAATTGACAAACTATATTTAGGCTCTCGAAGCTTAAAAAAGCCCATAACTACGCCGACAATACCAGCCGCCATCACTAAAATTCCAGCAAAAAAGAAGATGTCTGGCAAAAATATACACGTTGCCAAACCGATAAAAAACAAAGCACTACCTATTAAACAACTCATCATGCCGTTATTGGCAGAAGAAGCTCGAATGAGAATTTCATCACTTTTCTGAGACGTCACAGCACGCTCACCATAATGTTCACCAGATTTACGTAAATCATTGCCAAATATAAAAATATAAAATTAACATGAGTAGCCCCCATATTATAATATACCGAGTACGTCGACAAAAAGCGCAATTGGTGTTCCACCAATTAAGGAAATGTTGCAATAAGCCCTTCAAATTGTGTTTATCTACAAAGCCTCTTTATTGCGCAAATTATGCATGATTCGCCGACGTTTTTCACGTAGTCGACACAACAAACAAATCAATGTTGGCGTGAAAAAAAGCGAAAGTATGACAGAAAAGCCAACCCCTCCAGCCAACACAACCGCTAATGGTGGCCAAAAAGATCCTTCGCTGAACAGTAACAAAGGAATCAAGCCACCCACAGTCGTAAAAGTAGTAGAAAGAATGTGACGACTACAACCCATTACTTCTTCGACAAGCGCATGTATTTCCCCTCTCATCGCTTCGTGATTACTGGCAATTGCGGCAATAACAACGATAGACCCATTGATCGCCACCCCAATCAGACCCGCACTACCTAATAAAGGGTTAAATCCGAATGGAAGACCCGATAACCACAGACTGAAAAAACCTAGGCCGACTGACAAAATAGCGACCAAGCCAATAACAATCGCAAAACGTACACTTGAAAAACTAAGTATTAGGGACGTAATCATCATTACCAATAAGACCGGTGCGTAGGTAGCTAGTTTTCCCAGAGCTTGTGCTTGTTCATCTGCGTCCCCCGCCATTTTTAGCCTGTAACCATCTGGCAAAACAAAGCCATTCTGCTTAAGTTTATCCCTGAGCGCTTCACTTGCAGAAACTGCAGGTATATCAGGAAGTAAATAGGCGGTTACCCGATTGAGTCGCTCTCCATTTAAGCGAGTAATAGCACTTGTGCTTGGTACTAATTGCCAATCCCCCAACGCAGCAAGGCTAGAATCGGTATCCCCCAGCACGGGCAAACTTGTTGTTAGTTGCGGACTGGCTCGTGTTATATCGCCGACTCTCACCACAATTGGCAGTTCTTCCGTGTCTTCGAGCACAGAGCCACTGCGCGAACCTGCAAGTAAATTTTGCAGTTGTAAGGCAATATCCCTTAAAGTCAGGTGATTCAAAAGCGATGCACTTTCGTCTACAGACAGGGCAATTTCAGCCTCACTTTGATCGATGGAGCTTATCGAATTGCTTATGCCATCTATTTGCGTCATGGCTAGTCGCACTTCTTCACCTAAACGAGTGAGCACTTCAATGTCAGGCCCAAAAATATCGACCTCTATCGGTGCTTTTATTGGAGGACCTTGGCCAAATTTCCGCACAACAACTTTGACCTCAGGAAAAGCATCTTGTAATTCATACTGAAGTGTTGTTATCAAGCTACTGGCTTGTTCCACTGAATCAGCTGTCACCACAGCATTGGCAAATTCAGGGCTGTTATCTCGATTCATAATTTGGTTGTAGTAGACAGAAGGTGTTGACCCACCTACTAACCAGCTTACTTGTGCCACACCATTTTTTTTCCGAATGTAGTCATCTATGCTGAGTGTTTTCGAAAAGGTGTGTTGAATGCTACTACCCACCGGATTAAATATGTAAATCTCAAATTGATCGCGGTCTGCACTGGGAAAGAACACATTGTCCAAACGCGACGACAAACCAAAGCCACTAAAACAAAAAACAGTAATAAGTGGCAAAACGATCATTGGTCGAGCGACAGCAACAGTCAGCAGCTTACGTAAATATGCGGATATATCCGGCATCTGTATCCCTTGCTGATACCACTTTGTTTCTGCCTCTGTATTTCGAGGTAAAAATCGTGCAGCAAGAGCCGCAATAATCGTAAGTGAAATACTGAGCGAAGCAATTAACGCCATAACAACACTGATTGCAATAGGCCCAATGAAGTCACCAATATTGCCGTTCAATAAGAAAATCGGCATAAACCCCAATATCGTAGTAAGTGTCGAAGCAAGTAAGGGGGAAAATAAGTGTTTAATACTCTTTTCCAATACTTCAAGGCGCGAGAACGACGGTTTAAGTAAGTTGATTCTAATCTCATCAGTGATGACGATTGCGTTGTCTATCAAAAGACCAATTGCAATGATAACGCCGAATATAGACATTTGATGGATTTGTTGGTTGAGCAGACTCAGTGAAAAAAACGTAAACGCCGCACATAAAGGTAAGGCTAGACCGACAATCCAAGCCGCTTTTAACCCCATAAAAAACAAGATTACTGTCATGACGACCGCACAGCCCATAAGGAGATTATTGGTTAGTTCATTTAAACGTGCTTCTGTGTATTTGTTCTGCTCAAAAACTATCTGAGCGCTCACACTCCCTTGAAACCTATGATTAAACTCGTCCATGACTGTTTTTATATTTTCAGTCCAAGTATCGACTCGAATAGACGGCTGCATTCTGACGGCTACAAAAATTGTGCGTTGTCCATTCAGAATGGCAATATCTTTTTCTGGTTGTTGAGCTTGCTGTGATACCTGAGCAATATCCCCTAAGCGAAGATAACTGTTTTCTGCAGCCAGAATGGGAATATTGGCGACCAGCGCTGCCGAAGACAAGGGTTCATCAACTTGAAATCTTATGTTTTTTTCGACACCAATTAAGGTTCCGGCTGGAAGTTTGGGATCTGCACTTTGCACACGTTGGCTAATATCTTGAATCGTCAAACCCGCATCGACCAATGAGTAAGAATCAATCGTCACTGTTATTTGGTCTTCAGGCGCGCCATAAATTCTGACAAGCTCGGTACCATTTACGTTTCTCAGGCGATCTGCAATTTCGTCTGCCAAACGACCTTGCAAGGATAGGTTTGGTGTATGTCCGGTTGCGGCATTCATTGCAAGCAAGATTGTAAAAGCAGCCGCACCGCGTTTGTCTTCTAAAACTGGCGTCTGCGCACCTTGTGGAAACCTCTTTGCTGCATCATCAATGGCATCTCTTATTTTTGCAAAAATCTGTTGATTGACACTGGCGTCTGTCCAATCTTGTAGTTCGATTGCAATAGCAGAAAAACCCGCTTTTGAGCTCGAATCAAGCTTTTTAATTTCGTGTAATTGCCGTAATTCGTCTTCGAGCACATCGGTAACCAAGGCTTCAACGCGCTCCGCCGAAGCACCGGGAAAACTAGTGAGTACACTGACATTTCTCAGGTCGATTCGGGGATCTTCAAGTCGAGGGAGGGTTTGGATGGCTGAAATACCTGCAACCAAAATAATCACGATACTCAATACAAGTAAATGTCCGCGCCGAAAAAATGCGGTAAACCATTTTTGCTGTGAAGCTGTTGATTGCACCATTTTTTGCTAACCCTGCCCGTTTTATTGGGCGTTGCTCGTTTTTTTGTTTAAAACTTCACTATCAACAATAGTGATATTTTTTACTTGTTGATTAGGTGTCAAACGATGGGTGCCACTCACCACCAGCAAATCCGTATTTCGTATTGCACCGCTCACATATGCACGACTTTCTTCAAGGTACTCAACGGAGACTAACTTAGATCGTAGGGTGCTAGTGGATTCGTCTACAACATAAATCGTCCACAAACCTCTTACACCACTTGACAGGCTGGACAACGGCAACCAAGCGCCACGATTTTCAATAGTTGTTGAAACAGAAAGAGAAACTAAATCTCCAGAAAGTATGTTTAAGCCTGTATCGTCGAGAGAGTGGCTGTCTGACGGTAGGAGTACAAAAATGCCATCAACTGTCCTGCTTTTAGGATGTCGACTTGACTCTACAAATTTTAGTTTCGCTAACCTTGCCTGCTGATTGATTTCAAGAGGCATGACTTCGCCCACACGCAATGTAAAGGCGAGATTTTGTGGTAATCCTACTCGCGCTTCTAATTGCTCATGATTGATAATTTCAAAAATTGCTTGCCCTGAACCAACGACTGCCCCCAAATCTTGATATTGCTGAACAACTTGACCAGTAAATGGCGCGACCAGCGCAGATTTTTTTATCTCAATCTGCAAACTATTCAGTTTGGCTTCTACCGCTTCTACCTGAGCTTTTGCAGCGTCATATCGCGCGCGCTGTTCATCGTAAGCTTGCGCCGATTCGAGGTTGTCTTGGAGCAAACGGTCAATTCGTTGTAAGCTCAACTCTGCGATTCTGGCATTGGCTTGTGCCACGTTCAACTCGGCTTGTAATTCTTGCTTTTTTGCACGCAAACGCTCGGTATCTAGCCTCGCAAGCACATCACCCTTAGTGACTTTTTCACCGTCTTCGACCAGTATTGCAGCTAAGACTCCCCCTTGATCAAAACCGATATTTGTTCTTTGAGCAGGTAAAACCATCCCACGAATGATTTGCTTTTGCTGATAGCTATCTTGGATGCGAATACGTGAGACATGCGTTTTTGCGTGTGCAATGGCTTTTAAGTCTTGTCCTTCAATCCTGAGCTGATCTCTTTCGCCAGAAAAAACCATAAGTGCAGTGAGCATTGAAAAACATACCAACGCTATAACGAAGAATTTACGTTTATTGTCAATCATATCTTTTTAGCTCAAATGCATCAGAGGACATTGTTTAACTGTATTTTGCTTATCCTAGAATATTAATACTAGACTGTCTAGTTTGATAATGTTAAATTTTATTTAACCTGCAACTGAGAGTTAGTCCTAAGCTGCTCGGTGTTGCTCATTTTTGGTTGAGGTTTATTTTTCAAACAAGGCTATTTTTGTTAGGGTCTGATGACCTTTGGTGTGCAATTTCACAGTCAAAAAACAGTAAGTGTAGGTTAAACATGACAACAAAAAGTCTCGGTAGACCTAAAAGTGCCGAGAAACGGCTACAAATTTTGCAAAGCGCAGGGCAATTGTTCTTGTCAAGCGGCTATGAACGCACATCAATGGATACCGTAGCCAAACACAGTGGGGTAAGTAAACAAACCGTCTATTCTCATTTTGCCAACAAAGATGCTTTGTTTAACGCAGTTATCGAATTAAAGTGCATCACCTACCAAATTGATGAAACAAATATTTGCATACGCACAGCCCCGCTAAAGGAGATACTCGAAGAAATCAGTATGCGCTTTCTCGCGCTATTTACCGATCCTGAAATTATCAATATGTTCACGGTTATCATTGGTGAGTCAGTAGTCAACCCTCATGTCTCAGAGTTGTTTTACAAAGCGGGACCAGAACGCAGTCTTCAGCTCGTCGCGGAGATATTGCAGGCTCATCCAGAAAGCGCACTCGCGCCCGAGCAAGCAAGGGAAGTCGCCGTGGACTTCTTCAATTTACTTGAGTTTGATTTTCATATGAAAAGCTTACTTCACTTACCCTTTGACATGCCGCCTGACAAATTTGCATTACATGCGAAAAAAACAGCCAATAAGCTCATTGCCATTATTAGGGGCTGTTGACCTTTACCACTCAGTGTCCCACTTAAACTAATCATGCCTATACTTAGTTGCAACAAAATCAGGTATTGAGCTCTATCTAAAGTATCTTTAGAGATTAGAAAAAATAGCATGCCAACACCAAAATTTGCTACACTCCGGCATCGTCTTAAAAAATGTAAAACTTATGCAAAGCTTTATTGGACAACATATTTTAAGTGTCAATCAGTTTGACAGAGAAGCCGTTGAGCGAGTTTTTGCAGTTGCTGATACGATGACCCCATACGCAAAAAGAGAGAAAAGAACGACCGTGCTTGAGGGTGCAATCTTAGGCAATCTTTTCTTTGAAGCGAGCACACGAACCCGAGTGAGTTTTGGTACTGCATTTAACCTATTAGGTGGTGAAGTCAGAGAAACAACCGGCATGAGTACCTCCGCTTTAGCCAAAGGCGAATCATTGTATGACACAGCGAGGGTGCTCAGTGGTTATAGCGATATTATTGCAATGCGCCACCCCCATGCAGGCTCGGTTGCAGAGTTTTCTGAGGGCAGTCGTGTGCCGGTCATCAATGGCGGCGACGGTGCCAATGAGCACCCCACTCAAGCCTTGCTCGACTTATACACGATTGCTAAAGAGCGCGGCTCATACGGGCAATCAATAGATAACTTGCATATTGCGATGATAGGTGATTTAAAGTTTGGGCGTACCGTCCACAGTTTGGCAAAAATGCTCACGCATTTTGACAACATACGGTTTACTCTGATTTCGCCTAAAGAGCTTGCCATGCCGCAAAGCATTTGCGATCTGATTGAAAAAGCGGGTCATCAATTAGTGATCAGTGATCAATTAGAGGGAATTGTTGAGGCAGACATTTGCTATCAAACCCGCATTCAAGAAGAACGATTCCCCTCTCAAGAAGAAGCAAACAAATACAGGGGTAAGTTTAGATTAAATCAACAAATCTACACCCAACACTTTAAGTCACAAACGGTCATTATGCATCCTTTGCCAAGAGATTCACGCGCTGAGGCGAATGAACTCGACAATGATCTAAATAAAAACCCCAATCTTGCTATTTTTCGGCAAACTGACAATGGTGTACTCGTACGTATGGCTTTATTTGCACTCACATTAGGTGTAGCCGATAAAATCAGTGATTTTGACCGTCCGGTACATTGGTATTCAAATAAGAGTAAATAATACATGAGTAAGTCTGAAACCCTTTTTGCACGTGCGCAGCAAACAATTCCGGGCGGTGTAAACTCGCCCGTTCGCGCTTTTAAAGCTGTTGGAGGTACTCCACGGTTCATTCAAAAAGCCGATGGCCCTTACATGTGGGATGTAGATGGCAAACGCTACATAGACTATATTCAATCATGGGGGCCTATGGTACTCGGGCACAACAATGCAGAAGTAAGAGAGGCTGTGATTTCAGCCGCTGAAAATGGCTTAAGCTATGGCGCGCCAACCGAAGCTGAAATTATCATGGCAGAATTAGTCAGTGAAACGGTGCCTTCGATGGAAATGGTTCGTATGGTGAATTCTGGTACCGAAGCAACAATGAGCGCAATAAGGCTGGCAAGAGGCTACACCAATCGAAACAAAATCCTCAAGTTCGAAGGGTGTTACCATGGGCACGCAGACTCTTTACTGGTTAAAGCCGGTTCTGGTGCCTTAACTCTTGGTGTGCCGTCTTCGCCGGGTGTACCTGAAGACTTTGCGCAGCATACATTAACAGTCGAATTCAATAACTTGGCATCCGTGCAAGCAGCATTTGATCAATACCCAGAGGATATTGCCTGCATAATTGTAGAGCCGGTCGCTGGAAACATGAATTGTATTCCTCCAGTACCAGGCTTTCTAGAGGGTTTAAGAAGCATTTGCGACAAATACAAAAGTGTACTCATTTTTGATGAAGTCATGACTGGTTTCCGTGTAGCAAAAGGTGGTGCACAGGCACACTATCAAGTTACACCTGACTTAACCTGTCTCGGGAAAGTCATTGGTGGCGGCATGCCAGTGGGGGCATTCGGAGGCAAACGCGATATTATAACACACATTGCGCCAACAGGACCGATTTATCAAGCGGGTACCTTGTCTGGTAACCCTGTAGCAATGGCGGCAGGATTAGCAGCATTGAGTCAAATCACTGCAGAAGGCTTTTATGATTCAATTTTTGAAAACACAAAAATACTGGCGGAAGGCATCAGAGATTTAGCACACTCGCATGGTATACCCATGACGATAAATTACGCGGGCAGTATGTTTGGTTTCTTTTTTACTGATGTAGAGAAAGTGACCAACTATCAGCAAGCCATAAACTGTAATACCAAACAATTTAATCAATTTTATCATGGTATGTTAGAACAAGGTGTATATTTAGCGCCCGCTTCATTCGAAGCTGGATTTGTATCGAAGCAACACACCAAAGATATTGTGGACGCCACCTTACAAGCGGTTAACACTGTTTTTGCGTCTATCGAGAAGTAATAAATGGAAGTATCCCTAGCTTCAATGCTTATACCTTTGTTTTTGGGCGTGGTGTTGTTAGTTTTGTTTGCCGTATACTCGCTCGTTATCACCATTATGTGGTTGCGACTAAGGCGCCAACAAGAATACGAAGCCGATAGTTTGTCTAATTCAATACAAGATATTGATAAAACCGCCCTCATTCAAAAGAAAGCAGACGAAGCGATGGCGCTTCACCAGACCTTTCAAAAATTTGTGCCGCGGCAATTTGTCGCCCACTTCACAAAAACAGGGTCGACTACCCTCGAACTGGGTAGAGCGGATGAAGATAAAGTCGCGATTATGTTTTGTGATATTCGTGGCTTTACGGGTTTGTCTGAAAAAATGACGCCACAACAGCTGATGAATTTTTTAAATTCATACTTTTTAAGAATGAACGCGCCAATTCACGAAAACAACGGCTTTATTGACAAATTTATCGGCGACGCGATCATGGCTGTATTCGACAACCCAGCGGGTGCAGAGGCAGACAAAGCCCGCGATGCACTAAGTGCCGCGGTCGGTATTCAAAAAGCGCTAAAACTCTACAATATGCATCGTCAAAATGTGGGGTACCCACCCATTCGCAATGGCGTCGGTATTCATTTTGGTCCAGTGGTAATTGGAACAGTCGGCTCGGATGACCGCATGGATACAACCGTTATCGGCGACGCCGTTAACGTTGCACAACGCATAGAAACACTGAACGATTATTTTGGCAGTGATATACTAGTAAGTGAAGAATGCGTCACAATTACGCCCCCCTCCTCTGGGATTGAGTATCGTATTGTTGAAAACATTCGTTTGAAAGGCAAATCAGTAGATGTATGCGTTGCAGAGGTCTTATCCCATTTTAGTGATGAAGAGCGCAAAGCAAAACTGGCAACAAGTGAACCAATTTTAGAAGTGATTCAACTAAGAAAAGCTGGCAACGTCGATAAAGCGGAAGACATTATTCATAAATTACTCGCAGAACATCCAAGCGATAAGGTGATTCTTCATCATGCAAAAATCATTCAACAAGCTAAACAAGACAGCAAATGGAATGGCATTGTTGCTTTGTAAAACAATTTATTCACTTCACTAGCCAGCTTGCCGTCGGATGTAAGCAATGGACGGGGCAAAAAATGCCGCGCCTGTCTCAGCGTTTGTGTAATCAAGTAAACGGTCGTAGTGCCCGTGTTGATCACCATAAATGCGACTATGCAGATAGTTTCGAAAGGCCATTGGGTCACGCGCGCAACTCACAAAATACAAACCCTGGACACTCATGTTTCCATACGGCATGCTTTGATTGAGCAAGGTAGGATATTCACCATTTGGACCTGTCACTTTGGTTCTAAAAGCATGAGTAGAGAGCCCAGAATCGACGACGGGCAAGTTGTGCTCTCTAGTTCGCCCAATGACTTTTTCTTGCCTGGCATCAGACAAAGCATCCCAACGCACCATGTCGTGCCTGTAGCGCTGAATATGTATGTAGCTGCCCCCTGCATATTCGGGGTCATTATCACCTACCACAGCAATATCAAATTTCTTTATTCCTCTCGGATTGTCATCGGTAATCACATAGCCTGTGAGATCGCGACCATCTAAATAGCGAAACGCTCTTACTTGCTCTACCATTTCGGTATGCATTTTAAGTAGTTCGACAATTTTAATACCCATTTCGTGACAAATATCGAGACGATCAGCCCTAATTTGTATAAAAATGTCAGCTAACATGACAGGTGCACATCGGTCATCGCATTGCATATCAGGAAAGGGTAATAACCCTTGAGGCTTACTTTCTGGGTAGATGTCTGACCAAAAATTACTGCCTATTCCGATTAAACCCGATACCATGGCTTCATAATGTTCATCTTCATAGTAGTCGAATATATCAAGGCATGCCGCGAGTTTGCTTCTAATAGTCGCAAAGTCGTCGTCTACTACATTAAAAAGCAGATATTGAGCATGCAAGTTGGGTTCTGCACATACCCCCTTTTGTGCCTGGCTCATATATGCTTCTCTATATTATTTGAACACATAGACTTTCCCGCTGAGTACGGTCTTTTTCGCTTAATCTTAATAACCAACAGCTTGCCCATCCTTGCGTGATTCAGATGCGCCATAATACACACCTTGTTCTTGGTCAAACAAAATTGCTTGGTACCCGCCGTAAGCGCCTACTACGTCTTGTAGTTTATGCCCTTTTTTCATAAGCTCTCGTCGTGTTTTTGCAGAAAATCCCGACTCTAAGCTGACATATCCGCCGTCTGTCATAAGATCACCCTCGGGCGTACTAGACCCAGAATGTAAAATACGCGGCGCATCACCGGCTTCTTGTAAGTTCATACCAAAATCTATCATGTTCACAATAATTTGGGCATGCATCTGGGGCTGAGTGCCCCCACCCATTACGCCAAAGCTCATTAAGGGTTTGCTATTTTTTGTCACAAAAGCAGGGATAATTGTGTGAAACGGGCGTTTCCCTGGTGCGAATTCATTGTAATGCCCGTCTTTCAAGGCGAACATTTCACCGCGATTTTGCAACATAAACCCCAAATCCGTCGGTATCATGCCCGACCCCATGCCTCGGTAATTGCTTTGGATCAGTGACACCATATTGCCAAACTTATCTGCTACTGTGAGGTAAATGGTATCGCCTTCGTTTAGCCCTGCATCTACGCGTTTGGCCGCGCGATCAGGCGATATTAATTGTTGCCGCTCCTTCGCATAATCTTTAGAAATGAGCTTACCAACAGGTATCTCATTAAACATCGGATCCGAGTAAAATTTAGCACGATCTTCGAATGCGAGTTTTTTAGCTTCGACAAAGGTGTGGATGAATTCAGGAGAATCTCTTCCCATACCTTCAATATCATATAATTCGAGGACATTTAAAATTTGTAGCGCCGCAATCCCTTGTCCATTAGGCGGTAACTCCCAAACATCATAGCCCCTGTAGCTGGTTGAAACCGGGTCTACCCATTCAGAATAATGCGCGGCCATATCTTGATACGATAAAAAGCCTCCCTGTTTTTTCATGAAAGCATCAATGGTGCGCGCAATATCACCTTTATAAAAAGCGTCACGCCCGCCACTGGCGATTTTTTCATAGGTCGCCGCCAAATTGGGATTGGAGAAGATCTGTCCCTTGCTCGGTGTTTTTCCATCAACCGTGTATGTTTCTGTAAACCCTGGGTAATGACCGAGTCGTTCTTGACTAAGTGAAAGATAGTGTGCAATGAGTTCAGAAACAGGAAATCCATTTCTGGCATACTCAATGGTAGGGGCGAGCAATTCTGCCATATCACGTGAGCCAAATCGCTCGTTTAGCATAAACCACCCGTCAACTGCACCGGGTACGGAGACAGGCAAAGAGCCATACTTAGGTATCTTACTCAAGCCCTGTTCTTTAAAATATTCTTTTGTCAGACTTTGTGGACTTCTGCCAGATGCATTCAGTCCGTACAAACGTTTGCTTTTTGCATCCCATACGATCGCAAACAAGTCGCCACCAATACCGCAGCCAGTTGGTTCTACCAAACCCAACATAGCGTTAGCAGCAATGGCAGCATCTATTGCATTCCCGCCATTTTTTAGAACATCTAAGCCCACTTGGGATGCCAGTGGCTGGCTTGTCGCGACCATGCCATGCTGTGCAATGACTTCTGAACGTGTCGCAAACAACTCGCCTGTTACCCTATCGTAAGCACGTAGTTCAAAACAAACCAACGCTAACAAAAAAACGAACAACAATCTTTGTTTCATAAGTTACTTACTTATTGTTTTTATTATTAAACATAGCATAACAAAAGGAACGGTGCACGACGAGAATGTCTTGTATACATACAGAAAACCCCGCTTATTTGCGGGGTTAACATTAGCACTAAGGAATAAAGTAGGCGACTGAGTTTTTCTTCTTCTGTCTTATTCTTATTATTTTCAGTCTGCCCTTTACACTTCCCTAAGTATATTAAGAACGCTTAGTAGTAAAATCTGGGTAAGCTTCTAAACCACACTCGCTCATATCCACACCTTCGTACTCTTCTTCTTCAGAAACACGTACGCCGATGATAGCTTTGATGATCGTCCAAGCAATGAAACTGGTGACGAACACCCAAACAAAGATAGTTAAAGCACCAATGATTTGACCAGAGAAAGTAGAGTTTTCGCCATTAGTGATAGGCACTAATAATAGACCTAATAAGCCCACTACGCCGTGAACAGAAATCGCACCCACTGGATCATCAATCTTAAGCTTATCTAGACCAATAATGCTAAATACGACAAGTACGCCACCGATTGCACCAAAAATAGTCGCTTGTAAAGCAGTAGGCGTTGAAGGCTCAGCAGTGATTGCAACTAGGCCAGCTAAGGCGCCGTTTAATGCCATAGTTAAGTCAGCCTTACCGAATAAAACACGAGCAATAAGTAGAGCTGCAACAGAACCACCGGCCGCCGCTGCATTGGTGTTCATAAATACTACCGCTACCGCGTTAGCACTTTCTACCGATGCAGTTGCTAATACAGAACCACCGTTGAAACCAAACCAGCCCATCCACAAGATGAATGTACCAAGAGTAGCAAGTGGTAAGTTAGCACCTGGGATAGCAACAACTTTGCCATCAGCAGTGTATTTTCCTTTACGTGCTCCTAACACAAGCACACCTGCTAAAGCAGCAGCCGCACCAGCCATGTGCACGATACCAGAACCCGCAAAGTCTGAGAAACCAAGGTCACCTAGTGTGTACATACCAAACACAGGGTTTCCGCCCCATGTCCAAGAGCCTTCCATTGGGTAAATGAAACCTGTCATCACAACAGCAAATAACAAGAAAGCCCATAGCTTCATACGTTCTGCTACAGCACCAGAAACAATTGACATGGCAGTAGCAACAAATACTACTTGAAAGAAGAAGTCAGCTGAAGGCGCATAAGTTGCAGGTTCTTCTGCACCCGTCGCACCGTCCGCAGTGATACCGCTTAAGAAAATGTCGCCGCCATACATAATCGCATAGCCGCAGACCATGTACATGATACAAGCGATAGAATAAAGCGCGATGTTCTTGGTTAAAATTTCAGTTGTGTTTTTTGCGCGAACAAGTCCGGCTTCTAACATAGCAAAACCGGCTGCCATCCACATGACTAAGGCGCCGCAAATTAAGAAGTAAAAGGTATCTAATGCATACCCAAGTTCGAATGTGATTTCCATTATTGTTCTCCGTAGTTAGTTAACGCATTAAAGCGCGTCTGCGTCAGCTTCACCGGTACGGATACGCACCGCTTGCTCAAGGTCGTATACAAACACCTTACCGTCACCAATTTTGCCCGTTTTAGCTGCACCAACAATGGCTTCAACTAAGCGCTCAACTTGGTCGTCTTGTACTGCGATTTCAAGCTTAACTTTTGGAAGAAAGTCAACTTGGTACTCAGCACCACGATAAAGCTCAGTATGCCCCTTTTGACGACCAAAGCCTTTAACTTCAGTCACGGTTAAACCGTCGATACCAATTTCAGATATCGCTTCACGAACATCATCTAGCTTGAAAGGCTTAATGATTGCAGTGACTAATTTCATAGATTGCTCCTGCTATTATTGAATGTGTAACAAATTATTAAGAAACCGAATTCAAAGAGAGTGCCAACTTTGTAAAAGCAATATAATCATACACTTACAAAAATAGACATTAAAAAAGTAACAGACAGAGGGCATATATTGGTGCAAAACAAAAAATAAGCACCATTTTGGTGCCGCCTTATGTTAGTTAAACAGCTTTTCCCACCATGGCTTTTTATTGCTTTTCTTTGGCTGAGCTTCTTCTGTTAAAATATTGTTACATTTGCTTTGTAAAGGCAAGTAAGATTTGATTGCGGGTAGGCTCACCACTTCCCCGCAACCAGGTGAGGTTAATTCTCCTGAGCTCGCATTAAAATGAGCAATCGTTAAACTAGGAGGAAAACGTTGTGAAAGGCTTTTAGGTGTTTGTCTGCGCTGAAAATCACTAAAAATCTCCATAGCACCGGTCGCACCAGACATATTTACCGGTTTATTTTCATCGTTGCCTAACCAAATAGTCGTAAGCAAATTGCGGTCAAAGCCAGAAAACCAACTATCTCGATAATCGTTTGTAGTGCCCGTTTTTCCAGCCATATTCACTTTTGGGAATCGTTTACCTAGACGCTTAGCCGTACCTTCCTGCGTAACTTTGTGCAGAGCATAGCTTAACAAATATGCAACATCGCTATTGATACTTTGAGATTGTTCAGTATTTCGTCGCCAAATGACTTCATTGCTATTATTCACAACTGCACTAAGTGAGTGCAATTTAATCTGTTCTCCCTGATTAGCTAAGGTTTGGTAGCTTTGATTTACTTCAAGCGGTGATAGTTCGATGGCACCGAGCGCAATGGAAGGTAACAAGTCAACTTGTTTACCTACCCCTAGGCGCGTAAGCGTATTGATCACCTCCTCCAATCCGATATCCATTGCAACATTGACTGCCGGAATATTGTAAGAATGCACCAATGCATCGATTAACAAAACCTTGCCTCGAAACTGTTTATCGGCATTTTGCGGTTGCCATGTTTTCCCCGCCTGATTGGCAAGTGTTATTGGTTTGTCTTCGATTGGCGAGGCCAAGTTATATCGCTCGGGACGACTGAGTGCAGTTAGGTAAACAATCGGTTTGATCAAGGAACCAATAGGGCGCGAGGCATGCAAGGCTCGATTGAACCCCGCATAAGCGGTATCTTTACCCCCTACGATCGCACGAATCCCGCCAGTGTCAATATCACTCACTATCATCGCCGCCTCAAGCTCAGGTAATGCAGTATTTTGCTTATCATTTAGCACTTTTTGTACTGCCCCTTCAGCCCGCCTTTGCACGTTAATATCCAAAGTCGTATACAGCTTAATGCCTGACTCTCGTATTTCTTGCGTATCAATCGCTTGCTTTATTTCACTTTTGAGTTTATCCATAAAAGCGGGATGTTTGCCCGAAGCCAAGCTTCCACTCTTATAGGTCACAAGTGGTGCATTAATTGCTGTTTCATATTCACTTGCGTCTATATGTTGAGCATCAAAGAGCATGCGCAAGACCAAATTCCGGCGTTCTTGCGTGCGCGCGTTGTAACGTACTGGATTGTAATAAGAAGGTCCTTTAACCATCGCGACAAGAGTGGCAACTTCTTCCAAAGCTAATTCTGGCACCGGTTTGTTAAAATAGAAGTGGCTCGCTAAGCCAAAACCATGTACGGCCACTGCGCCATTCTGCCCTAAAAATACTTCATTAATGTATGCATTAAGTATTTCTGCTTTGGAATACCTAGCATCGATAACAATTGCCATCGCTGCTTCTCTTATTTTTCTGAGGTAACTGCGCTCTCGTGTTAAAAAAAGATTTTTAACCAGTTGCTGGGTAAGGGTACTGCCACCTTGTACTGTCTTACCCGCCGACAAATTAGCCACTAGGGCGCGAAGAATACCTATTGGTGATATCCCATGATGCTCATAAAAAGCCTTGTCTTCGACTTCTGTTAGTGCAATTTTCAAGATATCCGGAATGGAGCCTTCTTGAACGAGCATACGATCTTCATCTAATCCCCCCACTAGACGAGACACCAACCATGGTTCAAGCATGATTCTTCGAGACTTCTGCTTACTCGAAAGCAGGTTGATTTGAGAGACTTTTTGCGCTTGCCAAGTGATTTCTACAATGCGCTCTGGTGCGTCAATATCAATGTAATTGAACGCGCGGCGATAAATTTTTAGTTTATTATCTTTGAAAGCATATTCACCGACAGATACAACGGTATTTACCTTCCTGTATCCTAACAGTTGAAGCTCATCAATTATCTCATTTGGACTTATTTCTTGTTGCACTGCAATAACCATGGGACGGGCATAGACTTGCGCGGGCACCTCCCACTTGTTACCCGAAAACCGCTGTTTCACCTGTGCGTCTAAATAAAAAAAGTAGCTACCCAAAGCAACAATGCTAACAAGCAGAATTTGAAAAAAATGACGTTTAAACCAGCGAAAAGGCGCCATGAGGAAATAGTTAACTTTCAAATTGAGTGAAATTCCCATTAAATTTATTGGCTTGATACCGTGTATTATTGTTTTTTAGGGACATGTCCACGTTTGTCACCTGCATTTTTCCGACCTATTATAGAAGATGCACTAATATAAAAGAGCCTCAACAGGGTGTAGGGTAGCATTACATGATTATGAACTCTATTGCTGTGACTTCAATGCCATGCGCTGGTGCTTTGATGTGCATGCAAGCATGTAAGTAAGGGACAGACCAGAAAATAATACTGGAGTATCGGCTTTGATTGCACATAGCAGTAAAGAAGAAAGCTGAGGCGGCTATGCTCCTCGCGAAAGCATAGCCAAAAAAATGATTAGGCTAGCTTAAATTCGGATACGTGTTTATCGAGCTTTCCAGCAATACTGCTAAGTTCTTGGGTATCCGTGGTTGTTGACGCGTTGGTTTCACTGATCAACTCACTATCATCTCGAATGGCAACAATGCGCTCATTTATTTGATTAGAAACACTTGATTGCTCTTCAGCCGCAGTCGCAATTTGTATCGCCATTTGCATGATTTCGTCCAAGCGATGCTTCACAGTATCAAAAGACTGCGCAGTTTCTGACACTATTTCCCTCGCTTGAGAGTTTTCTGTTTGTAAATTGGTCATGTTTGAGGTGGCTTTTACCGCACCAGCTTGTAAGGCTTCTATTTGATTTCTGATCTGCTCTGTTGATTCTTGAGTTCGACTCGCCAAACTGCGTACTTCATCTGCGACTACCGCAAACCCTCTTCCCTGCTCGCCAGCCCTTGCCGCTTCAATCGCTGCATTCAATGCTAGTAGATTCGTTTGCTCAGCTATCCCTTGGATCACATTTAACACGTTACCAATTGATTCACTCTCCTTGCTCAACGCTTCAATCACTTCCGTCGTTTTGCTCAACTCTTGAGTGAGTGACGACATCATTCCATCGCTTTGTTTTGCTTTATTCACGCTTTCAATCGAAACATCATGCGCTTCTTGCACCGAGCGAGAAGTATCAGATGCCATAGTCGAAACAGATTGAATGGTTGCTGTCATCTCATTAATAGCAACAGAGATACTGTCAGTAGCGGCCAATTGATTCTGCGATAAAGAAGCTGACTTATTCATCGCGTCTACCATACTGTTGGTCGTTACATTAATTTGATGCGATTCTCTGCCGACTTTGCTGAGCGTACCGGTAAAACTAGCCAATAGTGAGTTAAAGGCTTCGCTCAATTCTCTTAGCTCATCTTTACCATCCAATACCAAGGTGGCAGACATATCTTTCTCGTCAGCGAGATAATTGAACTTCTCAACCATTTTTTTCAGTGGGTGAGTGATACTTCTTGCAATTGTGGTAGAAGTTATCATGACAACTATTACAAGGCTAATAAGTATAATGGCCGTAACAAACACTTTTTCATTAGATTCAGCGATCAACTCATCTTTTTTGTCTATCAGTTCGCCTAAAACAACATTTATTGTTTCTTCATACAAGGCTAATTCTTTTGCTGTCATTGACGCCCAGTCGATATTAGGATCAACTGGTACAGGTTTATTTTGTTTGTTGTATATATCGCTTCGAACAAATAGTCCCACTTCAGAAGCAGCCACATAATTGGGGTGTTGAAGCATTTCGTTAAATGCATTCAAGCTCTTAGGCGGCGCAAAGGCTCTAAATAACTCCTGTAAATACTGTATCTTATTTACGCTGCTGTATATTTCACCAAAGATGTAAATGTCTAACGCATTATACATCGAGGCAAAAACCATACTGTTGTGAAAAGACGTTTCCATGCTCGCTTGCAAAAGATTGTAGTACGCGTTTGCGGTGTTACTTAATTCTGGGTTTTGTGACGATAGTGCGGCTATTTCGCTCATAGAATTCACCAAGCGTCGGATAACCACTGTCATTTCCCACATGGTATGCAATTCTCGACCAAAGGCGGGGTCATTAACAAATGCTTGTGAGGTATGCACTTGTTCGTCAACCGCTGTTCTTATCATTTTTAAATTTGAAAAGAAGCCTCTTAATTGTTGGATGTTTTGGTGAAGCTTTTCAAATTTAGCGAGGGAGAGATCATTGTCCTTGATAAACGCGATATACTCACCTTCAGCAGCCAAAGATTTTCTGCGCGCTTTATTTAGTAAGGCATTTACATCCTTGTTGTTGTTTCTCTCTTGATCGATGTGAAGCCTACTGTAAAACGCCTCTTCTAGCAGTGCTGCAAGCAGAGGATACGATACATCTGCATAGTCAAGTACTTCGTTTAATTGCGTTATCTTTTCTTTTTGTTGTACAGCATCAATGAGTCGTTCAGTAGACAACGCCATGATTGCCAATAAAGGAATAATCACCAAAATGAGTATTCTGGTTTGAATTGATAAGCTTCTAAGCTTGTTTAACAGGTTCATACTATTGTTCACCGCTTTAAATGGGTCATTTCACGAATAGTCAAAACTCCCCCCCTATCGCTGAATTCCTTGTTTCACGAGAAATAAGTAGAGGGTTGCTATCCTTTTGATAAATGTCATCGTCCAATATGACATCCATTTCAACTCACTTATTAACGGAAAATCACTCATTTACTTTAGCGTTTATTGACAAGATAGCGATTGAGAACTGGAAACCTTTTAGTTAAAGTGCTGACTAAGGAAATACGAGTACATGTTTGCAGGAATTTTTTTGAAAAAACTAATACTGAGTCTCAGCTGCATTGCCACATTTTTTTCATTTGCTTCCCACGCAGATGAGCTTGAGGAACTCATAAGTAAACAACGTGATAATTTTGCTACTTGTTTGACGTCCAAAGTCGATGAAGCCCTAGCCAGCGGTGTCAGCCAATCACGGATTGATGCGGAGTTTGATAAGCTTGAATTTGTATCGCGAGTCATTGAGTTGGATCGCAGGCAACCTGAGTTTATCTCTACTTTTCCCGATTATTATTCCAAACGTGTGAATAAATGGCGCATCGACAGAGGTAGAGAAAAATATCAAGAATACCGTAGCTTTCTTAAAGGTCTAACCGAAAAGTACGGCATTCCTGGGCATTATCTCATTGCCTTTTGGGGCTTGGAAACTAATTACGGCGGTTACAAAGGTAAAATGTCTACCTTGGACTCACTTGCTACCCTAGCATGTGACCATCGACGAAGCGCTTTTTTTACGAAAGAACTGTTCTTAGCACTGAAACTGATGGATAGAGAAAAGCTTGTAAAAGACAAGATGCTAGGTTCATGGGCAGGGGCAATGGGGCACACACAATTTATGCCCTCAAGCTACACACAATATGCGATTGACGGTGATGGCGATGGCCAAGCAAATTTGTGGGAAAGTGAAAAAGATGCCCTAAGCTCTGCAGCAAATTTTTTGTGGAAACTAGGATGGATACCAGGTCTAAGGTGGGGAAGAGAAGTTAAGCTCCCCCAAGGCTTTGACTATCGATTAGCAAACTCTGATACCAAATCCGTCAATGAGTGGCGACAGCTAGGTGTGCGCAAAGCGGATGATAGCCCACTCGACACCAGTGATATACCAGCCAAATTATTGGTGCCAGCGGGACATCAAGGTCCAGCATTTTTAAGTTACGCCAATTTCAAAACCATACTACGATGGAATAACTCCGAGTTTTATGGCATTGCCGTCGGTCGCTTGGCCACTCGAATTTCTGGCGGAGGCGAGTTGCAAGCAACATTACCAGACATTCCCGCATTCAGTATTGCCGAAATGAGAAATGTCCAGCAGCAACTAAATACCTTGGGTTATGACGTCGGTACAACCGACGGTATTATGGGGCCTGCGACGAGAAATGGCATTAGAAAGTTCCAAATGGACAGTCAATTAGTGGCGGATGGTTTTCCTTCAAAAGAAACCTTGTCTGCGTTGCGGACAAAAGCGCTTGAGAAAGGAATTTAGATGCGTATTATGCTCTCCCCAATACACTGACATACAAATATATTCTAAGCCTATGGTTTAATGGGTGATTGGCGACTAGCCGAACACGATGTATGTCGACGAAATTTACTAAAAGGATAAATACTTTGTCTTCTACGATTCGGCTTATTATTGACTGTCCTGACAAAGTCGGCTTAGTGGCCGCCGTATCAGAATTTCTCGCGCAGCACAGCGTGAACATACTTGAAGCCAGTCACCATACCGACAAACAACAAAACCGTTTTTTTATGCGGCATGAGATTGTCGCTATCGATGAACATTTGTCAGAACAAACGAAAGCTTTCAACGAGCAAGAGTTTAGAGAAGATTTCGCCGCGCTTGCGGTAAAATACGAAATGAACTGGTCGCTCAAAAACGCTTGTAATAAACAAAACGTGGCCTTGCTGGCAAGTCATGAAGCACATTGTTTAAATGACGTTTTGCACCGCTGGCACACCGGTGAATTGCATTGTGATATACCGTGTATTATTGCCAATCATGAAAAAATGCGCCAATACGCTGATTGGTATAAGGTGCCTTTTCATCACGTTGATTTTTCTGACAAGCCTCGTGCCTTTGCCGAAATAAACGCGCTCTTGCATCGCTACAACACAGATGTCGCCGTACTTGCGCGCTTTATGCAAATTGTACCCGATGATTTGTGTCAGGAATGGGCGGGACGAATGATCAACATACACCATAGTTTCTTGCCTTCGTTTGCTGGTGCGAAGCCTTATCAACAAGCGTATGACAGAGGCGTAAAACTGATAGGTGCCACCTGTCATTATGTAACTAAAGACTTGGATGAAGGCCCGATAATCGAACAGGAAGTAATGCGCATCAGTCATAGTGATGGTGTTGAAGATATGGTTCGAAAAGGCAAGCGTTGCGAGATAAATGCACTAGCTAACGGGCTACGTTATCACCTTGAAGACCGCGTGATTATTTGCCAACACAAAACGGTTGTTTTTGACTGACAATTTAGGCAATGTTCCTTTAGGGTCTGTTGATCTTTGCTTTACAATTTTGCAGTAGAGATCAATAGACCCCAACCAAACTTAAAACAAAAAGTCAAAGCCGCTATGCATCCAAAGTAGTAGCGCCGCGACAAATTACATAGGACGACAGACATGAAAAAATTGAGTTTGGGTGCCTTAACGGTATCGCTGAGCTTAGTACTGAACGCTTGTTCTCGTGTTGAGCAAGTTGAAATACCGAACGCAGACAGTACCCCACAAGAAGTACAAGTCAATGTCAACGATAAAAACCCGCTTTTAGCTGAATTTTCTGGATTGTACGAGGGAGTACCTGCGTTCGACAAAATGGATCTCGAGTATTTACTGCCCGCAATTGAAACGGGTATCGCCGAGTCTTTGCGCGAACACGATGCCATTGCTAATAACAGTGAGGCAGCGAACTTCGAAAACACTATTGTCGCGATGGAAAGAGCAGGGCAATCTCTACAGCGCGTATTTACTTATTACGGCATATGGCGATCAAATATGTCCAGCCCCGAATTCAGGGAGATTCAACGCGAAATCACGCCTAAAATCAGCGAATACTCATCCAAAATCACCCAAAACGCAAAATTGTTTGAGCGAATCAAAACAGTATATGAGAGCGAAGCGTTTTCTTCTTTAAATGAAGAAGAAAAACGAATTACACGCGCTTACTATAATAATTTTGTTGGCAATGGTGCGACCTTAGATGAAGCTGGCAAAGCACGTTTTGCTCAAATCAACCAAGATTTAGCAGAGTTACACCGTCAATTTGGTTCGAACGTGCTTGCTGATGAAGAAAATTATGACATTTTCCTCACTAAAGAGCAGTTGGATGGTTTGCCTGAGTCATTTGTTAAAGCTGCGGCAAATCTTGCCAAAGAAAGAGGTCAGGAAGGTAAATATGCAATAACTAATACTCGTTCATCTATGGATCCCTTCCTCACCTATTCTACTGACCGTGCTTTGCGCGAACAAGTTTGGAACAACTACTATAATCGCGGGGACAATGGCGACGAATTTGATAATAACGAGATAATTAAGGCCATTCTTACGCTCAGGCATGAAAGAGTACAAATGCTCGGTTTTGAAAACTACGCTCAATGGCGTCTGCAGGATCGTATGGCAAAATCACCAGAAAATGCAATGACGCTAATGGAGCAAGTTTGGCCGGCCGCTTTAGCACGTGTTAAAGAAGAAGTAGCCGACATGCAAGCCATTGCTGACCAAGAAGGGGCAGATATCACTATTCAACCTTGGGACTATCGTTTTTACGCCGAGAAAGTGCGCAAAGCCAAGTATGACCTAGACTCCAACGAAGTGAAACAATATTTGCAGCTTGATAAATTACGTGATGCCATGTTCTACGTCGCGGGTCGTCTTTTTAACTTTAGCTTTTCTCCCGCACCTGCTGGCAGTGTACCGGTATTTCATGAGGATGTGAGTGTTTGGGAAGTCAAAGACAAAAATACTGGAAAGTTCATTGGTCTATGGTATTTGGATCCTTTTGCTCGTAAAGGAAAACGCTCCGGCGCATGGGCAACATATTACAGAAGTTATACAACATTTGACGGCGAGACAAATGTGTTGTCTTCCAACAATTCAAATTTTGTGAAAGGGGCAGAAGGCGAAGCCACGCTGATTTCTTGGGACGATGCCGAAACCTATTTTCACGAGTTTGGTCACGCTCTCCACTTTTTGGCAGCCAATGTAAAATATCCAAGTTCTCATAACGGTGTACGGGACTATACAGAATTTCAATCACAGTTATTGGAGCGCTGGTTGTTGACAGATGAAGTCATTAATAACTACTTGGTTCACCACAAAACTGGCGAAGCTATTCCCACTGAGTTAGTCAACAAAATAAAAAAAGCAGCAAGTTTTAACGAAGGTTTCAAAACCACTGAATACATGGCATCGGCTATCATGGATTTGTTGTATCACACCACTGATCCAGCCTTGATCGAGCCAGACGCTTTTGAAAAAGCACAACTTACTCGTTTGGGTATGCCGAGTGAAATTGTTATGCGTCATCGCTCACCACATTTCCAACATGTGTTTTCAAGTGAAGGCTATGCAGCAGCCTATTATGGCTACATGTGGGCGGAAGTACTGACTTCGGACGCGGCAGAAGCCTTTGCCAGCGCACCGGGTGGGTTTTACGACCAAGCCCTGAGTGAAAAACTGGTAAAATATTTATTTGCTGTCCGTAACGCAATGGATCCATCAGAAGCATATCGACTATTCAGAGGACGTGATGCAAATGTAGAAGCCCTAATGCGGGATAGAGGCTTTCCAATCGATTCACCAGATAGCTAGCAGTTTACCGTCATCGTGACATTGCTGAACAAAAAGTTCATTAAAAGTTCAGCATGTCACTATAGCAATTCTGACAAAACTGCTAATGTATCATCAACAGCACCCGTATTGGACTGCAAGACCTGTTGGCTAGATTTACCAGCCGTGAAGGCTGTATTCGGATTGTCTATCCATGTAGCCAAGGTCTCATCAAGCGCTTCTTGAGAATCGACAATTGACAAAGCCCCATATTGCGCCAATTGTTGGCATATAGTGGGGTTGTTAAAAATACTTGGCCCCATAAGCATGGGTTTGCAATATACGGCGCACTCCAAGGCGTTATGGCCACCTTTGTCTGCAAAGCTTCCTCCGATAAATGCATAATCACCCGCAGCGTATGCTGCTTTTAACCAACCCATGACATCAAGCAGTAAGATATCTGCTTCAGTTCCAGAGCTCAACATGCCATGCCTATCTGAATGACTGGTGTAACGGCTTGTTCTCCAACCACTTGCCTTGCACAACTCAAATACTTCGTCGAAGCGATGAGGATGGCGTGGCACAACGATCAGCGCTAACTCTGGATGTGTCGTTTTTAGAGAAGAAAAACAAGACAATAGCATTTTTTCTTCTGGATCATGGGAGCTAGCGCACACCAGCACTTTTTTGTTTTCTAGAACAAAATACTTCCGTAAGCATTGCGCCTTTGCGTCATCTTCCACCTCTTTCTTAACGTCAAACTTCATATTTTTTGATAGGCGAACCTGCGACTTAAACAAGCCAAGTGATAAGAAATTTTCATAAGAAGATTGATTCTGAGCAAATATGTATGAAAACTTTCGAAGTGCAGGTCTGAATACTTTGCTCAATCTCTTGTATGTTGAAAGTGAATTGTCACTCATACGAGCATTGAGTAGACACACAGGTATGTTTTTTTTCCAGCAGGCGTTGAGCATATTTGGCCAGATTTCGACTTCCGTAATACACACAAGCTTCAAAGGTATTCGAGCAATAAATCGATTCATAACTAACGGGATATCCATCGGTAGAAAACCATGTATTACCTTGTCACTAAACACCTGTTGAGCATGATACGCACCAGTTACAGATGACGTCGTCAACAATATTTTATGCTCTGGATACTCCTCCAATATTCGCTGAATCAGTTTAGCCGCAGCATTCACCTCACCTACAGAAACACAGTGAAATAGTACACTTGCGCTATCTGCACCATCGGGCAGTCGACCAAAACGTTCTAGAAAACTGCGATTTGCTGATAACTTATTGGTGTCTCCTGCCCGCAACTTCTTAAAATTTAAGGCCAGATAGAATGGTAACAGTAAGAGTAGTATGAAAGTGTAGAGGTAACGCCAAAAATGGTGACTGACCGAAAGTGATACAGCTTGATTCATAAGTAGTTTGCGATTGTTTTTATTAGTTGATGCTTATTAAAGGGTTTTTGAATAACATCGTCCATCCCGACACTATAACACTTTGCCACTTCATCATTAAGCACATGTGCAGTAGCAGCAATTATTGGAAGATTTCGACATTTTTCGTCATTAGAATTTCGAATGATTGTTGTACATTCATAACCATCCATCTCTGGCATTTGGCAATCCATCACAATAATATCTATATCATCGTGTTCTGCCAGTTTTGTCAGGGCTAGTTCTCCATTTTCGGCAATCGTTATTTTCCCTGCAATACCATTTAGCATTTCTTTAAAAATCATTTGATTGATTTCATTATCCTCAACAACGAGTAAGTGCTTACCTTCAAGTTTTCTAGAGGACGAATTCATGTAAGCTTCGTAGTACTTTTCAACAATTAACAACTGTTCCTCTATGTCGCTCGTTGAATCAGGCATCCTATCAACATACATGACATGTTCGCAATCTTCGAGGTATGCTGATTCTCCGCGCTTAGAATAGGAAAAAAGCAAAATTTGCTGTTCAGAAATAAGTCGCTCAACGGCCTGCTTGACCACTTTTAGAGGTTTGGTAAGCCATTCGACAAACAATAACACAATCTTAATCTGATCATTTTGTTTGAGTTGTTGCAGAACTTCCGTCTCATTTTCACAAATTACAATTGAAACATTTAGACGCTCTGTTGCACTTACCCATTTTGCCTTGCTTTGTTTTGTTACCATAATTAGCACAGGCGGAATATTCACACTAACGGCTTGCGCACTTTTAACCGACGCAAGCTCATAGGGCAAGGTAAACCAGAAGGTCGAGCCCGTCCCCAATACACTGTCAACACCAATATGGCCACCTAAGTTAGTCACCAGCGCCTTACTAATGGCCAAGCCCAACCCGGTTCCATCATGTTGTCGGGCATAAGACATATCGAGTTGGCGAAAAGCTTCAAACAACATTTCCTGATCTTCTTCTCGAATACCAGGCCCCGTATCACTAACTGAAAAGACAAGCTCATTTTCTGAATTTCTCGTAATATTGACGGAGATAGACCCAAATACCGTAAATTTAACCGCATTCGATAAAACATTATTAAGAATTTGTTCTAACTTCTCCCCATCTGCCATCATGTGCTCTGGCACATCGTCCTCGATTCTCATACTAAACATTAAGCCCTTGCGCTCACAGGCAACTTTATGGGCAAACACTACTTGCTGCATCAATGTGTAAATCGACAACTCAGACTTATGAACATCATCTGGATATTCTTCTAGTTTCGCATAAGTCAGTACTTGATTGACTAGAGACAAAAGAGTCGAGGCACTCTTGGACAGAACAGATAGGTATTCTGCTTGCTGCTCACTTAAATTTGTTTCAGAGAGGATTTCGGAAACGCCCAAAATGCCGTTAATGGGAGTACGCAACTCATGACTCATATTTGCCAAAAACGCACTTTTTGCACGAATACCGCGTTCAGCTTCAATTGCAGACAGACGCATATGGGTAATATCTTGAAACGCCCCCTTCAGCATTGCCGCTTTACCTTCTTTAAACTCTATGTAGCCCACAGCACGTACCCATATGTCACGTTCTTTAGCGGTTAGGAACGGCAATTCCAAGTCAAATGGCTCACCCGTGTGAATAGAGTTTTCGATGGCTTTTTCAATCACTGGGCGTGACTGATTGGTATAAAATGAAATTGCGGTATCGACATCCATGGGAATACCAACGGGGAGTTCATGAATTAAATAGACCTCATCTGACCAAGTCAATTCATTGGTTTCAATATCCAAGGTGTAGTAGCCAATCTTGGCAATTTTAGCAATGGTAGCCAATAACTGGCTACTCTCCTCTAAATCGTGTTGTAAACGTTCAAACTCCGTGGTGTCATTGATGTATAGAACATTTCCCTTCAAGTTGTATTGGGATTGTGTGGGGCTTAACATCATACTCAAGTTTTTGAAATTCCCATTAACATTGAGCAGAAAACTTCGCTTTAAGGGAAGGCCGTCTTCGTATGCTTGAAACAAGTCATATAATTCTTCGCGGTAGTCAGAGAAAACCTCATTGAGGCTTTTGCCAATCAAATCCTGTATGTTTTTGTTTAATAAAAAAGCCAAGGATTTGTTCACCCACGTTACTTGATGATTTTCGTCGGTGATAAGCACGCTGCTATTACTGGCATCTGCAACTTGTATTAGACGCTTTTGTTCGTTCATTCTGCTGCGAAGCAATTCTGATCTTCGCATATCACGTGCCAGTGCCTCAGAACTTTCTTGTGCTTCAGTTATATTTGCAATAACAAACGTTTCGCCTTCTAAGGTCAATGTATTTAAACCAATGCATACGTCTATGCGTTCGCCCGATCTATTGAGGCAGGGAAAAACCGTTCCATTTCCCATTTGTCGACGCTCTGGCGAGATAAAATATCGTTTGAACATCTCTTCATGACCAAAACGAAACTCTCGAGGCAATAACAAGTCAATAGATTGATGAACAAGCTCATAATCTTGGTAGCCAAATAGAAATCGCACAGCATCGTTGCAATATCTTATTTTTGCGTTTTCATCAACCAATAGAATTGCAGCAGTGCAAGCAGCAAATATCTCTTCGACAGATTTCGAAAATGCACCAAGCAAGTCAATAGAGGTATTGTTCTTCATATTCGCCACGTAATGTGTGATACCAAAAGTACTACTTTGGGCAAATGGTATTCGATTAGTTACTACATATACCATTACCTAAAGCCCTTAATTTGTCTAGATCTTCGTATAATAAAATTGTCAGCTCAAAGGGCTGATTATCTTGAAATAAGTCTTTGGTAAAAAGAGCTTGATTAGCATGAATCTTTATGAGGTGTTCAGCTTAAGAAAAGCACGATTGGTGCCGATAAAAAACTAAACACTGCCATCTTTATTACTAAAGCATTTATGTCAGAAAATGATTTCGAGCTACACGAACTGATTCAAGGGATTTCTGGCTATTGTCAATGCGATTCCATCAACATCGTAGAAATTGATGGTGACAGTACATATCGTTATGTCATGGGTGACGCTGACTTGCAAACACAAGCGGCTGCGCCTAGTGTTAGTGTAAAACTTGATTTCCAAGGTTTACCGTGCAGTATTTATTGTTCACAATTGTCTGCTTTTAGCATTCAATTTCTGTTGACCGACAAGGTCGACGCAATCGGGTCTAGTCGCCGTCAGATAGACAAACTAGAACAAAAAACAAGAACAATTACATTGACGATGTGTAGCCACAGCAAGTTACCAAACTGGTTGCTCGCGCTTCACGATACATCTTCCTTACTTTGTGATAAACAACGCGGCTTCGTAGCTTTGTTGTCAGCATTGTACAGTCAATCTCAGCAAATAAGAGAATATAAACATCTTAAAACAGACCCTTTGACGCAGCTACAAAGCAAAGAAGCAATGCAACGCGCAATTGATACTCGCATCAAAAAAAGTCCGATGATTCTGTGCTTAATTCATTGCCGCGATTTTCAACTAATAAACAGAAAATTCAGCCAGGTACAGGGGGACAATGTATTAAGAGAAATTGCAATAGTTCTCAAAGAAAACACGCGGGATGACGATATTGTATGTCGTTTTGGTGGTGCGCTATTCGGTGTTACCGCCCATGCACAGGATATACAAGATGGGTACAAGCTCGCCTGCAAATTAAAAGATGCACTTGAAGCAAATACCTATTTGGAAAATGCAGTCAAATTAAGCTTTAGTGTCGGACTTGGTTTTTGTGACGAAAAAGCGGCCTCCGAAGAAAAAGCTACACCCTCAATAGTGTTAATCAATCGAGCAGAACAAGCACTAAAGTCCTCACAAAGTACCGAAAAATCATCCATTGTGCTTTGGGAGCTCGGGCAATTTGAAGAAAACGAGCAAGACTATAATTATTTAGGCGGAATTTTTACAGACAATAACATCACCAACTACCGAAACATGCTATTGCTTTGGGATATATCTTCAATTATTGCCGATGAATATGAATTTAAAAAATTGTTGTTGCATGTCGTCCAGCGCCTTGCGGCGACCTTCCATTTTGAACTAGCCGGACTAGTATCCACGCAATCACCAAACAGTAACGTGCTGCTCAGTTCTAACGATTTGGCTGATGTCGAAGTGGTAGACAATATCGCTCAAACCACACAAGATTTACTCCTTCACTTAGCGAAAGATGCGATAGCGAATAATACAACCATAGAACACTATGAATTTGACAGCACTTATTTACTCCTGCCAATAGGGGCAAAACACGACATTTGCTTTTTTATGTCGGGGCAACAAGAACAATTTGTATTGTCTCACAATACCAACCTGCTTTTCGCTGGATTTGCCCGCCAACTTGGGCGTGCACTGCGCAGAAATCAACTGGAAGAAGCATTGAACAAAAGTCTGGCACAGCAAAACGCCAAACTTGCAGAAGAAGTCGCCACACTAAAATCTGGGCTGATGTCGTCTACGCTGGTTTATCAATCAAAGAACATGCAGCAGTTGATGATCCAAGCTCAGCGAGCTGCAAAAACTGACACCACCGTGCTAGTAACCGGCGAGAGTGGAACAGGGAAAGAGCGACTTGTCCATGCACTACATTCACTGGGCTCACGAGCAGATAAACCACTTATTATCGTTGATTGTGGATCGATCCCAGAAAGCTTGATTGAGTCAGAGTTGTTTGGGCATGCTAAAGGCTCGTTTACCGGTGCTCAGCACGAAAAAATAGGGCAAGTTCAAGCTGCCGATGGTGGTACATTGGTATTGGATGAAATAGGCGAACTACCGATGCTAATGCAGCCCAAGTTACTGCGTTTTGTTCAGGAAAAACACTTTAGCCCTGTAGGTAGTACAAAACACATCTCGGTCAATGTAAAGATTATCGCAGTAACTAACCGAGATCTCGCACAAGAGGTTAAAGAGGGAAGATTTAGACAAGATTTGTACTATCGCTTAAACGTCATCCACATACACAACATTCCTTTGCGGGAGCGACTAGATGATTTACCCCTGTTGTGCCAACATTTTTTAACGCAGTTTGCCAAACGTTACGAAACACCAAAAAAGCACATTCATCCTACAACCTTGCAAAGAATGCAAAAATATCCATGGCCCGGTAACATTCGAGAATTAGAAAACAAGTTAATGCAGGCCTATTTGTTAAGCGAAGGTGATGATATATTAGTTGAAGATCTGAAACTACCTCAAACTGTTGAAATAGCCGAAGCAGCCACCGCTATTCAGCACGCTCAGGATAACAAAAATACAAGCAATACGCTCGAAACCTCTTCATTTGAAAATACCGAAATACAAAAACCTGCCGCGCAAAACCTTGACGTTCAACACACTACAAAAAATATCGTTGAAGGCGCAGACACGTGGATGAATCAACTCACGAGTGCATTGAATAGCTTGCTCGATGAAGTTAATGGATCAGCCAATTATTACCACTTAAATATTGGCGAACTGGTTGAGCAACACCTGTTTAGGTATTGTTTTCAAACTTTGCGAACAAACAAGAAAACAGCAGAAAAATTACAACTGCCAATTAGTACTGCACGCAGAAAAATTCAACGCGCTAATACGCAAAAAATGCAACAAACGCTTCCACTCAACTGGCATCGAGTAGCCAAATCACTTGAAAACTTAGTCGACGCAGATTGGGTTGTAATAGAACCCCTTAACGTAATAAAACAGCAATTACTCGAAAGTATATTATCAAAAAACACCCAGAACATGACGCGAGCCGCAGCGCAGTTGGGTGTGAGTGAGCCAACGCTTTATAAGTTAAAAAAGCAGCTCTAGGCTAAAAAAAACCGAGTTCCACAAGCGGCTTCTTGAACGATTTTGAAGAATTGGGCTAGGAGTTGTAGTCTTGCAAAATAGTGTTCAATACATTCTAGCTGTTAGCGGATGAAACAATGCGTACAAGACATTTATCAATCGCACGCTCAACGTTAGACGTAATTTGGTTCAGCTCAGAGTAAGGCAATGCTGTATCGGCAGCAAGCACGCCTGTCCATGTATTTCTTCCGAATTCTTTAGACTTATACAGGGCGTTATCAGCCAATATGTGGACATGATCCCACGTTAGGGCATCGGGTAGTACTTCACAGAAGGGATATAGAGAAAAGCCTATCGAGCTCGACAGATGAATAGGCTGAGCTACGCCTAAATCAAAGGCATAGCCAGCAATCGTCGATCTAATGCGCTCAGCCAACTGAGAAACCTCACTTGCTCTGTTGACATGACCGACAATTAAAAACTCATCACCGCCCCAACGCACAACCAAGTCGTTGACGCGACAAACCTCCTTCAAAATACTCGCGACTTGTTCTATCACTTTGTCACCCGCGTCGTGCCCATAGGTATCGTTTACGGGCTTAAACCCATCCATATCAAACATTAAAAAGAATATGCGAGGCGCAACAAGTTCTTCAGTTCCTTTAGTTGAGGTTTCCCCTTGTTCTATAACCTGAGAAAACTTAGCAAGTGCTTCTTTGGCAATATCGGGCAGAACCGTATTCAAGTGGCGCCTGTTGTACAATCCTGTCAGCTGATCAGTAATGCTATTTTGTAGTAACTCTGTGTTGAGTTTTCGCAGTTCTCGAGTACGCTCACTCACTTCGTTTTCTAACTTTTCTCGATACCGCTTTTCCGCCTCCACACGCATTCTTACAATGCGCGCCGCAATTAAAAGCAATATAAATAGAACAAGTAGGTAGATACCATAGGCGATAGAGGTACGCCAAATTGGAGGCAAAACGACCAAGTCAAGAGAAGCCCCCTCTTCATTCCAATGGCCGTCACTATTGCTACCGATTACGCGGAAAGTGTAACGTCCAGAAGGGAGGTTTGTGTAAATAGCCTTATTATTTTTATCCGCATCCACCCAATTTGGGTCAAACCCTTCAAGTTTATACTTAAACTTATTGTCTTTGGGAGAGACAAAATCTAATCCGGCAAATTCAAAGCCAAGAATATAATCATCATGGTTGACGACAATTTCTCTATTTTCGTTTAATAAGCTTTCTGGAATGTAGCTGTCATTGATTTTCTGAAATTGCGTTATCTCAATTGGGAAATAGCGCACTTCTTTTTCAAGCGCTTCAGGCGAAAATACCGTGATGCCATTCGAACCACCAAACACCAATCGACCATCTGGCAATTCAGTACTGGATAGTGAATTGAACTCATTGCTAGGTAAGCCGTGAGCACTTGTATACACTTTTATCTGCAAAGTGTTGGGATTAACGCGAACAAGCCCTCTTGTAGTGCTCGCCCATATATGCCCATCAATGCCATATTCGATACTTGTCACAGTATTAGAAGGCATACCGTCTTCGCGAGTAATCATTTGGTAAGTAAAACGACCGAGATCTAGACTGCTTGACTCCATCAATACTAAACCTTTTCCTGCAGTCGCTACCCACATATTCCCTGAGTCATCTTCTACTAAACCAGTGATAAACTCATTTATTTGATACTCAGTCGGAATACTGTCATTCACTCGGTAATTGGACTCAGTTATGGGGTTAAATATATTGATCCCATTGTCAATACTCCCTAACCAAATCAAGCCACTGCTTGCTTCATATGCTGAAACTATCTTGTTGGAGCTTAAGGTGAATCTATCTAAATCACTTTTTTTGTATGTAATAAAATTGTCCCTAGCACTATTATATTTGCTTAGACCACCTCCGAACGTAGCAAACCACAGTTGCTCATTACTCAATTGCAAAATATATGGGATTGCGGAAAACCCAATCGATGATTGATTATTGCTTTCAAACTCATAGTGACTGTATTTCATTGTGTTTGTATTTATTTTGGAGGCACCTTTGGATCGATAACCAACCCAAACTTCTTCATGAGATTTTGCTTTCACTGACATAACAGAGGGTTCTAGGAGCCCATCTTTCTCCTGATTTCTTTGAGAAAAATGCACGACTTTACCCGTGTATAAATTGACTTTATCCAAGCCTTGCAAGTGTGATACGAATACCCATTCGTTATCTAACGCGTCTATCCCCGTAACATCCGAACCAGACAAACTGTATTCGACTTTACCTCTAGCATTAATGCTGGTGAATTTTTTTGCAAATGTGTTCCATTTACTCAGTCCTGCAAATGTTCCGACCCATAAAATCCCATTCCGATCACTGAGTAAAGCCTGAACATTATTGGATAACAAAGAGCTTGTTCTGCGTGGTTCGCTAACTATCATCAAATGCTCTTGAGTCCCTTTTTTTATTATTCCTAAGCCTCTTTTTGTGGCAAACCACACATCCCCTTGGTTATCTTGCACGAGGTCAATGATTGAATAAGGCTCTGTATTAGGCAGTTGTTGCAAATGTGTACTTTCTGACAGATTGAAAGTTGGTACTTCTGTACGAAATACCCCTGAATTATCAGTACCAACCCATAAATATCCGTCGCGGTCGATTAAAAACTTGGATATTGGCGGATACTTAATATTTTTTGAGATCCCCTTATTTACATCGAAGTGAATGTTAGCTTTCTCGATCTTTTTTGTCTGGATATGAAAAATGAAAACACCTTTATTGGCTGTTCCAATCAGCAATAGTTCTTTGTTTACGCCATATATTGCCGTCGCGCGAATGTCTGTATCGAGGTCATCCTCTAGTCTTATTTTTTCAAACCGTTGTGAATCGTAGTTGTAAAGCTCAACTCCTTCGTTACCTATAATCCACATAGATTCATTTACATCTTTATAGATGTAAGTTACTCCTTTGCTTTTAATACCTGAATTATCATTACTCAGTCGATTAATAGACTGGCTATATTGATCAAGGATCGATATACCCTTATCAGTAGCTACCCAAATTTTGCCAAATTTATCCTCTTCGACCCCCCTAACCCAAGGAGCTGACAAAGTATTTGGATCTTTAGGTGAATGTAAAAACCTTTTGTAGCTTTCGCCGTCAAATCGGTTTAAACCATCTTGCGTAGCAACCCACAAAAAGCCTTTTGAGTCTTGGAGAATATCAGTAACGGCATCGGACGATAAGCCATGTTTACTGGTAATATTTTCGAAACTGATCTCTTCCATGTTTGCAAAAGCATTAGCAGCTTTTATTAACAGCACAAAAATAAAAAGGGTTAAATATTTCCGTAACAATTTAGAACAAGAGTCAGCAATCATTTAGTTAATGTATGTATTCACGTATTAGTTATATCGGATCATTTGTTTACATCTTGACCAAAACGGGACAACTAATTGAAGTGTTGATTTTTTGAAAAAACTGGATGTAAAAAAATGAGTAAAACTGGATTAAAGTCTTAATCCAGTTTTGAATGTATTTCAGTAAGTTTTGTGCTTATTTTGTCGCTTCAGCCGAGTTCACCTCAGATGTAGAAACTTGCATGAGCTGGAACCTACCCTCCCCCCAATGCAAACCATTGATATCAAGTGCACTCCCGGACCAATTAGCACTTAAGACCCCAAAACTGTTACCAGACCAATGTAAGCCTTGCATTTCAAATGATGATGCTCCCCAGTGCAGCCCTTGAAGGTCTGTAATATTTGTCGCCCAATGTAGCCCCGAACTTACTAGAGTGCCATCATCCAAACGAATACCAAACTCTCCAGACTCTGTCTGTTCTACAGGGCCTACGAAATGCTTTTCGTTGGCAATGTCCGCTTTGATATCTAAGCCACGATTCGCGCAACCAGTGGCATGCGTCATCACAGCTTCATAAGCATCGACTAAACCTGCACCTTGTTTGAATGGGGAAAAGGTATATTTTCCGTTGTCTATCGCCGCTCTTGCAGCAGTCATGATTTTGCACTTAACATCATCGGGAGATAAATGCGGATTGTTCTGCACGACAAGCGCAGCAACACCAGTGACGATTGCAGCGGCTTGAGAGGTGCCAGATATTTCTGCATAATCATGCCCAAGAGGATGACGCTTAAGCTGCCTAGCAAGGATATTGTGCTGCAGTTTAACCGCTATATTTGTTGCAGGAGCAACGACATCAGGCTTAACAAAGCCATCATAGGTTGGCCCCATTGCCGAAAATGAAGCAATACGATCGTCAGAAAAATCAAAAGGTGTGCGATTGTCTGTAGCCGCTCCCGCAGTGATGATATAGGGATTGTTTCCAGGAACGGTAATACCATGCGTTTCACCATTATTGCCGGCAGACGCGACAACCACAATGCCAGCATCCCAAAGACGAGTCACTGCCTGATTGATAGGGTCTTCCCAATAACGACTGGTTACCGCGGTGCCCATCGACAAGTTGACAACTTGTATACGCATTTGTTTGCGGTTTTGATATATCCAATTGAGCGCGTCTAGTACGGTTGAATAGTCGCTTTTACCTTCTGCATCAAAAGCTTTCACAGGCAATATATTGGCCTCTGGTGCAATGCCGTTAAAACGATGCCATTGGCCTGTTCCGTGTCCAAACTGCGTGGCGATTATACTAGCCACATGCGTACCGTGACCGTTTTGGTCATCGTTCTTTACAGTCGTAGCCATACCTTTGGTAGCGTCGTACTTGGCAATCAGTCGGTTGTTTCCATCTGCGTGTTCGGCTAAGCGTCTGCCATAGTCGCCGTTAACATTTACGCCGCTATCGACAATGGCGATTGTGACGCCTCGGCCTTTTAGACCAATTGTATGCAAGCGATGAGCTTCCACTTGTTGCGCGATGTTGTTATTGATTTCCCACTGTAGATGAGCTGGCATGGGGCTTTGCGTCTTTACCTCAGCATCTATTTTTAACGAGAGGCCTTTAATATTCGATAAAGCATCAAACTGATCGTTGGTCAGTACTGCAGATACCGCATTGATAATGGGGAACGCTTTTACTATTGAAGCCCCATTTGCAGTAAGTAAGCTTGTCAATTTTTCAATACTGGCCCCCTGAATGATGTACGACTGCTTTTCTGCTTGTTCTAATACCAATGACATATCTGCTGCTGGGGCTTTTGACGAAAAGACATGTTTAGTAAGCGCAATATTAAGACTTATACTAATGCCAATACTACAAGCGACAATAGAAAATTTACTGAACAAGTTCATTTACATCTCCCCTCAATGCACCTCATTGTGCAATGGACAACTGGATTCAAGATAAAGCTATTAAGACCTTAACTTTACGATTAACTAAGCGATTAATAATTACCTATTAGCACTAGTTATGCCAACTATTAAACATTTTTTATCTGTATGTATTAAAAGGATTTTTTCTTAATTCAATCGAAGAAATTATAAAAAATAAAATATTAGCTCTAGTTATGAACTTATTTTTTGAACTTTTTATATTCATTTTTTTATTTATTTTTTAACTATGTTCACTATTTAAAGGTTCCTGAATTAAGGTAGTGAGCCACTTCACTATCTACCACATCAAAAAAACGTGTCAGCTTCCGATAACCAATAAAACATCCTTTCGTAAATTCACGGATTAACTAAACGGGTAATTGCAAATGAAGTTTTCACCGCTGTTGATGACAATATGTATTTGCTTTCTATTTGCACTTGTCTTTGTTGTATATTCATTAGTTGATGATAAACATACATTGCCATATGTGCATGTTGATGAAAGTCACGAAGTAAAAGGCGATAAAGTGGAGGCGCTTCAGGCAAAGCCTAACGAGGACAAACTCCGTCCAAGCGAAAAAATTTCAAGTGGTGTAGATAAGCGTGTAAACCCAAGTTCAACAACACAAGCTCTACCCATTCAAGTGGTGGTGCTTGGCATCGACAAAAACAAAAATATTACATTACTGGAATCAGAGAGCATGGTAGAAACTTACACACTTTCGGATTTTATCTTCAAGCAAGCTATTCAGGTAAAAGCAATCCATGTAGACAAGGTGACGCTTACTTACAATGAAAATGTTTATGACATCCCATTATTCGATGCAAATTTTTTAACACAAAAAGAAGCCGATGCAGAATCAAACTATAAAGACTTATCTTCTGCAGAAATTGCCAATCGACCCAAAATACTTGAGCACATAATAGACTTGTCTGATTTGCAGGGTATATCCCCGCATCTTTACGCTAAACCAGGTGTATCCAAACGCTTATTCAAGCAAGCTGGCTTAGTGGAAGGTGATATCATCATGCGAATAAATGGTACCGATGTGAGTGATACCAGGGCTCTCAGTATACTTGCAGGCCAAGTGCACAATATGGACAGCATAAAGTTTGAAATACTAAGAAATGGTAAGCCAATAACACAATATTTAGACATACCATCAGAGGACTTGTCATTTAGTCAATGAGTGTGTGAATAGCAAAAAAAGGAGGTACAAGTACCTCCTTCACACAAGTAACTTAACTACTCACACTAAGTTACCTACTACGTGTTACTACAACCTTTGCTGTTGGGTTATCAAATCTATCACTTTGATTTAGTACCGAAGTGGATAAACCCTCTTTACTAGGATCATCTGCATTCATCGCGGTGACAACGCCTGCGTGTACCCGAACTGCGTCAATCAAATCGTCACGCACCTCGCTAAAACCAGCAGCTGCACCACCACCTCCGGCTGCGACGGCGGCTGGTCCGGGCATCGTATCGGCGGTTTCTGTATTCGCTTCTGTACCTGCATCCCAAGTGATGGTTGTGAAAGCAATGCTTTCTCCAATTTCCATATTGCTGATATCGTATGCGGTGACACCAGTAAAGGCATCGTTAGTATCGATTAGCATAGATGTTACCGTTAGATGTAGGTTATCTGCATCTAACGCCGGCACCACTAATGTCACAATATCGCTTTGCTTGCCTGGAGGAATAGGCCCTGTTCCTGGAGCAGCATCCAAGAACTGAATGGCATCTTGTGCTTCACTAATTACCATTGCAGGGCTACCGCCTTCAGCTAATACTTCAATCCCGATAGAAGCAGGTTTACCTTCTTTAAATGCATAATACCCAGGTTCATGAGCAATAACTGCAAGCGGTGCCAAAGGCTGCCCGTGCGTCAGATTTTTAACCACTATATTATAGGTCGCTAAACTACCACTTGGTCCCTCAGGCCCTTGATCGCCTTGAGGTCCTTGTGGACCTTCAGGCCCAGCCGGACCTTGCTCACCCTGAGGTCCAGTGGGTCCTTGTGGACCGGTCGCACCGTCATCACCGCTACAAGCAGCTAAAACACTTACGCCGAGAGCGATGACTAGAGTTTTTAACTTAAAATCTTTCATGCCATACCCCTTAGCTTAAGATGCTGGAACAACAATGGTCACTTTTGCAACAGGGTTTAACCATCTGTGAATAGTAGAATTGAGATCACTTGCACCTTCTGTAGCTGACGTGTCTCCCAAGGTATTTCTGTGAACATGAATGGGACCGTCCGTACCATCGATAACCTCAGTTGCGACGCCCAAAGCATTGCCTTCAGCATCGATTCCTACTTTTGCGCCAACACCAGAGCCACCCACACTCATTGAGGGCATAACAGGTGGTGCACCGGCACCGGCTACGCCAGGCGCACCAAATCCACCAAGTGGGGTTCCCCCTTCAGCTGAAATATCTGTTCGTAAGCTATTTAATTCGTCGTTTAACTCAGTACCCGCATCGTATGCATTTAAATAATAATGGTAAGTACCGGGTGCAGTGGGTATTTCAATACTATCCATGCCAACAAATGCATCATTTGTTGGAATTAGCATAGTGGCTAATGATAGCAATGGCTTATCCATTGTGTCGAAGGTGTAGGTCAAAGTAGTCGCTGGTGCAACTAAACCACCAAATTTATGCCAAGTATTGGAGCCATTATCTGAATCGGCTGGACCAAGCGCAGATTCAAAATTTTGACCGATAGAATTTGCATCATCTGAATCGTCTATCACACCGGCTTCAGCTAACCAAGTGAGAGGGGTAGAAGCCTCTTCACCTACTTCGTAAATATCAGCTGCATCAGTGTGCGCTACAACTAAACGCGGTGTAAAATAATTGCCCTGTGTTAAGTTTGTAATACTCAGTTCTATTTCGACAGCTTGCGCAGTCGCAACAGATGCAAAACTTACAGCTGCAAATGCAGCAAATTTACGTAATTTCATTCTTTGCTTCCTGTGGTTAAATTCATTGTGTTTGAGTAACGAATTTAGTTTGGAAGGAAATTCTCACGTAATTGTCACATTGTATTCACAATTTTATTTTTATTTCTTGTCAAATTAATCAAGATTGAACTAGAGAGGAAACTTTTACAGAGGCAGGAAACTAGGGGGGAATTAACAAACGTTTGATAACAAAAAAGGTTGCCGAGGCAACCTTTTTATACGACTAGTAAAGCAAAAATTAAATAATTGTTGCTTTCTCTACAACGTCAACCAAAGTCCAAGTTTTACTCTTAGAAATTGGACGACACTCACGTAGAGTCACTGTATCACCAATATTACAAACATTGGCTTCGTCGTGTGCGTGTACTTTAGTAGAACGCTTAATGAACTTACCGTAAATTGGGTGCTTCACGCGACGCTCAATTACAACAGTAATAGACTTGTCCATTTTGTTACTGGTAACACGACCTTGAACTGTACGGATTTTTTGTTCAGACATTACGCACCTGCCTTTTCAGTTAAAAGTGTTTTCACACGTGCGATGCTGCGACGTACCGTTCTGAGTTGGTCAGTTTTTTCAAGTTGACCAGTAGAGTGTTGCATGCGCAAGTTAAACTGCTCACGGAGCAAGTTTAACAACTCAGCATTCAACTCTTCTACACTCTTTTCTCTTAGTTCTGTCGCTTTCATTACATCACCGTCCGAGTTACAAAGGTTGTTTTAAACGGCAATTTAGCAGCTGCAAGTGCAAATGCTTCACGCGCCAATTGTTCTGGTACACCTTCCATTTCGTATAAAACACGACCTGGTTGAATTTGGCATACCCAGTATTCAACGTTACCTTTACCTTTACCTTGACGAACCTCAAGAGGCTTCTCGGTAATTGGCTTATCAGGAAAAACGCGAATCCAGATTTTACCTTGACGTTTTACGTGACGAGTCATAGCTCGACGTGCCGCTTCGATTTGGCGAGCAGTCATACGACCACGGCCAATAGCTTTTAGGCCAAATGTACCGAAACTTACCTTGCCACCGGCAATTGCAAGACCACGGTTACGACCTTTATGCTGTTTACGAAATTTCGTACGCTTTGGTTGTAACATTATTAGCCCTCTCGCTTAGCGCCACGGCCTTTCTTCTTTTGAGGTGCAGGAGCGGGTTGCTCTTGCTGGAGCGGCAAACCACCCAACACTTCACCTTTAAAGATCCAGACTTTAACGCCAATGATACCGTAAGTAGTCAGTGCTTCTGAGGTAGCGTAGTCGATGTCAGCACGGAAAGTGTGTAGTGGAACACGACCTTCACGATACCATTCGCTACGAGCAATCTCAGCACCACCAAGACGACCGCTTACTTCTACTTTGATACCTAGTGCACCAATGCGCATTGCATTTTGTACCGCACGCTTCATAGCACGACGGAACATAACACGACGCTCTAACTGACTTGAAATGCTGTCAGCTACTAGTTGTGCATCTAGTTCAGGCTTGCGAACTTCAGCAATATTCACTTGCGCAGGTACACCTGTTAGCTTAGTGATATAATTGCGAAGTTTCTCTACGTCCTCACCTTTCTTACCGATAACAACACCAGGGCGAGCAGTGTGTATAGTCACACGGATGCTTTTTGCTGGACGTTCGATAACGATTTTAGAAAGAGACGCGTTTTTAAGTTCTTTCGTCAAGTACTGACGTACTTGATGATCGCTGTATAAATTGTCGGCATATTCTGCTGTATTAGCGTACCAAGTTGAATTCCATGGCTTGCTGATACCCAGGCGTATACCGGTAGGATGAACCTTCTGTCCCATAATCTACTCCTAGTTATCCGCCACAACCACAGTAATGTGACTGCTACGCTTGAAAATACGATCAGCACGGCCTTTGGCACGTGGCTTAATACGCTTCATAGTTGGGCCTTCGTCAACAAAGACTTTTGCGACAGTCAATTCATCGATGTCTGCGCCTTCATTGTTTTCAGCATTCGCGATAGCAGATTCAAGAACTTTTTTGACTAAGCCAGCGCTTTTCTTAGGGCTGTAGCTCAAAAGCTCAAGTGCTTTTTCTACGTGCAACCCACGAATTTGATCTGCAACTAAGCGTGCTTTTTGAGCCGACGTACGAGCAAAACGGTGTTTAGCTAATGCTTCCATTTTTATCTCCGATTAACGTTTGGCTTTCTTATCCGCGACATGGCCACGGTAAGTACGCGTAGGCGCAAATTCGCCCAATTTATGACCAACCATCTCGTCACTGACATATACAGGAACGTGCTGGCGACCGTTATGGACCGCAATGGTCAACCCAATCATATCTGGGATGATCATGGAGCGACGAGACCAAGTTTTAATTGGTTTTTTGTCGCCCTTTTCCACTGCAGCCTCTACCTTCTTCAGCAAGTGCAGGTCAATAAAAGGACCTTTCTTGAGAGAACGTGGCATGGTGAATCCTCGCTATTACTTGTTACGACGACGTACGATAAGCTTATCAGTACGCTTGTTGCTTCGGGTTTTCTTACCTTTAGTAGGAACACCCCAAGGAGTTACTGGGTGACGGCCACCAGATGTACGACCTTCACCACCACCGTGTGGGTGGTCAACCGGGTTCATGGCAACACCACGAACTGTTGGACGAATACCTCTCCAACGCGTTGCACCAGCTTTACCAAGTGAACGAAGCATGTGCTCAGCGTTACCTACTTCACCGATAGTCGCTCGGCAATCAGATAATACTTTACGTACTTCACCTGAACGTAGACGAAGCGTAACATAAGTACCTTCACGAGCTAGGATCTGTGCGTAAGCACCAGCAGAACGTGCAATTTGTGCACCTTTGCCAGGCTTCATTTCAATGGCGTGAACTGTTGTACCAACAGGCATGTTGCGCATAGGCATAGCATTACCTGCTTTAATAGGTGCATCAGAACCAGATTGTACTGCATCGCCAGCTTGTGCCCCTTTTGGTGCCAAGATGTAACGACGCTCACCGTCTGCATAAAGCACTAAAGCAATGTTTGCAGAACGGTTAGGATCATATTCTAAACGCTCAATTTTAGCCGGTATCCCGTCTTTATTGCGTTTAAAATCGATGATACGGTAGTGTTGCTTATGACCACCACCGATATGGCGAACGGTAATTCGACCATTGTTATTACGACCACCGCTTTTGCTGTTTTTGTCTAGCAAAGGTGCATGAGGTGCGCCTTTGTGTAGATCAGGGTTGACTACCTGAACGACGTGACGACGACCAGCAGAAGTAGGTTTAGCTTTCATTAATGGCATGTCTAATCCCCTTACTCAGCAGCCGCACCGACGAAGTCGATATCTTGACCTTCTTTAAGTAAAACATACGCTTTTTTCCAATCGCTACGTTTACCCATTCTTTGGCCATGACGCTTAACTTTGCCTTTGCAATTAACTGTACGAACAGATTTCACTTCAACTTCAAACAACTTTTCAACCGCAGCTTTAATCTCAAGTTTGTTCGCATCTTTTGCAACTTTAAATACAAACGTGTTTGCATCTTCAGCAGCAAGTGTTGATTTTTCTGAAACATGAGGTGCTAAAAGCACTTTTAATAAACGTTCTTCGTTCATGCTAAAGACTCCTCAAGTTGCTTGACTGCATCTGCTGTCATTAGTACTTTTTCAAAAGCAATAAGACTCACAGGGTCGATACCTTGAACATCACGAACGTCAACTTTGTAAAGGTTACGTGCAGACAAGAAAAGGTTCTCATCTAATTCGCCTGTAACAATCAATACATCGTTCAGTTCTAGTGCGTTAAGTTTAGACAGAAGCTCTTTAGTTTTTGGTGCTTCAACACCGAACTTCTCTACAACCACTAAACGTTCCTGACGTACCAACTCGGAGAGGATGCTCTTTATCGCACCACGGTACATCTTTTTATTTACTTTTTGCTCGAAGTTACGAGGCTTAGCCGCAAAAGCGCGACCACCGCCAACCCAAATTGGGCTGCGGATTGTACCAGCACGTGCACGGCCAGTACCTTTTTGACGCCATGGTTTTTTACCACCACCGCGAACTTCTGAGCGAGTTTTTTGCGCTTTAGTACCTTGACGAGCACCAGCACCATAAGCCACAACGACTTGATGTACTAACGCTTCGTTGAATTCACGTCCAAAAGTGGCGTCTGATACTTCAAGAGCGCTGTTAGCGTCTTTCAATGTTAATTCCATCAGTTCACTCCTAAACGTTATGCTTTAACAGCCGGCTTTACGACTACGTCGCTGCCAGTTGCGCCAGGTACAGCACCTTTAATTAATAAAAGGTTGTTTTCTGCATCAACACGTACTAGTTCCAAAGATTGCGTTGTCACTTGCTTGTTACCAAGTTGACCAGCCATTTTTTTACCTTTGAATACTTTACCTGGTGATTGGTTTTGACCAATTGAACCCGGTGCACGGTGAGACAAAGAGTTACCGTGAGTCATACGCTGAGAACTAAAATTCCAACGTTTGATCGCGCCAGCAAAACCTTTACCTTTAGAGGTACCCGCTACGTCTACTTTTTTGGTGTCATTGAAGATTTCAACAGTGATTTCACTGCCTACTTCTATTTCGGCACCTTCGCCATCATTTAGGCGGAATTCCCAAAGACCACGACCAGCTTCTACGCCAGCTTTTGCAAAGTGACCCGCTTGCGCTTTGTTCACGCGGTTCGCTTTTTTAGTGCCAGTGGTCACTTGCAGTGCGCGATAGCCGTCAACTTCGTCAGTACGTAACTGTGTTACACGGTTTGGGGTCGCTTCGATAACAGTCACAGGGATAGACGCACCATCTTCAGTGAAGATACGAGTCATGCCTACTTTACGACCGATAAGACCAATCGACATTGTTATTACCCTCTTCTTGTTAGCCTAGGCTGATTTGAACATCAACGCCGGCAGCCAAGTCCAATCTCATCAAAGCGTCAACTGTTTTGTCAGTTGGTTCAATGATATCTACTAAACGCTTATGCGTACGTATTTCGTATTGATCACGTGCGTCTTTATTTACGTGAGGAGAAATCAACACGGTGTAACGCTCTTTGCGAGTAGGAAGTGGAATAGGTCCACTAACTTGTGCGCCAGTACGCTTAGCTGTGTCAACGATCTCCGCCGTAGATTGATCGATCAACTTGTGATCAAACGCTTTAAGACGAATACGAATTCTTTGATTAGCCATCGATTAAGCTCCAATCGAAAGAACAAAAAAATTCACCTTTTCACTCCTTTAACTTTCTTATTAAAAGTTGGATGAAAAGATGTGCGTAAACCGATAACTCCTTATTGGAGTTCTGTTCATATGTCAGCTTGCTTTAGCGACAACCATTAAAATGCTTGTCATTTGGCGTGGTAAAAACCTAAAGAAGTGAAATCACTCATTGACCTAGAATTTTACCGCTAACTCACGTCGCTAACTAAAAATCAACTTAGTCTGCTAGACAGTGGGCGCGAATTATACAGGTATTGTCCTATTGGTCAAGCGTAAATATAGAATTTAACTTAATAATATTTTTGCCCCTACGACGGCAGTTTATCACGATGGGATGATACAGGGCAGTTCCCCTTACTTTTGTCGTAAAAACGCTACGAGTATGTCCATATTAAGCTTTAATTTTTCATCCATGAAAAATAAATTTTGCGACAAAAGTAAGGGGAACTGCCCTGTATTATCCCACCGTGGGTAGTTTATGAACTCAGGTTTTATTTGATTTAAGTTCTGCAAGCAAAATTAAAATATCTTGTTTGTGCGTAAAGTTTGCCTCATTACTCTCTAGCACATTCTCTAGTATGTCGATGGCTTCCGCTTTTCTTGACAATTTTTGAAGCACGAGAGCAAGACGATATTGTAAACGGGGCGACAAACTATTTACGACACTTGCCTCGCGCAGTAGACCTAAGGCCTTTGAATACTCGCCTTGTTTAACATGCGCCCAAGCAAGCGTTTCTAGTATTCTAGGGTTATCCGGCTCGAGCCTATGCGCCTCGCTTGCGTAGCGCAGGCTTTCCTTGGGTTCGATGGAGAAGTACAAATCAGCCAGTCGGTTCAACAAAGCCGCTTGATTCGGCGCATTTTCTGTATCCAATATATATTCGTAATCTTTAATTGCAGTTTCAGTAGAACCAAAATAATAATGATATTGTGCGCGTAAGCTTCTAAAAAAATATTCGTCATTCAAAGAGATTGCATGATCAACCGCTTGTAAAAATGATTCTGGTGCGTAACCTTTGCTAACTAGAGCATACATTTTGGCCAGAACAACTTGATTCAGTGGCTCGCCGCTGAGTAGTTCTGTGTAAGTATTTTGTGCTTCTTGGTAACGGCCTTGAGAGATCAAAAGCTCCGCACTAAAAAGATGTATTTCATCGTCCTTTGGAAAGGATTTACGCAGGACTTTTAATACATTACTAGCCTCTGTTTGCTGTCCTACTGCCATCAACAACTTAGCATAATCAAGCTCTATTTGCCTCTGACCTGAGTATACGCCTCTGAGTTTTTCAAGCGCTTTCAATGCAGAGCTAGTTTTGCCCAAGGCTTTATACAAATCACTCTGCGATTTATACAACAAAGGCTGCTGTTGAGCTAAGTAGCTCAGTTTGTTTGTTTCTTTTTCCGCCTCTTCAAAATCCCCAAGTTTAATATGCAACCTAGCTTTTTGAATGACATAAATTGCAGTCGTTGCAAATTTTCGCGTAAGGATACTTACTTTCTCTAAGGCTTTGGAATAGTCACCTTTTACAATCAAAAAATCGACAAAAAGATTGATCAAACTTTCGTTTAGTGCGTTTTCTGACAATAACTCTGTATATATCGACTCAGCGGCTTCGTAATCTTGTAGACCCGCATAGCTAGTTGCCAGTTCCAGTTGATGACTCAGCTTATGCTCATTCAAGTTCAGTGACTCGTCTTGACTACTCACCTTCTCCAAATTGAGTAGTATTTTTTTCGCATCGCTATAGCGCCCTAAACCATTTAGCGCAACGGCTTTATTAAATAATAAATCGTCATCTTTACTTTTGTACTGTTCTATTTCATGGTCTATCTGCTTTATTGCTTCTTCGAAATTAGCTTGCTTGATTTTTAAGCCAATTTTTAATTTTGCAATTGAGAGCCTATTTGCACCACTAGACTCCAAAGCATGAATGGTTTGTGCAACCCTGCCGTATCGTCCTAGATTTAGATTTGTTAGCGCATAAGTGTATAACACAGCTTGATTGTCTGGATACAACACGGCGATTGAATCTAAATGCTTCAAGGCCGCTGACTTGTCATCTCGCTGCATCAATACTTTTAACTCAAAAAGAGAAAATTGAGGCAGCTTGTTATACTGTGTGCGAAGCTTTTCAACTAACTCACTCGCTTTGTACACCTGATTGTTCGCTAGATATAAATCACCAAGAAAAAGACCGTGCCGCAAATTGTTAACAGCGAGGTTTTCAAGCTTTGAAAATATCGACAATGCCGAAGGATAGTTCTGTAATTTTACGTGTGTTTTGGCAAGTAAAAATGCAGCATCAATGCTAGCTGGGTTAAGAGCAAAATACGCATCAAAATCTGTTAAGGCTAATTCAAATTTCGATTGAACGTAGTTGACCATCCCCCGCAAATAAATGAGACTCGGCTCTATCGCTATCGCATCTTTTGACAGCTTAGACAAATTTGCTTCTAAGGTTTGAAAAGCCTTTTCACTATTGTCTTGAGACCCAGCTTGCTCCCCTAGCCACACACTAGCGAAGTTCACATATGGATCTTGCGGGTACTGATTCAGAATCTTATTTGATAAAGCTAATGCATCATCAAATTTGTCTTGAAAAATATAAATATCCGCTAAATTTCGAGAAATAATAATTGAACTTGGCGCAATATCGTAAGCTTTTTTAAGCATCAACTCAGCTTGAGCTAAGTCCCCTTGCAATCGATGATATTGACCAAATAGACGCAAAGTTTCTGGGTTTTCAGGTGAAAGTGAACGGGCTTCCAATAACAACCGCAGTGCTTCATCATAATCATTCTCACCCAGTGCTATTCTGGATAGACTATTCAAAGCACTCAGCTTATGGGAAGGCTTTAGGAGTAGTTCGTTTAAAATCGATTTTGCACACACCAAATCTTGAATACTGATACAGGCTTCTGATTTTAAGTATTGCCATCGATAAGTATTTTCTTCACTCAATGGCGCTTTAAATCGCACGGAAATTAAGCGTTCAAATTGCTGTGCGCCCAACAACGCGCGCCCCCAGTCAACCACAAATAAATTGATATCCGCCCCTCTGTACTCGGCTTCGGTAAATTCTTGCTCAGCAGCAGAAAAAAGTTTTTTGTTTAATAACACTTTACCCATCAATATTTTTGCAGGTAAATAGTGAGGGCTATCTTTAAATACGTTTTTTAAATGGATAAAAGAAGATTCAAAGTCATCGTTTTTGTATGCAACTAGGGCACTCTCATAGCTATTAATATGCTCTTCAGTCGCAGACAAGGAAAGCGTATAAAAAAGTAAAATAAAAGAATAGAGGGTACCGAGCCTGATCAACATTGAGGAATCTAAAAACCTTGTGCACAAGTTATAGTGTAATTTAAAGGCTGCTTGTCTTTGACTTGTGTTGTTTGAATGCTCGATTTACAACGTATTTCATGAAAATTGCCTAGCTTAAAAGGACAAAATTTCACTACACAGCTTTTGGTATTGGCCAAGCTAAAGCATGTCAGTTTCATTCAGAGCAACTAAAGATTTGCAACTTACCTAATACATGTTTTCTGCTGTAACTAAAAAAACATTAGTACTAACTGAAAAAGTGACTACTTAAATGAGTCACTTTTCATAAAAACTATGCTTGCACAGAAAACATCAACAACCGTTAGAATTTGAAATGAAATGCCTACTTTTTTCGTCTCAAGCCAATGTAAAGTAGACCTGAAATTAACAACAAAAGCACCGCCGGAGCTGGGACAGGAACAGGACCGCCACTTCCATTAAAGGTGAAATTATGAAACTCACGCGCTCCAGTGAACGACAGAGCGGCATACGCGCCATCAACATTTGCGCTACCAAAGGTATGAGCATAAGGCGCTAAAACAGAGCCTTTGACATTTAACGAACCGAAATCGATTCTAGTTGCATCGTAAAAATTCCATAGTATATTCGAGAATGCTTGTGCGCCATTGAACCCGTTATTCAGGTTTATGCCGAGGTTAGCGATATTGATTTCATTGTTCGATAAACCTTCGGTAGACACATTGATGATAACCGTACGATTATCAGTACCACTTAATGACAGATTGCTGTTTTGTTTAAAAATGTCTTTAGCTTTTACATCGAATACGACTTGTTCATCGTTTCCGCTATACGTAAACTGGCCATTATCAAAAGAGCCATTGGCCTGCAAACCCGAAAAATACGCTGTATCTGCATGAAGCTCAGAGACAATATCGGAAATAGAAACATCAGGCTTGTGGATAAGTTTTGCGTCATCCCCATCATTTAATTCGATGGAAGTATTGTCATAAATCTTACCACCATAAACAAAATTATTGTCTTTCAAGACTCGAATTTGCACATGACCGCCATTCACATCCCCGACATTGCCGACAACGGTCACCGCATCTATTGCAATATCAGTATTCTCAAGACGACTTCCGAACTCTGCGGCAACATTCGCATTCAAGTTACCACCAATAACAGCTGAACCCTCAACGTCACCGCCAGTGAAGTTGTAATCTTCGATAAGGATAAGGTTGTGTTTACCAATGGTATTCTCTACAGAAAATACAAAAGGAGCCGCACTTAACACCAACAAAGTGCTAATTGTTTTAAGAAAAGAAATCTTCACGCTCATGCCCTTAATTAAACTAAGTACTGAAATACTTGCACTTATACTTCTAAACAACTTCTTCAAAATAACTAGACAATTAAACAAAGCTATCTAATTGCTAAGCTAAAGAGCATAACGCCCAAATTTGCTATTAACTAAATTGAATATTAACTGATATGACCAGCTAAGTCACCTTAAACAATATTAACTATTATGCATTTTACAAGCCAAAAATAATAAACACATAAAATCAAATGTTTAGCACTAAGGTAAATTTAACTGTAAAAATATCCGACATAGGCACAAACTACTTGTGCCTTTAGGCATCACGAATGTAAGTACTCGATGTGCGAGTCTTCTCCCACTCTGATTGTTATTAACAATTTCAACCATGGCACATCGATGCTGAATAATAAGAGACAAGACCGTCACACCGGGTTAAGCGCCAAAGCCTAATTCATTCAAGTATTTAGCTCTAGTGGCCGATAAGCGAGCATAGACCTATTCGGTTTATAATATTATACGCTAGACGTGAGTACAGCTTACCGAAAGTATGCCAAATCGGATAATATAGCTTTGGGTTTAATTTCAGATAATTGTTAAAGGAAGATGCTATAGCAATGCATGATCAGTCGTCGTCAAATACAGTGTTGTCAGAAGTAAATAAACGGCTGCAAGCACATCCGACACTTACCGCAGCATTTAAGGAGGTTGAGCCACTTATCCTTGAAACGTTTGGTGCAGTTCGGATGTCTTTATTTCAACGAAGGCGCCAACACCAAGATCTAGTTGCTAGGTACAAGACAGGAAAAGAAATTCGCGAAATAAAAGTCCCCATCAGTCCACTCTCCGTCGCTGGCTACGTTGCCATGGCGCAACAAGCACTCATCATTAACGATCCCTACGACGACGAACTACTCAAGCAAGTACACTTTAGGCTGCGCTTTGACAAAAAGTTTGACAAAGAAAGTCAATTCAAAACAGACAACATTTTGTGTGTACCGGTGATAAACGCTGGGGTATTGATGGGCGTAATGCAAGTTATCAATAAATCTGCAGGTGACTTTTCCCAACATGATCTCGAACTCGCCTCACAGATTGCCGACACGCTTGGGGATAAATTTCGATATGAGCTAGGCGGTACAAAAAACCCTTTTGACTACCTTGTTCATCGTGGTCTAGTTCAGCAAAAACCTTTAGATGACATATGTGACAATAGCAGTCCCAAACAAATCATCCAACGACTGATTTCAGAACTTAGAGTCAAGGAAGACGACATTGGTGAGGCATTATCGGTACATTATCAAGTGCCTTATATCACGTATTCTCCCGACATCTACCACTTACATCAAGGCAACGGAAAGCTGAATATGTCTTATCTGAAACGCAACCATGTGGCGGTGATTTCAGATATTAGAGAAAATCCCATCGTATTAATGCTCGAACCCAATAATGCTGCACTATTGATGGAAATTGAAAGTGCACTCGGTATCGATAGTTACGAGATTGCCGTCGCTTTACCCAATCAAATACTTCAATATCTTGGCGAAACAAGCGCTGGCGCTGGCCCCGGAGAAATGGATGAAATTCTCGATGAAATTGGCACATCACTGGAAGAGGACGACGACAGTGTTGATGAAATGGCAGAAGATGCGCCAGCAGTCGTTAGACTCGTTAGCCGTGTGCTTCAAGATGCTAAGCGCTTAAATGCCTCTGATATTCATGTTGATCCAGAAAAAGGCGCACCGACTCGTGTAAGGATGCGTATAGACGGCGTTATCAGGGATATTACTCAGGTTCCGGCCTCCCATCACAGTGCAGTCATAGCCAGAATCAAGATCATGTCAGGGCTCAACATAGCCGAAAAACGTATTCCGCAAGACGGTAAGTTAGCATTTAAGATGTCGGGACAATCCGTTGAGGTGCGTGTCGCGACGATTCCAACGGTAGCGGGTGAAGGTGTTGTGATGCGAATTTTGGCAACAGGTGGCGCCATGCCGATAGAAAAAATGAACCTCATGCCCAACAATATGACGCGCCTAGAAAAAATGATCGTAAAACCACACGGTATCTTGTTAGTTGTGGGACCAACCGGATCGGGTAAGACAACCACGCTTCACGCTGTATTAGGCTATCTAAATACACCTGAAAAGAAAATATGGACTGCAGAAGATCCCGTGGAAATTACTCAACCTGGATTGCAACAGGTGCAAGTCAGCCCTAAAATAGGCTTTACCTTTGCCAATGCACTCAGAGCGTTCTTACGTGCGGATCCAGATATTATTTTAATTGGTGAGATGCGTGATAAAGAAACCGCTCATGCCGGTATTGAAGCATCATTAACTGGTCACTTGGTTTTATCGACTTTACATACCAATTCAGCGCCCGAAACCATTACACGCCTGTTAGACTTGGGTCTTGACCCCGTAAATTTTTCAGATGCGTGTGTGGGTATACTGGCACAACGACTTATCCGTACCTTATGCGGTAACTGCAAAGAACAATATACTGCTTCACCTGAGGATATTGCGTTTATAAAACGACAATATGGTGAAGAATGGTTTGAAGAATTAAATATCAATGGCGAGTTGCAGTTGTATCGAAACAAAGGCTGCGACGAATGCGGTGACACCGGCTATAAAGGCAGAACGGGGGTACATGAGCTTCTTGAAATGACCGCTGAACTTAGGTCACTGGTATATAAAGAAGCCTCAGTCAACGATATGAAAAACCAAGCCATGTCCGACGGTATGCGGACACTAACCCAAGATGCCGTTTTAAAAGTCTTGAAAGGTGACACCGATATTGCTCAAGTACAGACACTAAGTGGCCACTAGGGTCTGCTAACCTAAAAACTTACCGAATTGTGCGCTTTGATAATTTTGACGGCGGGTAGCCAAAGGTTGCTCGAAAGTTACGGGTAAAATTCGACAGCGAGTTGATCCCAACATTCAAACTTGTATTGGTGACTGATTCGCCGTTTAGCAACATTTCTCTTGCTTTTTGCATCCTAAACTCTTGCACATAGCTTCGGAAATTGGTGTCAAAGTTTTCTCTAATGCGTCGGTGCAAGGTTTGCTCGGACATACATAGCATGCTTGCACAATTTCCTCTCGAAAAATCGCTATCCGCATAATGATCTTCAACAATGCTTTCGAAATTTTTGGCAAAATCGTCAGATGTGTTTGAAAAATCTATTTCGGATGTTCTGATAGTGTATGTCGCTAGCGCCTCTTCAACAACCGCGGACGTGTGTTTCAAGCGACTCAAACAAGCTTTCAGCATTGCCGATACCTCTTCTTTTTGAACAGGTTTCTCTAAAATATTTGTCATACCTTTACGTAAAAACTCGAGTCGAATATCTTGTGGAATGGCAAAAGTAAGCAATACAATGGGGATGTCGCGTGTTTTTCTGCTTGCCCGTACTATTGAGCTCAATTGCATAGCTTGTTCGTATTCAATATCTGTATCTAAAACAAGTAATTGCACGTTCCTGTTAGCAATCTCAACAAGCGCCTGATCTCCCGAATTAACAGTAGAAATATTGTAATGTGATAAATTGGCCTCTACCAATTCTTGACACAATCGTCCCCCTGAAAAATTAACAAACAGGACTAATGATGCATTGTTTACTTTCAGATAAGAAGTGCCAAGTTCTTGAGTTTTTTCGGAATCAGTCAATAACTCAGCGCAATTTTCCAACTCTTGAATGGGGACATATAAGCGTATATGTGTTCCATGCCTGACCGAACTGTTTATCTCGACCTTGCCTTTAAATGCTTGTAGAGTCGTAATAACCGTTGGTAGGTCTAAGTAAAAGTTTTCGTCTGTTCTGCGTCTTTGCGTTGCTTTTGAATCTGAGGCTGTATCCCAAACTTTACTTACCACTTCTTTTGGTATACCCACTCCGTTGTCGCGCACGTTTATTATCAAATTTGACCCGTATACACCACCGTCAACACGCACAACGGTGCTCTCGTGGTTATGAACAATTGCGTTGACGACAATTTCTTTTATCAGTTTCCCAAGAACTGAATTTGGTAAAGCAACCACGCATTGCTCGTCGAAGTCTATACGCAGTTCAACCCCGTGAAAGCTCGCAAAATTTGTCAATGCCTCCCACACTGATGTTAGGTCGAGTTGTGCACATAATACTGAGCTTGGTTGTTCAGCAACAAACGAATCAGCGTCATACCGCAATTGTTTTAATTCGTTCAATAGACCGCGTATTTGCCCAAATTCGTTCCTAAGCTTTACTTTATACAATGAATGACATTTTTGATGATTTTGCGTCCAATAGTTAGATGTAGCCAAGCCTTTCATTGCCACCTCCAATTGATCAACCATCTTGTGTATTTTGTGCGTACCAAAGCTAGCCTGGCGATGCTGAGTACCGCGTGCCACAGTAGATTGTGATTTGACACGACGTAGTAACTGAGCTTGCATGAGATTGAAATACAAAGACATGCATAACGCAAATGCGAAACTGAGATATAATAACTCTTCTAAAATACTCACAAAAATACCTACGGACTACTCAACTCGTCAGGAATGACTGATCGGATGAGTATTTTAGCGACAAGTTACGTCTAGACAAAATACGATTTACGCATATTTAATGACCAATTAATTATACCTTAGTCTAACTATCAGGATAAATTTGAGCTTGATATGCTTAACTATAAGAAAACTATTGAGAAAAAGTATTGAGATGATTTTTGAATTCGAAAGCGTTGAAGGCATAATTTTTGATCTTGATGATACCTTGATTAGCTCAAATTTAACGTTTTCAACAATAAAGCAACAACTTGCATGCCCAATTGACACAGATATACTCAGTCATATCGGGCAACTTTCAGGCGCAGAAAAACAACGTGCGGAAGATATTGTCCTGCACTACGAATTGGCGGACGCCTACAGTGCAGTTTGGGTATCAGGTGCAAGGGACTTTGTCACCGAAGCAAAATCACGAGACCTACCCTTAGCCATTGTCACGCGAAACAGCAGAAAGGCTGCTCACATAAAACTATCGAATAATGCGGTGCCTATCACGCAAGTCATTACTCGTGAGGACGCGCCCGCCAAACCTGACCCGAGCGCTTTACTCGCAGTGTCGGAAGACTGGTGCATTGCACCTGAAAGCATCGCTTATGTAGGCGACTACATATACGATGTACAAGCTGCACACAACGCAAACATGCAAGCTTGGCAATACATTGCTAGCGAGACCAGCAGCACGACATTTAAAAACTGTTTAAAGTTTATACCAAAAAATAGCAAATAGACTGGTTATTTATACAGTTATAATGCTAATATGCACCTTCAAAGAATCAAAGGGGAGAAACTGAATGGCAGTCATTACCCAATATGTTGTACAGCATAAGGGAGTAGATAAATTGGTTACCACCGACAAGAAAGAAGCTGATCAATACGACAAAATGCTCGACATTGCTGATAATTTAAGTTTTTACATTGTAAGCAAAGGCATTGAATTGGAAGAATCAATGTCTGAAGAACTTGGCATTTTACTAGCCAAGAATAAAGATGCCGTAAGCAAGCTATTAAAAGGCACTAGCGCTGACAGTATTTTGGAAGCTGAAAAAGCAGAAGTTGTCGACATTAAAAAGGCCTAAATGCTTAGGCCTTCTCAAAGTTTTTAATAAGCAAAACTCGGCGGGCTTATTGTGTCCCGCCGACAGTCATTTGGTCTATTTTTAGCGTAGGCTGACCGACCCCTACGGGTACAGACTGACCGTCTTTCCCACAAACACCTACGCCATTGTCTAAGTGCAAGTCATTGCCTATCATAGATATTTGCTGCATAGACTCTGGTCCATTCCCAATCAAGGTTGCACCTTTAATCGGTGTACTTATTTTCCCGTTTTCTATTAAGTAGGCTTCTGAGGTCGAAAAAACAAATTTGCCAGATGTAATATCCACCTGTCCTCCACCAAAATTGGGAGCATAAATACCCTTATCAACTGAGGCAATTATGTCCTCTGGCGAGTGCTCACCTGCAAGCATGTAAGTGTTTGTCATTCTAGGTAGAGGTAAATGGGCATATGATTCTCTTCGCCCATTACCTGTCACTGGGACATCCATCAGTTTTGCATTGATTTTGTCTTGCATGTAGCTATTTAAAATACCATCTTCGATCAACACGTTGTACTGACTCGGCGTACCCTCATCATCAATGGATAGCGAGCCTCGCCTATTTTCTAAGGTTCCATCGTCTACAACTGTTACACCTCGAGACGCAACTTGTTCACCAATACGCCCACTGAAGGTAGATGCGCCTTTTCGGTTAAAATCACCTTCTAAACCATGACCCACAGCTTCATGTAGCAAAACCCCGGGCCAACCACAACCTAAAACCACAGGCATTGAGCCAGCTGGTGCGGGGATGGCCTCGAGGTTTACCCTAGCCATATGCAAAGCATCGTTAGCTAACTTTTGATAAAGAGGAATATTCTCGTCACAGTTCGATAAAAAGTAGTCATACATTCGGCGCCCACCGGCACCTGCAGCACCACGCTCACGGCGTCCGTCTTTTTCTAATAAAACAGAACAATTCAAGCGTATTAATGGCCTGATATCAGTAGCGAAAGTACCATCACTTGCGGCAATCAATACCTCTTCATATACCCCTGTCAGGCTAACCACGACTTGACTAAGGTTTTTCGCATTATTGCGAATATAAGTATCCACCATGCGTAGGAGGTTAATTTTTTCTGCATCAGGCATACTGCTTAGAGGGTTATCTATACCGTATATCGCTTTCGGATTAGTCTTAGAAAAGACTTTGCTTACATGAGCCTTATCAGCTTTTGGCGCTATGTTTTTTGCGGCATGACAAGCTTTTATTAATGCAGTATTAGAAATCTCATCAGAATACGAAAAACCTGTTTTTTCTCCATTGACTGCTCGAACACCCACGCCTCTTTCAATATTGTAACTCCCTTCCTTAATGATCCCATCTTCGAGTACCCAGCTTTCATGTTGACTACTTTGAAAATACAAATCAGCAAAATCATTTTTGTGGGATAGCAGTATCCCAAGTGCTGATTCTAAGGACTGCACATTTAAATCGCCTTGATTCAATAAGCTATTTACTACTTGATCTTTACTCATACTTTCCGCGGATATGAGATCGAACAGGCATTGCCTGTCTGATCTTTGTTAGTTCGTGAATGTTCAACACCGATGATGCCACACCTTCACCAGATTTAATAATGCTAAGTAACTCCCCCCACGGCGAGTAGATGCAACTATGTCCAAATGTTTCACGTTTATCAGCATGACTACCATATTGATTTGCGGCTACAACATAACATTGATTTTCGATCGCTCTTGCGCTCAATAGAGCATGCCAATGTGCCTGCCCTGTGACTTTGGTAAATGCGCTCGGCACCACGATGATTTCAGGAAAATCCATCGCTCGATACAACTCAGGGAAACGCAAATCATAACATATAGACTGTCCAATGCGGCCAAATGCCAAGTTGACTACCGATACCGTTTCACCATGCATAGTGAAATCCGATTCGCGATAAATGTGAGTACCATCATTCACTTCTACATCAAATAAGTGCATTTTATTGTATGTCGCCAACTGCTTACCATCTGGTGAATAAACTATGCTCGACGCATAGTATTTGTCATGCTGCGCAGACAACATGGGACTGCTTCCCGCCACAATAAAACTACGCGTTTCTTGAGCAAGAATAGATAATCGACCCTGCACCATACCATTGCCTGGCTTCTCAGCATGGGCTAACATTTTCGTACCCCCACAGCCAAATAATGAAAAGCATTCAGGCAACACGATTAAATGGTGGTCGGTTGCGTATTGGTTAAATGGAATACGGGAAATAAGTGTTTCAACTTTCTGCAAATTATCTTGAAGGCAATCACTGCTGTTCATTTGCAAAGCATGCAAACTAACCATCTTGTGCTGGCACCTCAATAATCTCTTCGGTACTTGGAGGGACAAAGGCAGGAATACTTTCTTCTTGCGGAGCAACACGTCGGGCTGGCAAATCCACCTCCGTGCTCTCGCGTCCAGTTTCCGTCAACACTGGCTCGCTTATGGTACCCGTTACGGCGTAATTGACATTAGAAATAACCTTTGTCGAAGTTAATACTTGATCTAATGCTAAAGCAGCCAGGGCAGACGGTGGACTAACAGTAAAAAAGTACACAAGAACGGGAAGGTTACCGGTGACGTTGGGAGCAAAACTAATATTGTAGTTCAACTGCTTACTCACTAAATCTGTATAGCCATAAATTTCGATTTCGCCTGCTGCTCCGTCGATTAAAGTATCACGTGTATCAGCCTTACCTTCAGTGATTTGTATACTACCTTTCATTGCGTCATAGAAAAAACCTTGGGCAAATACATCTCTAAAATCAAGGGAGAGTTTTCTTACCAAGGAATTTAAACTTAACAAAGTAAACAATCGAGACCCTTTGTCACTGACTTCGTTAAGATAACCGTCACTTAACTGCCAATTTACTTCGCCATCGAGGGAAGAAAAAGCGAAATCCATGGGTGAATTCTTCCACGTTAAGCGAAAGTCTACGCTGGCCTCTGAGTCTTTTATACCGCTATTTAAACCAAAATCCTGCAAATAACGCCCAAAATCATTGCTAGTCACATCACCCACTAAAAAAGTGTAATGATCTTTATGTCTCTTGTACCATTGTCCAACTATATTAGCGCGCCCTGTTTCGCTATCTAGCAATAGGCGCTCTATCTCTAAGCCATCATCATTTGGCGAGGCTTCCAAATTTACCTTGCCAAAATCTCTACCCGCAAAGGTACAGTCATCACAATTAAATTCGATTGAGGGTAAAGATGTAGGATTCAGGGTCGATTCGGTCAATGTTTCGGAACTTGCCACCTCACTCTCGTTGATTTCAATGTCTAGCTCCTGTGTATCAGTCGCAAGCTTCGCTTTTTTGAACTTGACGTAATCCGCGTCTATTTTGATGCCTTGCGAGACCCAATTGTCGTAGACGGTGGCAGTACCGCGTGTCTGATCTGCATCAAACTCGATAAACCAGTTGTCTTGATTCCGCTTTGCTATTATTCCCGCATCACTAATTTTTATGTCGTTGAAAACGAGCTTCTCGGCTTCAACAAATATGCGTTCAGGCACATCTAAGTAACCAGGTGTGCCACTTTTTGGCCGAGACAATATCTGTTTCACCGAGTCATACCAATGAAGGGCGTCAAGTTCTGGTAAATTTATACTGATACTAAAGCCTGCCCCTAAGCCAAAGAAATCTGTTTCGCCAATGGACAAATGTGCTCGATTGAAACGTTTTTCTTTGTGGGGAATAGCGCCTTCAAACCTAAGTTCCTGATTTGCAATCATGCGCACAACTGAAGCAATCTTGTTTCCTTTTGCATTCAACTGCAAAGAATAGCTATCCTCTCCAGCCTTATCCAAGGGGTAGGGCAAGGTCGAGTTTATGCCAATCAAGTCAGAAACCAAGTTGGCTGAATACTCGTAATCCTTGTCGATGAGCTCCACATCTATATCCAGTTGCCAATCAGTTTTTCCAGTAACACTATTGAGTAAATCTGGCGCATGATGAATCAGCAGTGGCTCGACATCCCAATTCCCTTTAATCGCGATATCTAAGTCATATGAATCTGTTTGTTGACTAGTTAAACTCAGCGAGATCGGTTGTTCAAATAGTATTGCATCGATATTTTCGACTACTAGGTTCTGATTGTCGAAAAGGAGCAAACCCTTTGCCTCTGTCAATTGTAAATCTAAAGCGGCAATCCTTATTTTATTGTTTGCTAGTGCTAACTTTCCTTGCGCCCTCACATTGCTTGCATCACTCAATGGTATAGTCAGAACAAGGTCAGCGGCTAAATTGCCATTGACCACAACATCTTGTGACAGAATTCGCCCTAAGCTTTGTTTCAACGAGCTATCTAAAAATAATGCAGCAAGCTCTTCACCCGTACCTCGTCCCGTCGTTTCGATAATCAGTTCGGATGCGCTTTTTAGTTCTGGTATTCGTGCTCTAAAATTAGTCACGAGTATATCTTTCAGATAACTCGAGTCACTGCGCATAAACAATGCATTGTTCTCGAAAAGAAGGTTTACATCTAACTTCTCTACAACTGGCCAAGATGAAGAAAAGGTCAGCTCTGCGTTATTAATTTGTACATCAGACTGGAAAACACCGTCATCTTCGGTAAATGGAAAGTTTGCTACTGCACCATGCCAAAGAATGTTCGAATGTTGCACTTCACCACTACCAGAAAATGCGCGCGTCAAAAACGCCTTTGTCTCTTGCCCCATTACTCGATTGGGCAACAGCGTTCTCAACTTGTTCAGAGCTAAGCTCTCTGTGCTTAATAAGAGCGATAAAAATCCAGAATTTGTCGCATATTCAAGTTCGCCTTTAATTGCAAGACCATCTGCCACAAAAGAAATATCATCTAAAGAAAAATGGAAACCAGATCGTTGTTTTTCAATAAATACTGGAATATTCAGATCTTCTACTTTGATATCTTTTTCCAACAAGTTTACAGAAGATAAGTGCAGATCGTCTTGTTGAATGTCTACCTTCCCTTTGCTGCCAGCCCAACTTAAATCGAAGCCTAGAGCATCGACACCCGGCAATAAGCCAGATTGATTATAAGCGAATTGCACGCCCTGAATTTGCATTGTCAGGTTTTCGCGTCCACCAAAAGAGAGCTGCGCTTTCTCAAGCCGAGAGTCCAAACCAAGTTCATCAAGCTTAGCTGCAAATTTTCCATCGGCGATACCCAGTAAACCACTGGTATTACTCAGGTCAATTGGTGTCGTATTTTCTATGTAAACACCATTTCCTTTGTGATAACTACCAACCCAATGACTGAGTAAATCTTGATCATCAACACTGACAACTAAGTCATTTAAAACAAAACGCCAAGCAGATGCCATGTAGTTTGCATAAAAACTGGCCTTGACCTCTGTAGGAACCGTGCGAGATTCACCCAGCCAAGCAAAAGTACTCGGTAATATCCGTCCTTGTATCTTGTTTATTCCACCATCGGCAATGTCAGCCCACACTTCAAAATTACCGTCACTGCTATCGAGTTGAGTATTAATGATACCTAGCTCGTTCAGCCAAGGCGCAATATCTATTTGTTGTCCTTGAGCGTAAAACTTGCCGGTGTAACTATCGACGTTCCCATATAAATCCAAGATGAACTTGGCATTATTACTGGAGTAATCGTTCAATGAGAAAAGACCTAGGCCTTGGTGGCGGCTGTCTTTATTAAGCCAAGACAGTTGGTCAATTTGAATGCTTCGCTCTCCCTCTACTGTAGCGAAAGTCAGTTGGCTATTATCTACCGAAAAATTTTCTAGCTGTTCTAAAAAGATGGTTTCTAGCGCTTGTACTATGGCAGTGTCTTCATCCGAAGCATTGATCTTTGGCATATCAACAATAAGATGCAATTTGGATAGACGGACATTCGTAGATTGCAAACTTGCTGAGCTTACACTGGGCCAGAAATCAATCACCAGGTATAACTCACCGATATCGAGCATGATTGGTGAAGCGTCTGCTTGCCGCATTTTGACATCTTTTAAAACGAGACTAGGGCCTGCTGCTTGCCAGCTTGCATCAATTTTCCCGATTTCTAAGTCAATACCATAGTTGTTAAGAACAAAACCCTCAATATGCTCTTTTTTATCATTTAGATACGGAAGAGAATATCGTAAACCACTGACAACAAGCGCAACCAAGACCAAGCATATGGCAATGAGTGTCCATAGCTTTCTAAGAAGAAAGGTCAAGGTCTCGCTTATTTTATTCACATCATTACCACATCAAATTTATCCTGATGGTACAAGGTTTCGGTTTGCACACGAATGTGCTTTTCTACAAAGGCTTCAAGCTCTGCGAGTAGATGGGACTCTTCTCCTAACAGCGCTTCCGTAACGGGTGGCGAAGCATATATGACAAATTTATCTGCGCGATATGCACGATTGACCCGCACTACTTCACGTGTTATCTCAAAGCATATTGTTTCGATTGTCTTTATCGAACCACGCCCCTTACAAACAGGGCACTCACCACATAATTGATGCTCCAGTGACTCTCTGGTGCGCTTTCGAGTCATTTCAATCAAGCCTAGAGAAGTAAAGCCGTAAATACTTGACTTAGCCCTGTCTTTCGACATTGCTTGTTCTAACGAACTTAAGACCCGTCTTTTATGGTCAGGTTCAATCATATCGATGAAATCTATCAGTATCATGCCGCCAAGATTACGCAGTCTCAACTGACGCGCAATGGCCAAAGTCGCTTCAATGTTGGTATTAAAAATGGTTTCCTCTAAGTTGCGATGTCCTACAAAGGCGCCTGTATTGATGTCAATAGTTGTCATTGCTTCCGTTTGGTCAATGATAATATAGCCACCAGATTTTAAGTCGACTCTGCGCTCGAGCGCCCGCTGTAACTCGTTTTCAACATCATATAAATCAAATATCGGCAACTCACCTTGATAGTATTGTAGCTTAGATTCTAGTTCAGGTACGTATTCTTGTGTAAACGATAGTAGCTCTTGGTATGTCAATTTCGAATCAATGCGAATACGCTCTAGTTCAGTACCAACAAAATCGCGCAACACACGCCTTGCTACTGGTAGATCTTCATACAGCACATTCGACTTACCCGATTTTTTGCGTTGCTCAATTTTGTTCCATAAGCGTCTTAAAAAATCGACATCTTGTCGAAGTTCATTTTCAGATACACCTTCAGCCGCCGTGCGCAGTATAAAACCACCATTTTCATCACAAAAAGACGCAACAATTTGTTTTAATCGTTCACGCTCTTCTTCATCTTCAATTTTTTGCGACACGCCAACATGGGTGACACTCGGCATAAAAACTAGGTAGCGAGAGGGGAGTGTGATATCCGTCGTCAATCTGGCACCTTTTGTACCCAGAGGATCTTTGACTACCTGTACAATAATTTGCTGTCCTTCTCTGACCAGCTCTCGAATATCTTTTTTCTCTAGCTGAGCAGGTGTCACATCGTCGGCAATTTCTTCATCGATGGCAATATCAGAGGCATGCAGAAAGGCGGCTTTATCTAGACCGATGTCGACAAAGGCTGCTTGCATTCCAGGCAGCACACGACTGACTTTTCCCTTATAAATATTGCCGACAATTCCCTTTTTGGTATGACGTTCAATGTGGATCTCTTGCAAGATCCCATTCTCGATCATCGCGACTCTTGACTCTGAAGGGGTAACATTGATAAGAAGTTCAGCTGCCATTTAGGATACCCGCCTCTGATAGTAGATTTTTAGTTTCAACAAGTGGTAAGCCAACCACCGCACTATAACTGCCATGGATACGCTCCACAAATTTTCCACCTACACCCTGAATAGCATACCCCCCTGCTTTATCTTGTGGTTCACCGGTTTGCCAGTAGTCTTCAATTTCCATCTCAGATATAGGGCTAAAATATACCTCAGTTTTCACAACTATGCTTTGTTGCAATTTTTCATGGATAAGACATACGCCGGTATACACTTGATGAACACTATTAGATAGTATTGACATCATCTCGTGAAAGTCCTTGAAATTTGTAGGCTTGCAAAGAATACGATCATCAGCCGCAACAACGGTATCCGACCCCAGCACAGCTATGCTTCTTCGTGACGATGTTTCTTGAAGATCATAAACAGCCTTAGCTTTAAGTGCGGCCAATCGGCTCACTAAAGCATCAGGCAATTCCATAGCTTTAACAGTTTCATCGACATCAGCCGCAATGACCTCGAAATCAGACACAAGATGACCGAGCAAGTGCGCACGACGAGGGGATGCTGAGGCTAGAATCAATTTACTCATAAATCTTGCTTAAAAATCCGCTCTATCTGGTAGCTAGGTTGTATTACGAGACCCTGAACTTCCGACGAAACTTTCTCAGTAACCAGAATAACCAAGGCCATAGCAAGATTGTCACGGCGGTTGGCCAAAAGAAGCTCCAACGAAATTGCGTATTTATCAACCAATACTGCAACCAGTAGACAATCAAATGATACAACAGTGACAATACCATAATGGTGAAAGCTTGTTGGATCATGGACTGGTTACGTAAGCGCTGGTAATTCGCCGATACAATAAAAATTGCGATAGTGAGCGCGAAGCAATGTACGCCGAGCGCGGTGCCATAAAGAATATCAAGCGTTATACCACAAATTGCCGCCACGCCGACACTGACGCGATTGGGTAAGGCCATAGCCCAATAGCACAAAATCATTAATAGCCAATCTGGGCGATAAATATCAATTAATGGGGGCATCGGGATAATCTGTAAAATTAAGCCCACAATGATGCAAATATAAATGAACGTACTATTTCCGGGCATCATTGGCCTCTAATTGCTTGTATAACTCACTTGAGGCAACGGCTTCTTCCGGTGCTTTTTCATCTGGCCACAATAATAATAAATACTTCAGTCGGTCTAGGCGCGCCGCAGGTTTTATTGTTACATCAGCAAAGGGCTGACTTTCATCTCTGACAATTTTTTCAATTGTACCCACCGGATACCCTTCAGGGAAAACATTGCCTAGCCCAGAAGATATCAATAAATCCCCCTCTTGAACTTCTGCACTATGGGGAACATGTTGTAGCTTAAGTTCATTGAGCTCGCCCTTGCCCGAGGCCACTAAACGTACGTTATTCCTACTAATTCGCACTGGGATTGCGTGGGTCGCATCAGAAATCAGTAAAACCCGACTATTTGTCGTCCCCACTTCAACGACCTGCCCTACCACACCATTGTCATCTAAGATGGCTTGACCCAAGTAGACATCATTCAAAGTTCCCTTGTTTATCACAATTTGATGAGAATAGGGGTTATTGTCAATTGACATAAGCTCTGCAATCATCTTGTGCATGTTAACGCGCACGGGCGCGTCCAAAAGATTGCGGAGCTTATTGTTTTCTTGCTGTAAGGCAGCTAAGCGCTGTAATTCACCATTCAATAAGGTGATTTGCGCGGTTAATAGTTCGTTTTCATCCAACATTTTTTGTCTAGACGTAAAACGAGATGCACTCCAATTGAGGAGTTCACCGGGCATATCTGCAATATACTGAAGGGGACTAACAAAAGAGGTTAAATAAGTACGCAATGTTTTGACACTATCGACCTTAGTATCAACAATCATTGCAATAATTGAAAAAACCAGAATCAAAATGAATCTGGTCAATAAAGACGGACCTCTTGGAAAAACCTCATTCATCTTAAAATGGGCAACCTTGCAATTGTTTACTCGTAACTAAACAAGTCACCGCCGTGCATGTCTATCATATCAAAGGCTTTGCCACCACCACGCGCAACACAAGTCAGAGGATCGTCAGCAATAACGACAGGGATTCCGGTTTCTTCCATTAACAAGCGATCGAGATCTTTTAGTAAGGCTCCCCCACCCGTCAATACCATTCCGCGTTCTGAAATATCCGATGCCAATTCTGGTGGGCTTTGTTCAAGTGCAACCATTACCGCACTGACAATCCCAGACAAGGGTTCTTGTAATGCCTCTAATATTTCGTTGCTGTTTAAATTAAATCCACGAGGTACGCCTTCCGCGAGATTGCGACCGCGTACTTCAATTTCCTTAACCTCTTCGCCGGGGTAAGCCGCGCCAATCTCATGCTTGATCCGCTCTGCTGTTGCTTCACCAATCAGCGATCCAAAGTTACGGCGTATGTAGTTGATGATTGCTTCGTCAAATTTATCACCGCCAATGCGCACAGAGGACGAGTAGACCACACCGTTCAATGAGATGATAGCTACTTCGGTAGTACCGCCACCAATGTCGACAACCATAGAACCGGTCGCTTCAGAAACAGGCAAACCCGAACCGATTGCCGCCGCCATTGGCTCATCAATTAAATAGACTTCTCTTGCACCTGCTCCGAGCGCAGACTCACGTATGGCTCGACGCTCTACCTGTGTTGAGCCGCAAGGCACACAAACCAATACTCTCGGGCTAGGACGTAAAAAATTATTATCATGCACTTGCTTAATAAAGTGCTGCAGCATTTTTTCGGTAACGTAAAAATCTGCGATTACCCCATCTTTCATCGGGCGTATTGCTTTTATATTGCCTGGGGTTCTACCAAGCATTTGCTTGGCTTCATGACCAACAGCCGCGACACTCTTGGGGCCACCCGCCCTTTCTTGTCGTATCGCTACTACCGATGGTTCGTTTAACACTATTCCGTTGTCTTTGACGTAAATCAGCGTATTCGCTGTGCCGAGGTCGATAGATAAATCGTTTGAGAACATGCCTCGAAGCTTTTTGAACATGGAGTGCCTTTTATTATTGTTTGTTACTGTGAGTATCGGTAAATATTCTGTTTGCCAATACTAGAGGCTGTTTATTTTTGTTGGCTATGTTTGTTATTCATTCAACAGACAAAGACAAACAACCTATGGGTTGACATAATTTTGTAACTGTACCAATGCGCTGGCGCGAGAGCAAGCAGTCCGTGAGGTTTTCTATTCATAAAAAATAGCGGGGAACAAGTTATCCTGCTTAATCCAACAGTCGTCTATCTGAAATTGCTGATAAGTTGCATAAATTACTGAGTTCAAACGCGCATAAATTTTGCGAAAACCAGCTGCTTCGGTTAAGATTTGCGCCTCAACAGATGAGAGTATACTGACATATACAAACCTTCCAACAAATCCAAAAGCATTATTAAAGAAATATTATGAGCTCAATAAAATGTAAAGCGGCGATTGCCCCCGGAGACGGCACCTTTTCAATTGAAGAGACGGAGATAGGCGCTCCCCGCGGTGATGAAATATTAGTGAAAATAAAAGCAGCGGCGATATGCCATACTGATCATGACTCTCTAAAATGGGGTATGCCAATCGTTATGGGGCACGAAGGCGCAGGTGTTGTTGAAGCCATTGGTGATGACGTCACTAAGGTCGCAGTCGGCGATGAGGTAATTTTAAACTGGGCTACTCCGTCTTACGACGGTTTTCAATGCCAAATTGGTAACCAGAATATTTGTGAGTGCAACTCTCCGGTTATTGCCAGCCATGCAGGTAAAATTTCTGGCGGTCATGTCGCTATCGAAAGAACAACCCATCAAGGCAAACCGATTGAACGTTCGTTTAACCTAGGTACCTTCTCTGAATATGCAATCGTCAAGTCCTCAGCAGTCGTCAAGAAAACATCAAAGAAACTTTCTTGGGCAGCCGCCTCTACAATTAGTTGTGGTGTAATGACGGGGGCAGGCTCCGTGTTTAACACAGCTAAACCTGAGTGGGGAAGTTCAGTAGTGGTTATCGGTACTGGCGGTGTCGGCCTAAATGTTGTGCAAGCAGCAAGAATTTCTGGTGCAGCAAAAATTATCGCGATCGACGTAAACGAACAACGTCTTGAAATGGCAAAAGAGTACGGCGCAACAGATGTTATTTTAGCTGACCGTGACGACAAAGGTCTTCTCAACGCTGCCGAAGTTGTCAAAGGCATGACACAAGGCCGAGGCGCAGACTACGCATTTGAATGTACAGCTGTTCCAGCTTTGGGCGTTTCACCATTAGCCATGATCCGCAATGCAGGTACCGCAGTGCAAGTAAGTGGTATCGAAGAAGAAATCACTGTAGATATGCGTTTGTTTGAATGGGATAAAATCTATATCAACCCATTGTACGGCGGCGCTAAACCGGATATCGATTTCCCTAAGTTTGAAGCATTGTTTGAAAAAGGGGATTTCATGTTAGAAGAACTGGTTACACGCACTTATAAGTTAGAAGATCTTCAACAAGCCTTTGATGACATGCTAGCAGGAAGAAATGCCAAGGGCGTTATAGTTTTTGACTAATTAAAAACTTAACTTAAAAATACGGCGTGATTATATTTTACTGAGTCCACCCGACTAAAATCAAAAACGCTGCGAGTATGTCCTTATACGCTTCAGTTTTTCATTCATGAAAAACAAATTTTGATTTTAGTCGGGTGGACTCAGTAAAATATAATCACGCTGTAAAACTTAAGAAGATACGTCACTGATCGTTTTCAAATTGGCCAAAGCTCGGTGATGTATCTAAAAGATAAGTCGATATGCACAACTATGATCACTATGCCTCACCAGCGATTAAAACACTTCGCGCCAATGAATAGTTTTGTCATTGCCTCGATACAGGCCAAAGCTAATGGCCGCCGTGGGGGTATCATCGTCATCAATGTCGCCATCCTGATCCCAATCAATGTTCAAATGCTGTGACCAGTGATTTGCGTCGCTAGTGGGTATTAGATGCAAAAACAACGACCCACTTTGCGCTTGACCATTTACGATAACTGGACTGAGCAACAAATCATCGTCACCCGACACCCCATCGCTTAACCAACCATTAGCGCTAATAGCAGTCAAGCTGGCACTCAAATCATTGACGCTTTCACTATCATGGCTCAAACGAATATCGCCTTGACTCATATCCAAATTGATAGCTGTACAATTATCCAAAGAATTTTTTTGCCATTGTCCATCTTGCAAATATTCCGCCTGCATGGGTACGCGCAAAGTGGTAGTTTCTGGTCCATAGGTGTTTTCGAGGCGCAGCCTTCCATAACGTTGCTGCGTTCCCGAAATATCTTCAATCGTTACAGACGAGCAACCACTGCTTGGAAAATTTGCCTGAAAACATATACCGTCACTGTCTGTGAAGAAATTTGCCGCAATAAGCAGATCAACTTGCGTAGCAAAAGGCGATGCGCTTAACCCCGAGGGAGCAGCAAGCTTTTGATAGCGCAATTGCGTGCCAGTTATATCTATGCTGCCTATTCCATCAAAAACTTGGGTATCAGCAATTGCGGGCCCCTGACCAACATTGTCGACCAATAAACTGCCTGAATAAACGGAATCATCCGAATAAGAAAACGAGCTACTAATTGAAGAGGTATTTGGCAACAAGCGCCACTCAGAACCAGCATAGTTGCGCGTAATTTGACCTTTTGCGTTGTAGGCACTTACGGTAAACGAAGGACGAGATGTGGTCGCGTAAGTAAATGTTTGCCCCACATAGGTAAATGCGCTCGCACAACGATTCTCAAACTCAGGTTGAATATAGCTCACGTCAAAGTACGCGGGAGTAAACCGTCCAAGCTGAACCGTATTCGATTGAATATTGCGACCTAAATAGTTGTTGTCTCTAACCCTCAACAGGTACTGCCCCGTCTCTTCCATGTACGCTTCTGCTGACTGCAGAACGCCGTTACTAAAAGTTACATTTGGCGTTGCCGTGTAGCCTGTATTGGTTTGAGATTGAACAAAAGTGTTACTATCAAGGTAAAACTCGGCGTCGACCGCTCCTTGTTCATTCGGTATTTGACGCTGCACCGACACACCAAATTCGGCATTTTGATAGCCAGGCAAAACACTACCATTTGCACCCAATGCCTCCACAGACAAAGAAAATTCCTCACCTGCAGGGGTTATTGCAGTGTTGTCTGCAGTTAATCTGAATGTATCGGGTACTATTTTTAAAACCGTATTTGCAGAACTCACCGACGCACCATTTAGTGTTCCAGATACGGTCAAACTTAGTTGTCCTGCATCTGCATAACTAAATTGCGCAAAATTGGCCTCGCCATTAGCATCAAAATTTAGCGATACAGTCCCCGTTTGACTATTCCCTCCAGACAGAGGGATACCAGCAAAGGGCACATTGCACTGACTAGGCGTATAGCTTGCGTCATTGGTTACTACACATTGATAGCGCAGTTCGACATCCGTCGTATCGTTGACCAAGGCTTCACAACTTTCTCCACCCATGACGCGAACGCCGACATTTGATAAAGAAGATTCGGCAACAAATGTAGTAGAAGAAAAATCGTTGTTTCCCGTACTTAGATTGAAAAACTCAAAGCCAAGATCACTGTACACAATCTCACAATTTGAAGAACATTGAATCGATGCTGAGGGTGATTGACTGCTACTGCCTAATGCTAAGGTATCCGCAGTTCGATATTGTAAACCGACTGTCGTCGACCCACTAAAGCTAATCGCTGACTGTTGCCAAGCATCACTTGGTGTTAGCTGCAAACTCACTACGTCATTGACCAGCTCGCTGCAATCAGCATTTGCGCAGGCTTTTATAGTAACAGTCGGATCACTACAGGTAATAGCTGTACTGGGATGCTCGATGCGATAATGATCAACAGGATTGCAAGCTTGTGCATCATCATGGTCTGCTTTAAATTTTGCCTCACTTACTGCCTGCCTGTATAGGCGAATATCATCAATAAACCCTCTTGCTGCATTCGGCGACATAAGATTGACAACGTAGGTACTATTGTTGTCTCCAAACACTAATGAATCGAGATCTGGCATACCCAAGCCGACATCAAAATTAGTTTCAGCGGCCTCAACACCGTTTAGAAAAATTCGGTATACCCTTGCATCCATATTCCACTGTACGCCGACATGCACCCATTCGTTCGCCGCATAAGAGGTACTGGGAGTCGTGGTGACGTAGTCGCGATCAAAAATATCTTCGACACCAAACGCGAGCGCGCCTGAGCCTTGTTTGGCCAAGTAAAAATACTTGGCACCATTCGCCTCATTTGGATTGCTGGCGTCAAATAGCATGGCAGTTTGGCCATCGTTCCAAACATCCGGATACCTAAACCAAAATGACACTGATCCCTGATTCCCAACAGTATTCAAGTCAAGGTTTGTATCGAAATAGATTTGCTCACCAGAGGTAGTATTGTCATCCGCTCGCATCGCTCGGCAATACTTATTGTTGGGGGGCAAAACTACCTCTAAGGCAGAATTTAAAACGCCATCTTGTTGATTGCCGCTTATATCTGAAACAATGGTATTTGATACTTCATTTTCATCAAAAGAATAGTGCGCCAACAACGAGTCACAGTCAGTACAAGCACCCAAGTCTGCCTCATACCAGTCACTGACATCCTGATTAGACGGTTGATGTTGATACAAGCGAATATCATCTAATTCCCCGAGCATAAAATCGTTGTATTGACTATCGTCAAACAGGCCTCTTGTTCGTTGTTGAGAGGTCGCGCCAAAGACCCAATCATCTAAATTGTTCTGCAAGCCGTTTCTATGAGAGTCATCGGACAGCACGAGTTGACCGTTAAGAAACAGTTGCGAGCCCATCGCGCCAAAACTGTATACTAGATGGTACCATCGATCTTCTCGCACTAAGTTGGCGCTCAAATATTCCTCGGATACCGACTGACTTTGATGCCTTACTCTTATTTGCCCTGTCGACAATACGTTTATAGTGAGGTGCCCGCCATCTGCGAAACCAAGACTATCTTTGGAAAGCAGTCCATTGCCACCCGCATGCCCGTTTGCACTATGCTGCAGATCAGGTAACTTAAACCATAAAGAAATCGCACCATCAGATAACAGCATATCGTCGTGGTGCGCGACAGTTGCGTATGATGCATTACCAGTAAATGCCAAACCTTGACAAAAACGGCTCGCCGGATTGATAGAGACACCTTGCCGTATAACGCCATTGTGCGAAGATTGCACATCTATAAGCGTATTACTGGAAAAAGCGCAGACATCAGCACTCCAATGAGAAATAAGCACTGGGTCTTGACTGCAATCAACGCATGCCTGACTCTCAAGTATACGCAGTAAACCAATTTGTGTATCGCTGAGAGCAAAGTCATATATGTAGAACTCGTCAATTGCACCATGAAAGAAATCACGTAGTTGGGACGCGCGGCTACTGGAGGAAAGCGGATCAAACTGCCAAGCATTTGCACCGATTGCCATAGACAAACCTACACTAGACAGGCCATCTGTAAAACTAGCGAAGGATTGCACTAGATTCCCATCTACAAAAATTTTCATTCCCTCGCTACCCCAACTATAAGCGACATGGTGCCAACGGTTTTCCTGTAAAATACTGCCAGTGTTTAAGGTTTGGCTTTGGCTGCTATTCTGTTGACGTACTCTTAGACCTCCGTTGTCGTCCAGCCACAAACTTAAGTGGCCGTTTGAAGAGGTGCCATTGGCATCTCTTGACAACAGGGTCATATATCCGGCTGAGGGTGAGCCAGAATGAGTAAAATCATAAGCATACAACCAGAACGCAATCGTTCCGCAGGGTAAATCAAACAAGCCACTATCTGGAATATCGATGAAGCCAGTTTGACCATTAAAATTTGCCGCTTGACAATAGTTGGATTGATGATTGACCGTTAAAGTCCAGCCACACTGCCATTGTTAGTACCAACTTGATCAGGAATAGCAGAAGGTATGCTGCACATATCCATAGAATAATACAAAATAGGCGTAGGGAGTTCGTTATCTTGCGTACAGGTGTTATCGAACATAGCCGTTTCAATACTGCTGGCGTCTAAGGTGAATTCGCCAACATCGCCTATGGCAATATTCGTGGCATTCACTGCACCAACAAGCTTGCCAAAATTATCCCAAATGACATCTTGTGCTGAATACAGATAACCACGCATAAACGTATTGGTAGAAGGAGAAAAATCGCTATAACTAATTAATACAAGTTGATCTGGCGTGCCGTCCCAGTTAAATCGAAGGTTTTGCTCAAAATTACTGGTATTGAGATAAAGCGTCACTTTTTGACCAGTAGGTATCACAAGTTTAGCGTTACTATCCATATCCAGTAAATTAAACCAATATACGCCGTTATCGAGAGTTAAGGTGCTGTTGTCGTCAATGTGTATCTCATCAATACGCGTGACGGTGCTGTTGCCAGTAATGTGAAAAGTCGAGTTTTGTTCGATAAAAATATTGTCGTAGCTACCTTGGGGAGTCGTTCCACTGCTGTTTAGGCTCACCGTAATATCCTGAGAGCTATTAGAAAAATTAAACCCCGGTAAATTTAGTGAGCGAGCGGGATTGCCCGAGTACATGCAAGAGGTCGTATCACAACTATTGCTTGTATCATCCCGAATAATAGGAATATCTATCACACCATCAGTACCAATCAGTCTTGCAAACTGGTTGAACGAGATCCCTCCAGCACTGGAAGACGAACTCGCCGCATCAGGGAAAACAGTAGAACAATTGGCCGCATCTACTTTAGGTAATGTGAAAGTAAGCCACAAAAACAAGAAGCTGAGTGCTCGCATATGCATTAATTACGCTCCTGTATGGCGTCAACAGACAGGGTTCGGCTAATGACACTATCTGCTAGGTCACATCGTCCTACACTGGAGTATTTAAAATAATCATAGCTTAGCCCGCCAAATACGATCGTTTCACTTGTGCATCTGGCCTGATAACTGCAACCCCTAAATCCATTGATTTGTGCAAAGCTAACTGGGCTACTGATACTGGTATTACATGATTGTGTGCTCGAACCAATTGGAAAACTCTGGCTGGTAAGTGCCTGCAGCCCGACTTTAGCTGCTTGCCTTGCTCTCAAACCATACACTTCTTGAACAGCAGTCGCAGAAGAGCTAGTCAATACTGATATCATCGTAAACACAAGCAAAGTCAATACAAGCATGATGAACAAAGCGATAACCGTCATGCTCCCTGCTTGTTTGTTCGGGGAGCTTAAGAATAGTCTGGTCTGCAGCACTTTATGTTGAAAATCAGGGCACATTTGGGACATGCACCTCTTTAACAATACTGATTTGTTCAGTGCCACGTGTGAACAAGAAGTTGATACGCACATAGCCGTTTCGCGCCAGTGTTGCGCCTACAGTTTGAAAAGGGTCACTGATTATCGTCGATGATGAAGGATTGGCAGATAATGCATTACCTAAGCCTTCCGCCATTAGCTCACCTCCAGAAGTATAAACTTGTTGATTGGCTAATAAACTGGTTTCATGGCGATATACCGACCCGTTTCGCAGACAATAACTGATACTGGCATTGGCAATGTAAATACGTCGAGTAGGAGAACTTAGCGCAAAACCATCATCTACTGACAACTGCACGATGCCATCACTGTCATCATCTGTCGTACAATCACCGTCACCATCATCACTGCAAGATGAAATCGATTGTCGCCGATTTTGCGATTGGTCATATACGTGTGAAGCACTCAGAGGATACACAATTGCATGGTCACTACTCGCTAGGCCATATGCATTACCATCGATGTCTGTCATTTTGACAATATCCATCACTGGACTCGTGTCTCCAACTGCTGGTAATGACAAATAAAAACTACTCCAATTTACCGGCACAAACTCGATACAATGCACAGCCGCGTTGCCGCCTATACGAATAGAGTTTGGTACTGCGTTTGACAGTTCTCTTGTAAACCTCTCAGTAACAAAAGTGGCATTGCGCAACAACTTGTCTCGCTCGGTAAGATCCACATATATGTCTGAGGCACTCCTTATAAACTTAGCTGTGCCCACGCCCACAATACCCAAAAGTACAATCACCAATATCAATTCGACTAAGGTAAAGCCTTTTGTTGTTTTCTGCGAAACTTGCCTTGAATGCATCAGAAATTATCCTTAACACTCGCAAAAACTATACGTTCATTGTCAGGCGTAACAAGTTCTACAGTGATTAACTTACGGTTTGCAATCAATATCCCAGAGTCAAGCACACCATTTTGGTCAAGATCATCATCATTTATACCGTCTAGGTTCGAATCGTAAAACACCCTAACCGAAGCAGAAAATCCAGCATAGATATCTTTATTCTGAAAGACTAAGCCACCGCCGAGTAATCCCACAATATCGGATCCACTTAGCTGTAATCCATGAAAATCATCGACATCATCATATTCTGACCGAAGGCTCTCTTCGGGCCCTAGCGCAGCGCTTTGTGTGCAGGCCACCTGCTCGTTGCATCGCTCAGTACCGCCCGCCATGTCTGATTGTTCATCGAAAGCTTTTGCATCAATTTCGTTAAGCAATGACTGCCCCAACATGGTCGCTCGAGACTGCCAAATAGGATCGATGCCGCGTTTAGCAAGCGGCAGGAATACATTGGTTAAGGACACTAGCGCAATCGACAATAACGCCATGCCCACCACGATTTCGACAAGTGTAAATCCAACTTCACTTTGATTTTTACGATGAAACTTAGCAAACATGTATATAGCCCTCGGAGCCGATACATACCGTCGTATTTGTTTGTCCAAGCAATGATATTTGACAGAATGAGTTGCAAGTGCCAGCGGAAGTAGTTGGTCGCCCGAGGGCATCAAACTGAATATAGTTTACACCGACACCGCTATCACTAGCCGCTAAACTAAGCGACAAGCGACTAAACTCATCCTGCGTGAGGGCAAGATTTTCAGGCGCATCAGTCGCTATCATCCCACCGCATGACGCGCTTTCGGTTCCACTAACATAGCGCCCAACACTTGGCCCATAAGCAGGTGAGCTTGAGGTATTAAAAATCATCCGATAGCAAAAACTAGATGAGGTATCGTGCATTGCTTTAGTCTGCAAGGCGCGAAGTGCCGCTAATAAGCGTTGCTGGGTCGAGCGCTCTGCAAAACCTTCCGTAGACAAGAATCGCGGCACCACATAGACAGATAAGATGGACAGAATGAGTACTACCGTAACTAGCTCAACCAGAGTAAAACCTGATTGAGCTTGGGCGAGTTTTTTAGTGCTCAGAGATGCCTTTAACATTCACCTTAGGTATCCTAAAAACGCATGGTTCTTGTTAGCAACCGTCAAATTGCACAGTGACTGTAGGAGTAGTTGAGGATGTGGCATCTGCATACGATACATAACATCTAGAACCTGCATTAGTGGATAGGGTCTCACCGTTAAACACGATAAAAAACGTTCCATCGTCAGTATCATTGGACAGGTCAAAATCTGCATCGCTGATATCAACAAATAACTGCAACATAGTCAAAGTTACTTCATCTGCCGCTGGATAACCAAATTGGGTTTGAACCGCGCCATTGTTTATCGATACCTGGCTATTTGCGTCAGTATCGTCCAGTCCTTGTACGCCATTGATTGCAGCTCTGGCATATACGAGTTGCGATCCACCTTGTATGGCCGCGGCCACGCCTTCAAGTGCACTGCGTCTAGCATCAGATTGCACATCAATAAACCGGGGAGCAGCCGTTACCGCTAAGATCCCTAAAATAACAATTACGATAATGAGTTCAATTAATGTAAACCCGCGTTGCTGTCTCATCTTTATTTCCTCGAAAAAACTGTTCAATACGTCGAACTAGTTGTTACTAAAAACCGTCACTTGCCCAATTCTTGGGTCGTAAACAAAACCGTTACCGTTGCTATTAGTTAACGGTTCTGACTGCAAATTCTTTACCGTTTGTAGTAAATAATATCGACATATATCATTTCCCCCAATGCCGGCGCCTGACTGTACATTGGTAAAATAAGAAAACTCTTCAGCGACATCTGGTTGCCATAGGGATGTAATCGTAGGAGAACTTTGCATTACTAGCGTAAAAATACTGCGGCAGTCATCAGCAGAAATGGCATCATCTTCTGTACTACCATCACTATTCAATTGCCCTGTGGGGTAGCCGGTATCTTTGTCCACGCCGATGGCGACACCATCAATGTTTACGAACGTTTGATTGGCCGCTTGATTAGATTCAGGTCGAGCATCAAGCTCCCATTGCGCTCTCACTAGACCGACACCAGTGGCAAAGCCACCCGACACACCTTCTACCGTTGCGTCTTCGGCGTCTTCGGTAACATCTAAGAAAGGAGGAATAGCCGTTGCCGCCAACAAACCTAGTATTACAACCACAATTACTAGCTCTATTAATGTAAAGCCACTTTGCATGGCAAGAGCTGCTCTACCGCTTAGTTTTTTAATCCGCATCACTGCACTCACTTAAGTTCAAAAAATTTTGCACGCTGTTCGTCATATGCAATCTGTCGTGTGCCTAGTTCAAACACACAAAGTTTACCAACTGCTTTCTGACCACTTTCACTTGGCAAGTTACTTAAATAGGTTGTCGACACTTTACCCATTTTACTTAGTGCCTCGGTATCGATAAAAATAGATAAGAACTCTGCACACACTTGGACATTGACACCATCATTAAAGGCATTTGGTAACCCAGTTGCCGTCATATGAAGAGTGATCGAGTTTGCGTCAGCGTTTTTATAGCTCATGTGCTTTGGCCGGCCTTGATGCTGCCATTGCCAGCGCAGTTGGGACAGTTCTTTGTTGAGTCTAAATACCGCACTATTGGCAACTGACTTGTCTAAAGAAGGATTGTCCAACAGAATGTATCGGATGGCCGTCACAACTAACAAAGCAATGACAAGCAATACAAACACATACCGCCACAAACGCAAGGACACACGCGACGTTCTCGCTCTATCGTATCGCACCCATCATGTCCCACATGGGTGTAAAAATTCCCAAAGCTAGTATTAGTACCATCACTGCCACAACCGAAATTAAAATAGGTTCGATTTTTGAAGTCAGTGTTTTAATGTCGTATTCGACCTCGCGTTCATAAAAATCAGCCACTTCTTCCAAGAGCTCATCCAAGCGTCCTGTTTCTTCGCCGACCGCTATCATCTGTAAAACCAACGGCGTAAATAACTCACTTGACTTCGCCACGCGACTCAAGCTTTCTCCTTTTTCAATTTTGCGTCGCATCTCAATAATACGCGAAGACATGTAAGCATTACCCATAGACTCAGCCGCCAACGACAAAACGCTTGTTAAGGGCACGCCGGCGTTTAACATCATAGAAAAGCTTCTGGCAAATCGTCCCAAAAGTGAACGCTCAATGATATCGCCAACAATGGGCGCGCTGAGTTTGAATCGATCCCATTTGATCTGACCTATTTCGGTATCAACGTATTTTCGAGCGGCAATAACGAGTATTAATAGCGCGCCGACCAGTATGTACCACTTGGTTAACATAAATTCTGATGTCGCCAGTAAGCCCCTCGTCATTAGCGGTAACTCACTGTCAAACTTGCTAAACATATCTGCAAAAACAGGAATAACAAATATGTTCATGATGACAAAAGCAGCAACTAAGGCGATAACGACAAAAACGGGGTAACGTGTAGCTGATTTAATCTGTTTGCGTGTTTCTTGTTCTCTCTCCAGATACAGGGCAAGTTGCAAAAACGCCTGATCCAACTGACCGGTATTTTCGCCAACGTGAACAATGCTCACGAACAGCTGTCCAAAAATATCAGGATGAGCAGCCAGTGCAGAGGACAGGTTTCTACCTTTTTCCAATTGCCCTACGACATCTTTCAAGGCAACGGTGAGTCGAATAGACTTAGTCATTGCTAAGCTAGACACGGAGCGCACAATAGGAATGCCTGACTTGGTCAGAGAGTACATCTGTCGACAAAAAATAATAAGATCTTCGAGCTTAACCTTTGGTGTGAAAACAGTTATTTGCGTATCATGTTTGTTCGATTCACTTGCTTTTTCGGCGCTGTCGGGCGTAATTTTCACTGGAACAATATTTTGATTTAACAATGATTTAGCTACATTTGTCTCATCAAGTGCATCCACCACGCCAGTAACCAAATCCCCTTGGGTGTTTCGCCCCTGATAGTGAAATGCCGGCACTAGTCTAAGTCCTCAAGCCGCCAATCACTGCTCGATTCAGCTTTGTCATTGCTAGCAGCTAGATGATTGTCTTCTGTTGGTGCGTGCGCTTTCCCATCAGATACCATTTCTACCAATTTAAGCACTTCATCCAGCGTCGTCAAACCTGCTTTGGCGTAGGCAAAAGCGGCATGAGCCAATGGTTTAAAGCCTTTTGCACTCTTAGCGATGGCCGTAAACCTCGCCGTATCATCACCTTTCAATGCGTCCATTAATGGCTCAGTAAATTCTAAGAGTTCGAACACCCCTATACGTCCGCGATAACCGGTAAAGTTACAGCGCTGACACCCCCTGCCTTTTTTAAATGAATAGTGACTCAGCTCAGGTTCAATCTGATGTAACCAAATCTTGTGCTCATTACTTGCTTGCGTATCTTGAATACATGCATCGCAGATTTTTCGAACCAATCGTTGCGCCACCACGCCTTTTAACGAACTTGCCACCAAATAACTGGGAGCGCCCATGTCAATTAAGCGAATAGCACTGCTTATGGCGTCATTGGTATGCAGCGTTGATAAAACTAGATGCCCAGTTAACGCGCCTCTTAAGCCTATTTGAACCGTTTCTTGGTCACGCATCTCACCCACCATCAGTATGTCTGGGTCTTGACGTAAACTAGTCCGTAAGACACTGGCAAACGTCAGGTCAATTTTAGGGTTTACTTGCACTTGATTGATACGTGTTAGCCGATATTCCACGGGATCTTCAACCGTGATGATCTTATTTTCGGGCTTGTTCAACTCGGTTAGCGAACCATAGAGCGTTGTTGTTTTGCCCGAACCTGTCGGTCCAGTCACCAAAATCATGCCATGTGGGCGATGCAGAAGCGCCCTAAAACGCGTGATCATCTCTGCCGGCATGCCGGTTTGCTCAAGGGAAAGTACACCTTGCGATTGATCGAGCAATCGCATCACTACTGACTCTCCACCATGCACGGGCATCGTCGACACACGCACATCGATTGGGTGGTGCTTTACGACAATACGTGTGCGTCCATCTTGGGGTAAGCGTCGCTCAGAAATATCCATATTACACATGAGTTTTAATCGGAGTATCAAAGCCGAAGCTATATTTCCTTCAGGAATGATATTCTCTTGTAAAACGCCATCCACTCGCTGCCTTATCCGCAATTGATTTTCATCAGGTTCAATGTGAATGTCAGAGGCTTTGGCTAACACAGCATCTTCAAAAATAGACTGCAGCAACTTGGCGACAACATTATCTTGTTCGTCACCAATACCAGCATCTAGCTGAAATTCGACATCATCTTCATATTCGTCGGCTAACTCTTGAGCAAATGAGGCGATTTCTTCAGTTTTACGATAATAATTTTCATATGCGGCAAATAGCTGGGTTTCACTGACCACTACAACTTCTATTGGTTTGGGTAGCTTTGCGGATAGCTCGTCTAGCGCATTGATGTCAGCAGGATCACTCATCCCCACCAATAATGTATTACCTTTGTCTTCGATGACAATCGCTCGGTATCGACGCGCCTGAATTTCAGGTAACAAACGCACAGCATTATTGTCCACCCGCTGATTGTCTAAATCAATTAACGGGACATTTAAGTGCTGTGACAATAAGCTTAAGAGCTGCGTTTCAGTCACAAGCTGCATAGAAATCAACGTAGCGCCTAATTTTCTTCCTGACTGACGCTGCTCAGATAAAGCCTGTTGTAACTGTTCTTCATTTATTAAGCCATTTTGAATAAGCAAGTCGCCTAGTCTAAGTTTAACACGTTGGTTCATTAGGACTCTCTTGTTAAGGCTTGCAAACGTTGTTCAACGAAATCGTGTACCTGATCCGGCAATTGATTCATTTGTCGTACTTGGCGATACGAGCTGAGCGCTTGTTCAGGTAACGCTAACTTGTCTTGGCTAACCGCTAAACCTAACCACCACTTAGCATTTTGCGGCTCACGCAAGACCAAAGTCTGGTAGTCTTCAAAGGCAAGGGAATACTCGCCATGTCTTTCTGCCAACGCAGCTCTAAAACCGACAAATTCAGACACCGCCATACTTGTTTTTGGTTGGCCTTTTAGTATCTCCATTGTCAATTTTTGATCGCCTTGTTTATATGCAATCCTAGCTAGCATCAGGCGCATACTACTGTCCTCAGGAACGTCTTCTAAACCTTCAAACAATAGCTGAAAAGCTTCATCTTCTCGTTGTTGCATATACAGCAGACTGGCGAGTTGCTTCCTGACTTTTACTAATGAGCTATCGATACTCAGCACTTTGTACAAGGTTGTCACTGCTTTCTTGGTATCTCCCCTAGCCACAGCAAAGCGTGCCGTTGAACGCAATTCTGCTACTTGGTGATTTACGCCATTGCTGCTTACTTTTTCAAAATAGCTGTCTTTTTTTGGAGGCGCCGGTTGTGTATTGGCTGCATCAAGCCCTTCATCTTGGGTTTTCTCCGCTAAATCGACATGGTGATGAGTCACTTCCTTGGTACTGCTTGAGACAAACTCGTTTTGCTCACCTTGTCGCACTGCATGCACCTCATCAGTGCTAGCTTGATGGGTAGTACTTTTCTCTTTGCTCTCTGCTAACTTTGCTGGGCTGTTCTTTTCTGTCGTGTCTCTCTCAAAAGACGACTCACCAACAATTGGAGGGCTTGCGGACGCAAATAAATCTTCGGGCTGAGAAACCGGTTTAGTTTTAATTATTGTTTTGGGCACTTGAAGTGATTGCTCTTGCTCGCCTTGCCACATCAAAGTTAGGGTACTTGCTAGCACTGCAATCGTCACCATCGACACGATTACCAACACCAAAAGCCTCGTGCCTTGCAATTTTGGTGGAATATAAGCTGTTGATGCCGCTTCAGAGCGCTCGCGCCCCTCTAGATCGCGCAGCATTTTGTTTACTACGCTCATTGACGCCACTCCGCGACTAGGCTTACGGCAGCAAGGTACGAGTCAAAAGGTTGGTATACCAATAGCAAGAGTGCGAACAAAAATGCAAAAGCTGCGCTGGGAAATACCCAAGAAAACCAGTTGTTAATTGATGAAGATTTTACAGCTTCCGTGTCTTTCGCAGCCAGTTTGATGTGTTCTTGGGAGATCGCCCTTTTTCCTTCTCCATAGGCTAGCATCAGTGCTTTGTGGCACACAACATTGACTAGTCGCGGCGTACCTGAAGTCAACTTGAACAATCGCTGGCATACTTCTTTACTAAAAAGCTGTTCACTTGTGTTACCAGCAACGCGCATGCGATGTCGCACATATTGATAAACTTGATCAGCGTCCATTTGCGATAAATGGTAAGAAAAGGTGATACGTTGCCGCAATTGACGAAGCACCGGTTTTGCTATTTTTTCGTTTAACTCTGGCTGCCCAAAAAGCACCACTTGCAACAATTTACTAGATTCTGTTTCCAGATTAGTCATCAGTCTCAATGCTTCAATACTTTGCTCAGGCAAGGCTTGCGCTTCGTCAATAATCAGGACTGCGGACTGTTTGTTTTTTCTTATTTCAACCAGCTTTTGTTGAATTTTTTGCGTAAACTCCTGTTGATCACTATCCGCCGACAGGTCGACCTCAAGCTCTGTTGCCACTGACTTGCGTAATTCAGAGGGTGACAAAAAAGGATTCGGTATGTAAGCAGTCACATACCCGTCGCCCAACTCATTCATTAGCTTGCGACAAATAAGGGTTTTCCCCGTCCCTACTTCACCCGTGACTTTAATGAAACCTTCACCCGAAAACAAAGCTGTTTTTAATACGTCAATAGCTTCATTGTGACTTGGAAGACCGAAGAAAAATGAGGTATTAGGCGTAAGTGTAAAAGGAAGCTGATTAATACCAAAATGATACAAATACATACATTACTCCACATAAAGCCAATTTTTCATCTGTGTTCGACTGCGTTCTAATTCGCGTTTCCACGTACCATTTTCAACGACTGTGGGTTTCAGCAAAATCACCAGTTCTTTTTTGACTTCCTTTTCACGCTTGTTTTTAAACAAGTTACCTAAAACGGGGATATCACCCAGCAGCGGCGTCTTGGTTTCTTCTTGACTAGTAATAGACTGCATCAATCCGCCTATTACCACTATTTCACCAGACTGTGCGCGAATAATGGTATCGGATTCACGGATAGTGCTTTGTGCAAGTGGTAAAACAATGCGTTCTTCATTCAAGGTCACCACTTTTTCTTGTTCCTCGGTTTCAATCACCGAAGGATGAATGTGCAACAAAATACTGCCTGATTTATCTATCTGTGGCGTTACATCCAACGCGATGCCAGAAAAGAATGGCGTAAGCTCAATGTTTGGAATCACTGATGTGGACGTCGCTGTAATGGTATTTTGGCTCGATACTTCTGTCACAAAGTATTCGTCGTCCCCCACTTTAATCACGGCTTTTTGATTGTTAATGGCGGTGACACGCGGGCTAGACAACACCTGCACATTGCCTTGGGTTTGTAACAAGTCTAGTACGCCAACAAAATCTTGGTTTATAAAGCTAAGACTCGTAACGCCCCCCAAAGAAGCACTAATACCGTTTGTTAAAGCAGTAGCGGCAGACGAAAATTGCAAATCCGTACTACCAATATTACCAGCAACCTGCTGCCAATTTATGCCTTGTTGGTATTCATCGTTCAACACCACTTCTAGTATCCGCGCTTCAATAATCACCTGACGTGTTAGGTTTTGTTCAGAAACCGATAAGAAACGTTCGATTGTATTGATTTCATCTGGCAAGGCTCTCACCGTCACCAAGCCGGCTTGTGGCGAGACTAATACTGACTTACCTTCGCCATCACCTAACATTGTGCTAAGTGAACTTTGCAAGTTTTCCCAAAAATTCAGTTCACTACTCGTACTGATTGTCGTACCGTTAGTGACACCACTTGTACCACTAAAATTGCCACTGCCACCTAAACTCTCTCGACTGGTGTTGCCATTTTGCTGAAAACGATTATTCTGTTGCGCGCCATTGCCGTTCCCAGATTGAGTAACACCACCTGAAATAATACTGGTTTGTGTTTGGCCATTTCTTTGCATCATCAAATAATTAACTGCAAACGTTTCGGTACGTAGGCCTGCTGGAAATACTCGATATACGCTGCCAACTTTTTCAATATGGTAACCGTAAAGATCCGTTAGTATAGAAAACACATCGGTCAAACTAACTTGTTTAAGCGATAGCGTGATCAAACCTTGCACTTCTGGATGTAGCGCTACTGAAAATGGCGTATCAGCCACCAAACCAGAAAAGAAACTCACAGCCTCTACTGCATTCGCATTTATGTCGTACTTTTCTTCTTCAATGAGCGTATTGCTGACATGCAGCCCTGTTGGTAAGAGTGTATTGGCAACGGCGTCTGGAATAGTCTGCAAGGGCTGACTTGCAGAATGCTGAGCTTCAATTTGACGCAAATCTTGTTCTAAAGCGTCGATAACATGGCTCTCATCTGTTGAAACACAGGCACTAAGACAGAGAGTGGTCGCCACTGTTGATGCTGAAAATATACGAAAGCGGCCACTCATTTTATTGCTCGCTTAACGATATTCTTCGTATCGTGTAAGTTAAGGGTTGTCGGTACGTCATTTGCTGTTATGTCTTGTAGTTCAATGCTGTTTTCTTTGATACTGAGTATTTCACGCCCTCCAATAATATCGCCTTGGCTCATAATGCGGTCATTTACAATTGCATAGTTGTGTTGGCCTTTTGTAAACACCGCACTGAGTACCAGTTCTTTTGAATGCGTGTTCGCTTGTGCTGTCTGCGGTAGCAAGGGCAAAGGAGGCTTAGTGGGATCCTTTTCTACCTTTGCGGATATATGCAAAGAAAACAGGCAACACATACCGAGTAACACTATTCTTTTAGTTTTAATTAACACCGATGAAAGCCTCCTGCGTACTTAAGGTATATAACTCTAGTTCTGTATTCGCATTGGGATACTCACCTACTTGATATTCCAGCTTTTTCCAATAAAGTTTCCATCCTAGGTTTTCGGCATTTTCGAGAAAATCTCGAGTCGCAAAATAGCTTCCCTCAAAAGACAGCTGAATACCGTGCTCAAATAGCGCTTGTTGCGCGTTCAACTCAGAAAACAGAGGCCTAGGGGGAATGGATTTCATTGTGTTTAACTGCAGTGATGATGCCTCAGAAAACAGTTGTCGCAACAGTAGCGGCATGGCTTTAGGTGATACGAGTAAATCTAGCTCTCTTGAAAACTTTTCATTCAGCTCATCTAAGCGACTATTTAAACGAACAATTTTTGCTTTTATCTGTTCATCTGGATCTGTAGCCAGTTGGTCAACAAGTGCCTGTCGAGTTTCCGCTATTCTCGTCAGTTGATCTCGCTTGTACCCTGTTTGTTGCTCTATTTTTTGGTTGTGCTTAATTATCGGCTCAAGTAACCAAATACTGCCTAAAAAAATTATCATTATCGGCGTTGCAAAAAATATTAAGCGCTGCTCTCGCAGCCCAAGATTTTCATACTGAGCAACTGCACGTGCAAACAAACTCTGCTTAGTATCATTTACTGCCACTTTCTACTCCTAAGTCTTGAGTATCTTCACGATCAGATAAGCGTTTTGACAAGTTAAAAGTAAGTGTGTCTTCGCTTCTTTTTACACTTGCTTTATCAAACTCTTGCTGTTTAAAAGTTTCAGTGTTTGCCAGTTTGACCAACCATTTTGGCAGTGCAGTAGGGTCGGCTAATTGCCCCCTTACCACTAAGTCACTGCCATGAACTGAAAAATAGGTTAACCATAAGTCATCACTTGCTGTTTGCGAAAAAGCATTGAAAACCGAAGAAAAACGACTTGTGCGCTGCGTAGACAATGCTTGTAAGTTGTTTAGCAACTCACTTTGCACATTGACCTTAGTGCTTACCGCCGCAAGTTTTCTATCAAGTATTGGATCAATCGTATGTGCCTCAAGTGCTTGCGTTAGCTGAATGATTTCTGCCTCAGCGCTTTTAATTTTTTCTTCAATACTGCTCAGTTCATCTTGGTATCCAGATTGAACAGACAAAACGCCAAAATAGAGTGAGGCTATCACTACACATGACAACAGAGAGAAGACGCCAATATTGCCAACTGAATACAACTTGAATATTGGTTTAAATTCATCGTGATAAAGGTTAATGTGCTGCTTCATGCTCTATCTCGTCTTTATTATCTGCTGCGTGCTTAATGCTTGTATTTTGTTGCGCAGCGAGGACAAAGTGGGAATATGCGGCGCCTAAACAACTAAAGCTAGCCATCTTAAAGTTAAGGCCATCTGCACAAATCAAATCTGGTATAAATAGTTCGCACGGCACCCCCATGGCTGATGAGATTTTTGCCGACAAATATTCAGCATGTTGGGAGTCGAGTTTAATCACAATGCCTTGCACGGGCGCTTGGCGAAGTTGACTTTCAAAATAGTCCATCGAGCGTTGAATTTGCACACAGAGAGAATCAACAATTCCCATGTCCAATTCACTCTCAGAAAAGGTTCCGATATTTTCATAACCTTTTAGTCGGCGGCTAAAGTAAATTTTGCCATCTTTTACTATATTTAGTACCACCTCTTCACCATGCTCTTGGACGAGGCTAATTATGGCTTCTTTTCGTATCGGCATAAGTGCAGTGACGGTGAATTCTTCGACAGAAACAGCACTTAAGTTAAGTTCTGCTTTGTAAATAGCATGACTGAGTTTTTCAACTTCTTGGCGCGCAAGTGCCACTACCAATACCTTGCGTTGTCCTCCCACATTTGCCGGTAAGTCTGCGTAGTCATATACCAGATTTGTCGCTTGCCCTGATAACTCATGCAGAGGCCATTTTATTGCCGTAAATACTTCATCATCGGCAACATCTGGCCTATCAATAGTGTGCATTTTGTACCAGTGTGCAGTAAGTGCAAAGTAGCAGCAAGCGCCTTGTAGCCCTCTTTGCTTAACCATTTCTTTGAGCGACTTTTGCCAAGAGTGATGGGAGAAACTCAAATCTGTTTCCCATACAATTACGTCATCTTCTTGACGGATAATACAGCAGAGAACTTGCTCCGCGGTAAATGCTAAACCAATTGCAGTGTTTTTAGGCACTGACCTAAATTTCCGTCGAAAGTAGTCTTTCCAGCCGATTTGCATTGACAGAAATGCCCCATGTACATCTGCGTCAAAAACTCGTTAATACTTGGCTTGTTGCGCAGAAAAGAATGAATATATTGGGCATTCAGCAAAAATGCTGCCAGTTGCGCAAAAAAATGCTAGCCCTTATGTTTCGTTTAAATGCTGTTATGCAAAAAATCAGAAATGTATTCAGGCCATACACGAAGGTGCTTAATAGGAACATGACAAGGTTAAATTATACTTAAGTATAAATTTAACATTTAAACTTAAGTGTAGTATTGGTGACAGTGTAGAAAAAAGCTGTTGTAATACCATGGCGGTTTGCCTAGGGTCTGTTGACCTTTGGTGTGCAATTTTGCAGCGGTTTGTGCTTCATTTATACAATGCAGAGCGACTGTCGTGTAGTTGTTCTACATCAAGGAGCGATAAAGCAGTAGAAATGAAGCACAAGCCCTGCCCAGAAGGGTTCAATTATAGTCTACCTGCTCCTTGTTGCAGCCTTTTGACTTAACCCATTAGGCCTGCAAGTCTGCGCCGCGATCAGATAGACTATAATTGAACAAAACTTGTACACCAAAGGTCAACAGACCCTAGCAAAGCTAATTGTTTTAAATATGAGTTACCTAAAAACATTAACAGCATTTTTTTTCTGTGCAGCAGCCACGCAGTCCATGCAATTAAATGCGTCTACAAAGACCTTTCAAGCATCTGTTACTGCGCACCCTGAGGCTGAGTTTAGTGAAACGCAAGCGCTAAATTTTGGTACAATCGCTACCTTCGTCGGTGCCAGCTGTGCATTAGCAGCAGATGGCAGTATTAGTGGAAATTGCGACGCCAGCTTTGCTGATGCTTCGACCGGAAATATATCGGTTGGAGGCCTTTTAAATAATACCCTTCTCAACATCCAAGTCAGCGGCAGCACAAATAGCTACACAAGCATGACAGCACAAGGGAATGCCATACTTGGAAGCCGATTGGTGCCGCTTGAAGACGGCGTGCCTGTGCAAGTCAATGTTGGTGAAGACGCCAACAATTTTAATCTCAAGGTTTTCGGCGCGATAGAAGTAAAACAAACCTTAGAAGCAGGACAAAACTACCACAATGACTACACTGTAGAAGTGTCATTCCAATGAGCATTCGCTTCGCAATAAGTGCATAGAGAGAGCGTATACAACAAGCTCACTCAGCTTTACTCTACAATTTTTCCGTCAACAACCATTATGCAATCCATGCCTGCCCTTTCCGCCGCTTGGCGCCCGATGTCTGTATCCTCAAACGCAACACACTCACTTGCTTTAACACCCATGTTTTCAGCAACAGTAAGAAAAGTTTCAGGGTGTGGTTTTCCTTGTTTGACATCTGTCGCCGTCACAACCGTATCCAACCATTCCAACAAGCCGGTATTGCCCAATAAGTCCATCGCATGTGCACGTTCTGAGCCCGTGCCGACCCCCATGGGCAGGATGCCATGGTTAGCCTTCAATATTTCGACTGTAGCTTTTATTGTTTCAGGCTTATGCGCTAAACCTTGCCATTGAGATTTCTTGCGCGCGGCGATATCAGCTGGGTCGTGCTGGACTTGATGCTTGTCAATAAGACGCTTAGCAATATTAAGTGTAGGCACCCCACCCAAGCTGTACATGTAGTCACGGTCAAAAGGAATATCATAGTATTCACAGGTTTGCTGCCAAGCTTGTAGGTGACTGCCCATAGAATCAATCAAGGTACCGTCCATATCAAACACGATACCTGCATACTTACTTAAATCTACCATACAAAAAAACTATCGAAAACGTCCGCATGAATTTGAGTGTATCAAAACATTGTGACAAAGTTTTGTGTTTGGCGTGATAATACAGTTCTCTATATCTAATAGACTTAGTAGTTCGGGTATCGCTGTGATCTCATTACTTTTTTCACGCGTGGTTTTTTGACCGAGTACAAGCTGATGCGCACAACACCACGCACTCACCGAATGGAGTGGATTTCGCCGATGGCGAGTATCAAAAGAGCGTCGGGCTGTTTTTCCATCGATAGCAATAATTTCACAGTCAGTCACATCAATAAGCCCATTTATCCACGTATGAAAAGCTTGCTCAACCTCTTCAGGCTTTAATCTGCGCAGCACGCGAGCAATGGTATCGTGTCGCGGAATACCTGATGTAAATGGGCGAAATTTACGTAACCAATCCAATTTGTGTTTACCAAATATTTCAATGTCTTCCCAACCTTCTGCGCCCGATACGACTGCGCTTAGCGTAAGAAATAAAATATCGAGTAAGTCATACTTCTTGCAGCGGTTTATCCGTGGATCAACAATATGTGCACAGCTTGAAATAAAAGTCGGTTGTGTCAATGGGATCCATCCCGTAAGTTGTATTGAAACGCACATCAAGGATAAACAGATAAGCGAACGCCACCGAATTCGACAAGAAAAGGCATTACCTCTGCTTACGCAGCTTGAAACGTGGCTGAATGCCTTTTCGAATATTTCGAATACTTGACATTCTTTCGAATATTTCAAATAATGTGATTGGTTAACTCACTTTACTGAGTTAACCAACTAACCAAATTAATAGACTCAATACTTGAACTGAAAGACAAATCAATACTTCATATTTGAAAAACTGAAAAACTGAGACGATGACTATGTTAAATGTACAGTCCTTGCCAACTGCCGAAGAGGTAGCATTGGCCAAGCTAAGTAGCCAAGAACTTTCTGCTGTATTAGAAACTAACGGTGAAATACAGGACTTCAATGTAGTAGGCAAAGATGGTGAAACGCACCAAGTAAAAATGCCTGCTAGCGCGGTTAAATTGATGATTGAGGTGCTCACGCAACTCGGCCAAGGAAATAGCGTCAACATTACACCGATACATGCAGAATTAACTACCCAGGAAGCGGCTGATATATTAAATATGTCGCGACCTACGCTAATCAAATTATTAGACTCGGGAGATATTCCTCATAGTCGAACGGGTAACCGCCGTAAAGTAGCGTTTGTAGATGTGATGAATTACAAGCAGGACATTGATGCAAAACGTCTTGCTGCCTTGGACGAACTAACTGCACTCGATCAGGAATTGGGATTGGGATACGAATAGAAAATGGCGACATATACAGTCATTCTGGAAGCATGTGTGTTGTATCCAGCGCCTGTACGCAGTTATTTGCTTTATCTAGCTCAAACTGGTTTATACAGAGCAAGGTGGACAAATCAAATACATGATGAATGGATCAGAAACTTACTAAAAAATAGACCTGATTTAACGGTTGAAAAGTTGGCTAAAGTCCGTGCTGCAATGGACCGGCATGCGCCTGATTGTCTTGTCGAAGGATACGAATCAATAATTGATGGAATAGACTTGCCTGACCTAGATGATAGGCATGTGGTAGCAGCCGCTATACAAGGTCAAGCTGAAGGCATCATTACTTTTAACCTAAAAGATTTTCCTAAATCTGAATCCAAAATGAATTAGGCTACGGCAACTAAGTCGTGGCATTCATTGTTGTTGGCTCATTGAAAACGGTATTGTAAATCAAGTACCCGATTAATCCATATGGGGGGTCGGATCTACGATCCAACCTTGGGTAGATTCTTGCAGGCTGATCCGCATATTCAAGCGCCTAAGAATAGCCAGAACTTTAATCGCAGTCACAGAGTTGCCGCATACTTGGAAAAGGCAGGGCTAATTGAACGAGATGCAAACAGTGCTT
>NZ_JBHRSW010000044.1:0-938 GCF_042646125.1 Agaribacter flavus
GCCTATACCGTTGGCAGAGATACTAATGGGGTATATCACAACTTTATGCTTCAGCGCGAAGCAATGCCCCTGCTAAGCAAGGGCGTTGGTAGAGACTATTAGTGCTTAAAGCGCATTATTATCTTTGACGATCCACCTTTCATATCAAGGACTGACTCTAACACCCCCCAAGTGAAGCTAGATGGTGCCTTCAAAGAGAATTTGTCCAATAGCCATTTATCGTTATCGTCCTTATCCTGCTTCAGCTTGGCTTCTTCAACTGCATCCCAAGATGGCTGGCCACTGACAGGACTCAAGGCGACAGATTTTAAGACCCCAGACTCAAAGTAAATTCTAAAAACAAAGCTTTTGCCTTGAACATCATATTTTGAAGTGTAATAAGACCTAAACTCACCGTTATGGACTAGCTTTCCTAAATCATTCTTCAGTTCAGAAGATAGTAATTCGTTTTCGCTAGTATTAGCACTCAGCTCGACATTCCAGTCATCAGCCTTAATTATACCTCTTGAAATCATATTCACTAAAATTAACTCCTGTTACCTATTGAGTGGTAGAGAATAAAGTGGTCTTAAGTAATCTTGATAATTCTCAATCACTATTTGCGGTAAACCACCTGTTCCATGTTGAGGGTTAGCTAAAGTTCGTCCAAACGCGGCAGGGATATCCTGTATCACTTCATATGCTGTGACTCCAGGCCTATACAAACCTGTAACAGGATGAACAGGTATCCTAGCAGGATCTCCTGGTGCAACTTGCACGCCATTAAATAAGGCCTCAGAGCTGAAGCCTGATCGCCTTAGAGCACTTTCAGTCGTATAAAACTCTGATTGCCCTGGAGTCCCACCATAGATAATTTTTCCTTGAGTATAAGATGGATTAACACTATTTACTACCCTCTGTGACAGCTGACTTTAAGGCTTTTTTGATGCATTGCAGAT
>NZ_JBHRSW010000045.1:0-1302 GCF_042646125.1 Agaribacter flavus
TGATACTGGCTACTTGTCGGCGCTTTAGTTGTGAGTACAAAGTTTGTTGTGGGATGTTAAAATCGCTACAAAATTGAACGGTTGAGCCTTCGTATGTCGCGTAACGTTGCATGATGTCATCCCATTGCTCGGGCGTGCGTTTTTGATTCATAACGTGATTTAAGTATAAGTGAAAGGCACATTATCAAATCATTGCTGGGCGTTAACTAGGTGTAATTGTTTTGACTGACACTGTATAACTTAAAATGGTAAAACTTATAATAAGAGCGCGGGAAACCAAACACCAGTGTTCGATAAGAGCGTGGTAAAACAGATTTTTTTAGTCAGATCGTATGTTAAATAAATTGGCAAAAAGTATTATAAGTGCGTGGCAATCTACATTTATTTACTGGAAGCATAAAGGAGATAGTAGATTAATAGTAAAAGAAATGGCAGAAGCTATGTACCAAAGTCGGTACGCTATTCCTGATTCTGCACATGGTTTAAAGTGGCTCATCAAAAAACTGAATAACACCAGACAAAAAGAGCGCAAATTGAACGTAGACTACATTTAATTAGGGTTTTCAATCAACGAGAACCTAGGATGAACAAACGATCAAAAAAACAGTGGCAACATATCATGCAGATGCATGCACAATATACGGGTACAACAAAGCAATTTTGTACTGAGCAGAAGATACCGGTGCAAACCTTTTACTCTCGCCGGCATGCCATGGGGCTATCCATGCCAGCGCAAAGTAAAAAATCTATCGTGACAAATTCGCCTGCCGCACAATCTGGGCAGTTCGTCAAAGCGCAAGTGACGCCAAGGCCGAGCACTGTCGTCTTGCAAACACAGTATGCGCAACTATCACTCTCTACACAATGCGATCCAATTTGGTTGGCCACTTTATTGAAAGGACTGGCTGCATGAGAATGTTTGTTGACCCAAAAGCGGTATATCTTTACCCAAAGACGGTAGACTTTCGCAAGCAGTTTAACGGCCTCGCGCTAATTGTTGAGCAAGAGCTTGATGTCACCCTCATGTCAGGCGCGTTGTTTGTCTTCACTAATCGCACCCGCAAACGCCTTAAGATATTGTATTGGGATAGCACTGGTTTAGCCATGTGGAGTAAACGCTTAGAGAAAGAAACGTTCAAGTGGCCTAACAGTAAGCAGGCGTCGTTCTGTTTGACTGAACAACAACTCAATGGCCTCCTAGGTGGCTTTGATATACACGGCCATCAGCCCTTGTTTTATACCTCTGCTGGCTTATAACCGCAGATCATAAACAGCGATTATCGATCACGATTTAGTCTAAGT
>NZ_JBHRSW010000046.1:0-1147 GCF_042646125.1 Agaribacter flavus
ATTAGTGCCGCACCATTAAACTTAAATCAGACAGTTGTACAGAACGGTCTAAAATGATCGGTTACATTACAAAGAGTAGTTTTTAAATGCTGTTGCCCTTTGTTTTAAAATTGATGTAATTTAAGATGGCCTCAAGTGAGAAAGACTATACCCGAAGATAAAGATGGTTAATTGCTTAATTGGCTCTACTTATTTTCTCATTAGCAATGTCGCATGTCTGTTCAGAACTCTTCCTTGTGTAAGAAGGGCTTTTTGACTTAACTCAAAAAGCATATCCGAAGTATTGAGCCTTCGCTAATTTTTTATATTCTTAACTCAAAAACTACCTTCATGGGTAGGTTTATTTATTTTTTTTTTGCGTATATTACACACTGAGTCAGTAATCAATGGCTCACCGTACTGTAATTAAAGGAGCAATAGAAATGAGAGAATTGAATGAGAATGAAATAGATGCTGTAGCCGGGGGAGATTGGGCAATGACTCTAGCAACCGGATGGGCGAGTGGAGTTTCGTCAGCAGCAGCAGGAGCATTAATCGGGGGGCCTGTCGGAATATTTGTTGGTTTTGGTGTCGGTTTTTTTGTAGGTACTGGAGCGTCACTTGCTTATAGCGGTGCAACATCAAACAGAGAAAGTCAACGAATAGAAAACTACGATTTAAACTAAATCAATATGATGAAATTAGCTCATCTTAATTCTTGGATTTATAGATAAAGATGAGCTAATGTAAGTACAGTAAGAGTTATTCTAATTAAACTAACATCATTGCAAAAACATCTGAATACGGAGTACTACTTTCTTGAACAACAGCAAAACTACCCAAAAGAACCGAAATTTTATCATTGCATTGCTTTTTGGGTTAACTGTCAGTTTTAGTTGCATTTTAGCCGTCCCATTGCTCTTAATGCATATGTGGGATATTGAGTACAAGCTATATGCTTATATTGCTCCAGGAATAGTCGGTATATGTAGCCTGCTGCTGTTTAAATTGTTGAAGAAAAAACTTGATGCTAAGTAGCCTTATTAATGCAGGAAAACAACCAGAACAGACTATTTTTCGAGTATAAGATGGATTAACACTATTTACTACCCTCTGTGACAGCTGACTTTAAGGCTTTTTTGATGCGTTGCAGATTCAAAAACAGCGG
>NZ_JBHRSW010000047.1:0-234750 GCF_042646125.1 Agaribacter flavus
AGTGTGGGGATTCCCCATGTGAGAGTAGCACATCGCCAGACTCCTAATCTAGACACAAGCCCCAGCCCATGCTGGGGCTTTGTTGTTTTTGTAAAATGAAAAATTCACAATCGCACCACGAACAAACGCCAATTAAATCCTCTATATACCCACCCTATTCAATGAAGATTTTACCGGTAAGGTAAATTCTTAGATTCTTTCCAAGTACTTCGAATATTGATAAGCTTCTCTTTTTTACTCATAAAAAGTAAAAGTGTCAGAAATTAAATCAATTATAGCTAGGCTTTCAGGACAAGCTGCATTTGAGAAGGGGCAAGCCTTATTTAATAAGGGTGCTGTTACTGAGTATTTCTTTCAAAATAATGAAATAAGGGCAAAAGTACAAGGTGGCTATCTTTATGATGTTGCCCTAAGTGTTATAGGAAATAGTTTCGACGGTGGCTGTACTTGCCCAGCATCTGAGGGTTTTGATGTCTGTAAGCATTGTGTGGCGGTATTGCTACATTATGAGCAACAAACAACTGAATTTGCCAAGGCATCGGACAAAGCACCGTTAGAAAGAATTAAGGCGTACATCACTCAATTGCCAACTGACCAGGTTCGTGAAAACTTATTCTCTTTTATCTGTAGCAATCAAGATACCATTGAACAGTGGACCATGCTTGCAGATATCGCCTTTGACCAATTCGATAAAAAAGCATTTAAAAAAGAAATTACTAAGACCTTACCCATAAAAGATATCTGGAAACATGATCAAGTTCGCGATTACTTTACAAAAGCGAGAACGCGGCTAACCATGCAGCTCGAAATCATTAACAGCTTAGATCCCAGTGCAGCCATTGAGTTACTCATTTATTACATCGAGCGTTATGACAAGGTCAATAGTCGTATTGACGATACGGCAGGATTTAGGCTGAGCGTTTATTACCTCTTGGAAAAGGCTTTACTTAAAGCTTTTGCGACGGTGACTTGGTCAGACGATCAAAAGGTACTATTTTTGTTGTCACTAACTGAAACAGAGTATTTAAGCGTTGATTTTGGCGACGTCGGTAAGCGATTTATACAGTTGAACGACGATAAACTAAAAGCAGCCTATTACAATTCTCTAGCAGACCTAGTTGATCAAGATCTAAGGAAAAAGTTGCTAGGTGCAAGAGAATTTAATAAATCAAAATTTGAAAGCAGGCTAAACTCACTCGTCACTTATTACCTTGATACGAAAAAATTAACTAAGGCATTGGAACTGAAAAGTTCGATTGCTTCTTCTGTAGATGATTTTAAGCAAATTATCACAGAGTGTTTCGAAATAAAAAACTATGAATTGGCCAAAGCCTGTATATCAAGTGCACACAAGTATGCTAAACACACCCATGAAAAGGGATTGCTGGACAAATTTACACTTCAACTTGCTGTGGCCGAAGGAGACCAAGAAAAAGCCATTAAAGTTGCATGGGCATTATATAAAAGCAGCTACAACATAGATGATTTTATTGCATTAAGGTCTTTATATACAAAGGCGTCTATGCCTATCAGCGATTTGGTTACTCGAGCTGAACAAATGCTACTAAAGCAAACTAATGATAGTAAGCCGAGTAGAGCATCAAAAGATATTGAGTCTTTGGTGGCACTTTATATTGAGACAAAACAGCTTGAAAAGGCCTTTGATATCGCTCAGAACGTCGAGTTACGAGAAAACCTACTGCATACTATTTGTTTGCAATGTATAAGCTCTGAACTACCGGAGCAAGCCTTAGTATTGTATAAAAAACTTATCCATCATCATGCAGCGAAAGGGCGTAACCACGGTTACCAGCGCTGTATTGATTTGATGTTAGAGTTGGAAGAAAAGCGAGATATGCTCCCACGAGGCGCAGAAGAGGTACAAAGAATATATCAAGAGTTGATGAGCTTATACGGTAGCAAGTTGAACTTTATACAGCTATTACAATTGAATTTCGGTGAACTTTAACTCTGATCTGCTAGCTTCATGTCTGCATGAGGTAACATAAATTGGGGCTTTGCTCCTTAGGTTAATCTAGAAAACCCCGTAACACACTGAAAAGAAACGCATATTTTGAATTGGCATGAGAAATGTAAATAGGAAATCACAAAACTAATTCAGGTTTTGTACTAACTGCTAAAGGAGATAGTTATGTCTATACTTACCAAAAAAATGATAATGGGTACTTTGCTGACTTTTTCATGCGTCATGTGCTTTGCTTCAAGTGACTTATTTGAATCTCTTGATATAGACGATAGTGGAACCATATCAGTGACTGAAGCAAGCGTGCACAGCGTGTTAAATGAAATGTTCACCACGCTGGATGAAAACGCTGACGGTGAACTGAGTTTTGAAGAATTCTCAAAAGCCGGTCTCGAACAATAAAGCGTTTAGGGTTTATGTTGGTGGTTCTTTGATTTTTGCAAATTCCACCAACATATTAATGGCCACAGCCCAAAAGATCTGCTTTAAAATTATCTTAAATTTTATCTACTAAGTAAACACTTACATATACTTGATCGACATAATTCGGCTCCGAAAAAAGAACGACTTACATTCGAATTATGTTAGTTCCTTGGAGCAAAAAAGGGTTTATTTTCAGGAAGTCAGCAGCAATTTTTCTGTCGAATAATTTAAAGCGCAGCGATGTAGTTTTAATCTTCTTGATACAAAAATATCACGCATAAAATTTGATTAAGCCATAGTACCAAGTTATCTTTTTGGTCACGACAAACGTGCGTGACTAAACGTGAAGATTATGTGATTTACTCTCTTTATGCATTAAAGCGTTGATCAGAAATATATTGACTAGATTTCTCTTGCGCGCACCAGTCGTTGCGAGTCATACTAAATAGCGCTACATTAAATGCGCTGTTTTAGCATAATGAAATACTCGCTTTATAACAGTAAATTCGCAAGCAGTTATTTTTGGTTTTTTGTAAGCAATCTAATTTAGTATTCGATATATGTTACTGAATATCATAATATAAATAGCGCATTCACAAAAAATCACAGTACGTAATCCGATAGTAAATGGCCTATCGGTAAAGGCAAAATATTCTATGGAAACAAGTGCCGAGTTAGCAAAAAATAAAATAGCATCCTTTGGTCAATTTCGTTTAAATTGCAATTCTGGTATCTTGTCTGACGACGCTAAAAACTATCATTTAGAACCCAAAATATTTCAGTTCCTCTTACTGCTCATTGCTCATCAAGGCGAGCTTGTTACGAAAGCAAATATCGTTGATTCATTGTGGAATAGCAAAAATACCTCGGATGAAGCAATACGTGCCTTAGTTAAAAAAACGCGTGAGTCGCTAAAGGATGACGCGAAAGCGCCTAGCTTTATCAAAACAATTCCTACCAAAGGGTATCTGTTTATACCGCCTGTTAAATTTTCCGATGTCCGTCCTGCGAAGGATCAAAATAAAGCAAAAAGTTATGTATTTATAGCTTCGTTATGCGTAACCGTGATATGTTTGGTCGTCGTATTTTTTTCTACAAGCTCTAAGCAAGAGAGCCTACCCCCACCAATATCCTCCATTGATAAGCATGTAATTCAATCAAATATTAGTAAAAATGTGAATGCTTACTTTCGACATAGCAACCAATATATATTGTTAGAAACAATTTTTGACGATAATGGTCAACACATAAAAATAAGCGCCAACCCCAGCGATATTAGTCATTTTTTATCGTTTCCTAAAGGTAAAATATCGCGCTTTGGAATTTCAGCAGATAAGCAAGCGTTTTACGCATTGTTTGTTCATGACGAGAAGCAATTTATCAATTATTGGCGGCTCGATAGTGAGTTGGCGCTTATAGATAACCAAAAGTTTGAAGTTGCTATTGATATAAATAACTTTGTCGCTTTTCACTATGACGAAAATGTAATTATCTCTTCAGGCTTTGTAGAGAAAGAAAATGCTTTTGTACTAACCTTTTACGGTTTAATCAATGCAAACGAAAGTACAATAAGATTTGAGTCACCTATTGATGTTGGCAATGATAGTATTCTGGAGATATCTCCTGATCATAAGTATCTATCACTTATTGTCCCTCAAATTGGGCATAGTGAGATGTTTATTTACAATATAACTAGTGGTCAAATTTCTGCTAGCAAAACTCTGCCCGTGACAGTTGTGCAGGCACTGTGGAAAGACGATGCTAGCCAGTTGGTGTTTCGTGGTGAACAAGGCGCATTGTTATCGTATCAGCTAGCTAGCGACACGCTAACAACTTGGAATGAACGTTTAATTGATTCAGCCGAATTATTCGGAATTTGTGGGGACAATTGTTTTGTGAGCCGCAGTCAGTATATTAAAACGGGGCTGGCTAAATATACTTGGATTGAAGCGTCGATGTTGGCTGATGGTACGGTTATTGAATTTGATGGTAATCTTCGGTATCCAGTAAATGCTAAAAACGATTTGTTTTTCATTCACCATAGCAGTAAAGAAAGTAGCTTAGTGAGTCATTCTTTGTCCACCAATCAATCCGAGACATTGTATACCCTTCAGGGGCCAAACGACATGTCGCAATTAACCGTCAATCAGAGTGGAAGTGCACTGGCTGGCATTTTGAATGGTCGAGTATTTGTGTTTGATATTGAAGCTTCTACACTAAGAATACTCAATGTCCCGATGGTAGGAATGCGGTTTCCTAAATTTCTGCTAAACCAAGATGATGTCTTATATTTTACTGCCTCTGACCCGCTAAATGGTGATGCTGTATTTTCTTATGACTTATCACGCGATACATATGAACGTATAGACGTCGGTGTATTAGTTGATTTTCCTTTGGATAAGGTGCATACACTGAAAATTCATCAATCTGGCTTGCTCCAAGTGTTAAAAAACAGTGATGACAATACATCATCGCCTGTTTTTGAGAGCCTTGTTTCAAACCCTAGTAGTTGGCAATTAATTGATAGGACTCTACTCGTATTGAGTCATGAATCTCAAGGGGAGCTGCAGCGCTACGATTTGTCTACAGGCGAAGTAGGGAGTATGCCTTTGCCTGTGCAACCGGTGTTTCCAGAGTTTTTATACGTACCCAATCAAGCACTCTTTGTTTTGCCAATCGTTACGGATGCCAATGAACAAATAGTGAAATATCAGGGCTTAACGAAAGCCTATTGAACTTGAGTGATTCTACTGAACCTTATCTAAATTCTCGGCTTTTAGTATTAAGGTCATTAAGTAAATGGCTAAGGTCAATCAGTTTCCCTGCAATAACATGCTCTACACCGCCATCTCCTCTTTCTAAAATACCTTTAACCTGGAGTATTTTAGCTTTTAGGTATGCTTGCTTTTGTGCCCTTGCCGAAGCTTGCCAAACTATTACGTTGGTATTACTCGTGTGATCTTCTAGCGTAATAAAAGTGACGCCGGCGGCTGTGCCTGGGCTCTGCTTACAAGAGACGACACCAATAACAGAGATATAAGATTTATGTGGTACCTGATTCAAGTGTTTAGCCAAAGTGAACTTGGGCAGTAGGTCAAAATCTTTGAGTAAGGCAATAGGGTGTTGCGTTACTGACAAGCCTAGGCTCGCATAATCTTCGAGTAGCTCATCAAATAAGCTGGGTTGGCGTAAATAGTTTTCCGACGTTGTGTTAATCAAGGTGTTTTTGTTAGTGCCTTGACTTAACAAAGGTAAACTTTCAATTTCATCGAGTAATTGCCAACGTGCTTGGTATCGATTTTTATTTAACTTATTGAACGCATCTGCACCTGCTAATGCCTGCAAACACGTGTTAGGTAAGTGTAAACTTTTAAGTTCTTGAATGTGGTTTATTTGATTTTTTTGCCTATAGCGAATAAGTTTTTGCGCTGATGTGAGTTTGAGCCCTTTCACTAAGCGAAAGCCCAGTTGTAGTGCGTAATTACCATCAATGAGACAAAGCGTATGTTCATAACTTGATGCCAAAACACACACGGGTAATACTCGTACCTTATGCTGCTTGGCATCTTGTATAATTTGACTGGGAGTATAAAAACCCATGGGTAAACTGTTCAGTAAACCTACGTAAAAAACAGCGGGATAATAATGTTTTAGCCACGATGAAACGTAAGCTAAGACAGCAAAAGACGCTGAGTGGGACTCTGGAAAACCATACTCGCCGAAGCCAGTGATTTGCTCAAAAATTTGCTCGGCAAAGGTTTGCTTGTAACCGCGTTCGGTCATGCCATTGATGAGCTTATTGCGAAACCTTTCTAACTCGCCCGTTTTTTTCCAAGATGCCATGGCTCGGCGCAGCTGGTCGGCTTCACCACCAGTGAAACCTGCAGCCACCATTGCCAACTGGATAACCTGTTCTTGAAAAATAGGAACACCGTTTGTGCGTGAAAGGACATGTTTAACTTCATCAGAAGGGTATTCGATTTTTTCTTTACCATCACGTCTTCGTAGGTAAGGGTGAACCATATCACCTTGTATAGGCCCTGGCCGCACAATGGCGATTTGTACAACTAAATCATAGTAGCAAGTCGGTTTTAATCTCGGCAGCATCGACATTTGCGCACGAGATTCAATTTGAAACACACCTACAGTATCCGCGTTTTGAATACGAGCATACACCTGTTTGTCGTCACCCAGTTTGGTGATCATAGGAATGGAACAAGTTTGTTCGTATTCATTTTGCAACAAGTCAAAACACTTTCGAATTGCGGTGAGCATACCTAAAGCAAGAACATCTACTTTCAGTAGTTTCAAACTTTCTAAGTCGTCCTTATCCCACTGTATTACCGTGCGCTCAGGCATTGCTGCATTTTCAATTGGCACCAACTCATATAAGGGATCATTTGATATAACAAACCCTCCAACATGTTGCGATAAATGCCGAGGAAAACCGATTAGTTGCTCGACTAATGCGACAAAGGTTTTAGCCTGATGAGAATCGCAAGGTAAACCTAAGTCGGATAATTGATCTTGCCAACTCAGTGCTCTGTCTCGGCGATTAATGTTTTTTATGAAAAAATCTAAGTCGACGGTATTTAAGCCCAGTGCTTTACCAACTTCTCGCAAGGCACTCTTAAAGCGATAACAAATTACGGTGGCCGCTAAGGCTGTGCGTTGACGACCATACTTTTGATAAATATGCTGAATGACCTCTTCTCGGCGTTCGTGCTCAAAATCAACATCAATATCAGGGGGCTCATTTCTTTCTTTTGAGATAAAACGTTCAAATAAAACCTCAATTTGTGAAGGATCAACGGCGGTAATTTCCAAGCAGTAGCACACCACAGAATTAGCCGCAGAGCCTCGTCCTTGATACAAAATATGTTGAGATTTGGCAAATTGTACAATTTCGTAAATAGTTAAAAAGAAATGCTCATAGTGCAATTCTTCAATGAGAGTTAATTCTTTTTCGATGATTTTGCGAATGCGAGCACATAAGCCTTCAGGAAATCGCAGCTGAATACCTTGCTCGACTAGCTTGCGCAGATACTGTGAAGCGGTGTAGCCTTTAGGGACTATTTCGGACGGGTAGTTATACGCTAACTCTGATAATTCAAAATAGCAGGCATTGGCGAGTAAACAAGCATTTTCTAACCATTCATAGGGATACAGTGCGTTGAGTTTAGGAATAGGACGTAAACATGCTTCAGCATTGGATTGCGTGTTTCTCCCTAGGTTGTTAATTGTCTGGCCTGTTTTTATAGCGTGTACGCAGTGTAGCAGCGGTAGCCTACTAGGATCGTGTATTAGAGCACATGAACTGGCAATAATATCCAGTGATAGTGCATCGGCAATTTTTTGTCCGTCAATAATTTCACTTTCTTCGTTTGCGTTAAGCCAACGTTTTACTACCAAGAACAAACGTTCTTGAAAATTGTCGCGAAGCCAGCGCCCCCACGTCATGTTTTCTTGCAGATTGTTTGCTGCTGGCAGCCAGAGACAAAAGCAATGCTTGATTGTTTTTAAGTCCCACTCAGCAAGGCTATATTCGCCTTTAGGCGCACGTCTTCGTGCATTAGTAATCACACGGCAACACTCACTATATGCTTGTCGTGTAGGGCACAGTAGTACCAAGGTTTGGCCTTTATAAGAAAATTTACTGCCAACAATGAGTTTGATTGGAAGGTGATTGTGCTTAATTTCGGTATATGCTCTCACCACGCCAGCCATTGAACATTCATCAGTAATAGCAATGGCTTGATAACCCAAAAAATAAGCTTGTCTGACTAGCTCTTCTGGGTGTGATGCGGCCTCTAAAAATGAAAAGTTTGACTGACAAACTAGTTCTGCAAAGCTGTGACAATAGTGACTGTTAGCAAAAGAGGCCATGTAAATACCATTCGTTATCAGGCGTTTTGTATATCCACATACGCTGGCCATGCTGGCTTTCACCAATGTAATAATCTCTAGTGATATCCTCCCCCTCCCACCAAGCTGTGTTAAGGCGTTCAGGTCCTTTTATAATAGTAACTTGCTGGGTCAGTATAGCCGGCGTTAGCAAAATACTGGGTCGATCGAACTGGATCTGCTCTTTTGACCGTTTTGATGTAGAGGTAAAGGGGATGTATTGACTGGAAGACTCGGGTCGGTAATCGTTGATATAGGTGATCCCTTTTACTTTTTCTTCTCCTAGTTTACTGATTAAACGAGAGATCAAAGATAAACCTGCAATTTGATTTGAACGCTTAAGAAATAAGTCGTCACTGCTTATTTGTGTTGTTTCGTATTGATCACAATGCAAGGACAAAGCAATCACCGGTGCTTCAAGCCTTATTCTTTCAAATTTTAAGCTAACGATTTCTAGCCAATCGCGACTCTTATAAATAGGTAAAGCACTCTCAAAGTGTAAGCAACGACTTGTCGTATCTCTTTGCTTTAACTCGATCTTTATTTGTAAACAGCGCGCGTTACGCACACACAAAAATTGCGATAAATTTTGTAAACACTGTTCAATGAGAGGTAATAGCTTATCGATGTTTTCAACTTCGTAAAGCAACTCTACTTGCGAGTGAAATTGTGTTGACGGTTGATAGAACTTTACTTTAGATGCGGCTAAACCTAAAAGCTCGTTAATGGTATTCATGCTGTGGCGATTTACACGACTGGCAAGCTCTGCTGTGGGTACTTGCTTGAGGGCTTGTACATCTTTTATACCGACTCGGGCAAGTTTGTTCAGATCTTTAGCATCTATGCTGGTGTATGCCAAGGAACAGCCATCAAGTAGCTGATTGAGTTTTTGTTTATCTTCGATGATCAGATTTTTTTTAGCATGCAAGGCAATCAGTTTTGCTGCTGGTACCGAGTAGCCAGATGCCGCGACAAACTCATAAGATGTTTTATTTATACAATACTGAATGACTTGCCAGTACGTGTGTAGATTGCCATAGAGTTTAAGCATGTTTTGCGCGCGTAAAATAAGCCCATTCGGTTTATCTATGACAATATCAGCACTGACTAAGTAAAGTTGTTGAGCGAGTTGCTCAAGGGCGTTTTCTTCGAGCTGTGGTTTGTATTCATGTATGCGTAAATCCTTGTGCATGAGGCTAGCTTTAGCTAAGCCCATTCCACATTGAAGACCTTGTCGTTCGGCAGCTTGATTGATTTGAATCAGTTGATTGTGACTACTGTGGTAAACCGCTTGAGCTAGCGCTTTATTTAATTGAGGAAGGGTTGATTGCTCTTTACTTATTGTATTGGCGCATGAGTGTTGCGCTTCAATTATATTTAATTGAAGCCTAGGAAAGTGGACATATAGCCAGATAGATTTTGTATCAAACTGCATGGTGTAAGCCTATTGCTTGCCAGCCTAAATAGAGCATGAACAAAGCATTATCGCGGGTGCAAGTTCACTACCTTGGCTTTGGCGAGCCTCGGCTTATGTGCAGAAAGTTTGATTGAAGATTGGCACTTAAAGGGACGATTTAGCTTGATTGTTTGTCGTGACCAACCCGTTTTTTGTTTATTGATTTTGAGGATAATGTCATCACCTTTCCTAGCAAGAGAGAGGGATAAACTTAATGGCAAGTTACTTTGAAGCTGTTGATTGTCGTTAAACCAGCAGCAATAGCATTGACCGCGTAATGAAGCTAGTTCTAATTTCTTAACATGTAGATGATTGATGTGTTTTTGCCACAAAAACACACCGGCACAAGCACCACTTTTGGCACATTGTTCGGCACTCCATAGCGCTTCTTCAAATGATGTTTCGTTAAGGATCAGTAATTGCGTTAAATCGATATTGTGAGATAAAAAATACTCTGCATTTGGCATACCTGGTGGGCAAATAAAAGCCCAGAAACGGTGCTTATCCATCTGATTTTTGGCCTTTTCCTGCTCTCTCAATATATCAATGAATAATCCTAATTCACCACAAGCTAAGTACGTTTGAATGTGGATCATACCCGCGGTAGGGAAGCCACTATTTAGTGCTTGTTCGAGCGCGGTGAAATCAGAGGATAATCGCTGTTGCGCGTGTTGTTTCACACTTGTTGCGGACCACAGCCATTGCTTGCGTGCGAGTTCATGCAAAATCGGGTTCATGAATAACACCAAATGTATACTGTATATATGTACAGTATACATTTGTTTGGTTCATTCCATCAAGTGCTAGACTCTATTGCGGGTAAAGTCTTATATGATGACGTTTGCTTACAAAGCATTGTGACTATTTGCTTGAGTGAGCTTAGGTATTACTTGCTTGAATCGTTGGAACAACCAGCCAATAACAACTAGGGAAAGCCCTAAGCCAATGAAAGACAAGGCGCGATAAATGCCATCCAAATGGTTCATATCGACTAAAAAGGCTTTTAACAGTACTAGAGCTAAAATCGAAAAGCCCACTCTATTTAGTATCACATTGGACTGTTTTTGTGCCTTGCGTTGACAATACCAAGGGGCGGGCAATGTAAAGCACTACTGGTGGCCTTTCTTCAAAAAAACACTTAATCTTCCCCACTAAAAGCTCAAACCTATCTCCAAAGACCCCTGTACGCATGGGTAGTGTATAGTGTTAATTTGTCTTATACTCAAATAATTACCTTCTACGCTGAAAATGCAATAAACCACCAAGTAGCAAATGAGCCAGTCCTTGGCAAAACTGCAATACATGAAATTTTTCGTCAAGAGTTTGCAAATGCGGATATGGTTTGTCTCGTTGAAAATATTTTTGAAGATGAAGACTGGGCTATTTTAGAATGGAAAGATCCCATCGGTTTGCGAGGCTATGGCTTTTTTAAGTTTGAAGATCAATTGATTGTTTTACAAAGAGGGTATTGGGATAAGCTAAGTTTTCTTAAAGCTCATGACTTGCCAATACCCGAATAATTCAAAGCTACGAACATTTCTTAGTTTTGTTTTTTGCTACCAACGTCGACTTATAAAAAATGCAGCTAAGCTGCCTACAATGAACATAGCGCCGAGCGGTTTAGTTAACACATGCGCTTTTTTGGTAATTTTTGTAGAATTTTCATAATGATATCTACGATCACCTAAGTCGTAAAATGGTCCGTGATATTGCGGTGTAGTTTGATGTTGGTAGTCGAGTCTTGCGAACAACGGAGATGATTTCCACTCTGGATTGCGAGCAAGTCTATGCTTAAAGCTATGATAATTGGGGAAATCAGCATATAGATACCGAGGCTCATTTTCTTTGAGTTGCCCTCTCGATTCGTAAAGGTAATGAGTTTCTTCCACACCATCAATTGAGTATCCGTAGGTAAGCATAGCTGAGCCAAGCATGATGGCTAACAATCCTCCCACCAACCAAGCTCTTAGGCTTTTTTCTTGTTGCTTTTTATGAGTGATGATGAAGTCTTTAACAGCGACGATATCCTTTAACTTTTCAAATTCAGAATCGTTGAGCGTTTTTCCGAGATCTGTAATTGTGAAGTGATAGGCATCGATGAGTTTTTCAAATACTTCGGGGGAGGGAATTGCCTTGTCGTTTTCGAGTTTCGATAAATATGACTGCTCGATGCCAATGTTCTCCGCAGCTTCTGGTTGACGCCACTCTTTACTTTCACGTTGTTGTTTTAAAAAAGATCCAAATTTCATGTCGAACTCCGATGTAGTGAAGGTTCGTGTTTAGTTGCCAACTTCTATTTTTCGCTCTTGGTTAAGTAAACTGAACCGTTTGAATATGTTGGAAATTCTTTTTTATTCCTGTCAGGAACGCGAGAAGAATATTTAAGAATAGTAATGAATTTTAATGGGCGTGCAGCGCAATTTGCAATATTTTGGCGGCGAGATTCGTAATTGTTATATTACAACCACAATCAACTGCCTTTGAGCTGCATGCAGTTTAGTGCTATTGCTATTTGATACCACGCTGCGTTTGAAGGTAAGTGGCAAAGCTGCCCAACCAATGACTTCCTATATAGTGCATGTCTTCTAGAACGGTGTTTAATCCTGCTTTTCGGTGTGACTCAACAACTTTTTGTAAGGGATCTCTGGATTGTAGCTTTCAGTTTCACTGATAAGGCAAGGCGTTATAGAAAACAAGTTTCTTGGTGCGTCAATTCGTCGAGAGCCCACTGACATTTTGTATACACCACTCTCATCTCGCCTAGCAGTCAATTCAATAGAGACTATTGCTTCATTCACCTCATGAAAGATCAACGAGCCAGTATTAGCGCTTGTATTTAGAACTTGATTGTCTAACTGCTTGTGATAAGACCTTCCAAGGTAACTACCTCGAAAAACACCGTTAATGAGCGGGCCAGAAAAACGAGAATCGAGCAAATTGTTTGCATAAGTCTGTAAAAGCTCTTTTAATAAAGCCTGTACTTCTTGTTCCAACGCGTCACCGTCAATGTATTGCCCATCCAACGCAATTGCATGAACACCACCGACAGTAACAGTGTGTGTAACTATGTCATGGCAATCTTTCTTCGCGTTCTTATCAGGTTTTTGCAAACTGAGGCGACAACTATCCTGACAGCTGACTCTTATACACAATTAAATTAAATTCAAAATGAACTTTGTTAAGAGTGTTTGATCAGATCGGCAATCAAGAAAATAGCGAGCGTAATCTTTGTGCTGATAAAAAATACTAAGTAATGGGCAAATCGCCTTTTCAAACATGCGGAACTTGGTGACGAACGACGTACAAAAAGGCTGACTAAAATAAGTCATCAAATGGCTAGCAATACGGGAAGTTCTATCGTTGAGGCTTCTGGTTCACAGGCCAATATTGAAGGCGCATATCGTTTTCTCCGCAATGATAAGATTCAGGCTAATGATATTGCTAGCGCCGGTTTATCATCAATTTTACCTGAGCTAGAGAAGTCAAATATGATACTGGCATTAGAGGATACATCGACATAATGTCACCAAGGAGCTTGGACATACTGGCGTCTATAAACAAAGCTCATCTAAGGGAATATTAGCGCATACTGTCCTTATGGTTGATGCAGAAACAGAGTGATCTGCTGTAATTAAACAGGACACTTTAATAATGGAATATAATCCAATTGTTGAGGTGTTAAATGACAAAACGAAAAAACAGAAGTTATACAACAGAATACAAACAAGAAACCGTGGCACTTGTCACCGAGCAAGGTTACAGCGTCGCTAGAGCCGCGGCGTCTTTAGGCATCACAGATAAGCTGCTTTATAACTGGAAAGCTAAGTTTGAAGCAGAGCAATCAGGTGCGAGTTTAAGTGCGGATGAACGAGCGGAGTTGGTAAGGCTGCGCAAGGAAAACAAAGAGCTAAGGATGGAAAAAGACATCCTAAAAAAAGCCAGTGCCCTCCTGCTAAAGGAAACCAAGTAACGTTTGAAACGATTAAGCAACTCTCAGCGACGTATCCAATCGCTAAGCTTTGCAAAGTAATGAAGGTGAGTCGAAGTGCTTATTACGCTTGGCTCAAACGACCCGCTAAAATCATTACCGAAGAAGAGTTGGACTTATATCGTCAGGCCAAGTAAAGTCAACAAGTTGCGAACAATATTTCAGCGCTCTTGAATGGAAAATATTATGGGCAAAGACAGAAAATAAAAAGGTACCAACAAGGCCTCCTTCACTTCATTGGGCGTATTATGCGTTTGCCAAACTAGGTGGATGGTACGATAGCAAACGAACCGGAATTGTTGCCTTATACAAGGGTTGGTTTTCGTTAACCCAAATGCTTGATGGGGCTGTTTTTATGCAATCTCAACTAAATGAGATGTGATCAAGAGACAGATCCTGACAGAGGGGGCTTGAGACCAATGAAGTTTGCCGGTTATTTTTGCCATTTTTGCGCGATTCTACTTCTTACTTCATCTTGCGTAAGCGTCTCGCCGTTTTCTACCGCTGCTTGACCACGCTTTATTTTTTCAAGCACATAAAGCCGGTAATGTAAGTCTTCGATATCGCATTCATCGGGCATATTATTGAGTATGTGCTGCACTTCAGATTTGGCCACGTTCATTGTCGTCATCTCGTTTGTTTTTTCATTCATTGTGACAGTATACCTTGCTCGTAAATAAGTGGATATAGTTTCATGGTTCAGGTGTTCGGGCTACCGTAAGTTGACCGATAGGTATAATGCGCTGAACAGTCGGCCACTAAGCCTAACATATCCAGTAATCGACACATATTTGCCCTAGCAAAGAGAGACACAGTTGCAAAGGATGTGGCACCAATATACCGAGAAGCACCGAATTATCCCGCACAAGCGTTGAAAGACCAACTTGAGGGCTGGGTACAACTAGCGTTTAGTATCGATAAAAGCCTGTATCTGTTTTTCAAGCACAAAAAGCGGGACGGAGCCATTGGCGAGTATTGCATCGTGAAATGCGCGAAGATCGAAGTTTTTCCCTAAGGCTTGCTCTGCCTGATTACGTAAAGATTTAATTTTGATCTCACCGATTTTGTAAGAAAGCGCTTGTGCTGGCCACGAAATATACCTATCAATCTCAGTCCTCACGTTGTGCTCACTCAAAGCTGTATTTTCCAGCATGTAGTTGAGTGCCTCTTCTCTAGTCCAGCCAAATACATGCATACCAGTATCAACGACTAAGCGACATGCTCGCCACATTTCGTAGCTCAAGCGACCAAAATTATCGTAAGGATCCTCATACATGCCTACTTCTAGCCCTAAAAATTCGGCATACAAGCCCCATCCTTCACCGAAAGCGGATATGTAAGTTGAGCGTCTTACATTTGGTAAGTCATCCATTTCGGCAGCTAAAGAAATTTGAAAATGATGCCCAGGTACTGCTTCGTGTAAGGTTAAGGCGGGTAAGGCGTATTTAGGCCGCTTGTCCAGTGCATATGTATTTACCCAGTAATATCCGGGTTGATCGTCTCGCCGAGGAGAGATATAACGTCCAGTCGTATATTTAGGAGCAATACTATCCGGTACAGGGGCTACGCCGTAGGGTGTACGCGGCATTTTGTAAAACAGTTGAGGCAGTTTTGCATCCATTTGTTTCGCTATGTATGAGGCCGTCACAATAAGTTCTTTGGGTGTACTCGCATAAAAACGTGAATCGGTGCGTAAAAAACGAATAAAGTCTGAGATATCGCCATCAAAGTTGAGCCCCTCTACAATACTTTTCATCTCGCTACGAATTCTGCTGACTTCCTCTATGCCAATTTTATGTATCTCTTTTGCGGATAAGTCGCTCGTCGTGTAATAGCGAATACGATTTTCGTAATACGCTTTACCAGCAGGCCAAGACGTGGCAGCAATATTATTTTTAGCATTAGGTCGGTATTCGTTGACGAAAAAATCATAGAAGTCTTCGTATGCCTTCGCTGCGCTTTTTATAGCTTGTACAATTGCGTCTAACTCTTGGTGGGTTAATTTCTTTTCACCATAACTAATTATAGGATTTAAGAATGGATGTTCTTTATAATTTTCTTGTGTATAAGGGGAAATGCTCTCTTCATATGCTTGCAGTACTGCTTTTGGTTGTACGTGGCCGGTGGCTAAGCCTGCCTTCATATATGCAATGTTTTGCGAAAAATAAGCGGGTATCGCTTGTAAAAATGCAACATAATCTCTGATATCTTGTGGCGTTGAAACTTGAAAGTTGCTGGCGGTAGATGCCACACTGCTATGAAAGCCATACTCAGAAGTGAGCGGAACTCTAAATGCTTTGTAAGTGATTTCGTCAAGGTAATTTTGCAAGCGATAGCGTTGCATATACAAGCTGATTTTTTCTGAATCGTTTAATGTGCTCTCAGTAAGTTCATTGAGCTGTGTTAAATAGTCTGTGAAGTTTTTCTCCCGAAGTCGAATCGCCTCAGGTGAAATGTCAATGATTGGAGCGCTTGGACGCAAGTTTTGGCTACGAGCTAAACTGGGAAACTCAGTCAATTCATATTCCCATATCTCGTCGAGTAGTTGAGAAAATGCCTCATTTTTTGTAAATGATGTGTGTGTATTTGGCGATGCATAAGCCGTGCACACAACCAATACAATGCCAGTAAAAAATGAAATTAGGACTTTAAGCCAATAGCCCCAGCTCACCCGCTGATATGTGCACATAACCTTCCCTTTATTCTTTTAGTTGCCTATTACTACTGGCACGGATTGGCGTTTCTGCAAGGAGTAGAAAAGCGTCCGTTATTTTTTTGGCGTATAGATAGGTGTATTTAAGGCCGTAACTTTATCCGACAATTGCGTGATTTTGGCACTGCCTTGTTTTTCTACTTGGTCAATACGAAGCACATGATGCATGGGGACGTAAGTTCGCTCGACATCAGCAAATTCGTCTTTTAGTTTTTCATGGCTAGGATCGAGTACTAACTCAGTGTGGTTATCCCAAACAAAATCGCCAATTTCTATAAAGCCAAAAATACTGCTTGTGACTAGCTCTCGAACGTATAATTCGTAGCGTTCCCCATTGCTGATAAACTGAATGCGATATATTGGGGATTTGTTGCTCATGCGTCTGGTTTACCTATATTAGTTTTGTTTCGAAAAGAAATAATGTGTTTGCGTTACGTCAGCCAAGGGAAACATAACGATTAACGGCATATCATTACTTTCTATATTGTAAAGTGCTAGGCAGATTAAGCAAAGCCTTAAGTCGAGAATAAAGCATCCACCACGGTTTTTATATCCTCTTTTCCTTGCTCTAGGGCTGTCGAAACGGCAAAGCCTTGTGTTAAAAAGCTCAATTGCAAGGCTTCGCGCTCAATATCTACCGAGGTGGCGAGCTGACCGTGCTCTTTTGCTCGCTCGAGTACGCTGATAAACAGCTGTTGTAAGCGGTCGTAATGTTGCCTTCCCGCATGTTGAATCGCTTTACTCTGCTTTCCCATTTCTAGCAATAGATTGATGAGTAAACACCCTTTGTTAACAATGAGTTTTTCGTATGCCAAAAAATAGTTAGAGATATCTGAATGTGCATGCTCGCTTTGTTGCAAATGTGTCTCTAAGGGCTGTAAATATTGAGTGATATAATGTTTGGTTAAGGCTTCATAAAATCCTTGCTTGTTACCAAATTCTAAATAAAAAGCACGTCGATTGAAGCCCGTTTTTGTGAGCAAGTCTTGCATACTGCATCCGCGATACCCGTGTTTGAGTGCTACAGGTATTGCATATTCAAAAACTAAATCGAGTCTATACTTCGGTTTTCTGGGCATCAGCCGCCTTATATTTATATTACTGGCAGAATCTAAAGTTAAGCCTAAGTTTAGTCGGACGGCAAGCACAATTGTGGTATAAATAAACACGAGAGCATATACATTCTTATTCACATAAGCTCTTGCCTCACCGAAACACCTTAACGATAGAGATTTCAAATTGAATTTTATAAATAAAAAATCATTAAAAATTGCGGTGGTCAGCAGTGTGCTGAGTACACTGCTTGCTTGCAGCGCGACTGACAATCAGCCCGACAGCACAATACACAGCCCATCACTTGTACCGAGTATTGCAAATATCAAAGGTCATATGAGCTTTTTAGCCGACGACTTGTTGGAAGGGCGAGATACAGGTTCAAACGGTCATGAGCTGGCTTCATTGTATATCGCCACCGAATTTAAAAAGTATGGTTTACAAGCCGGTGGAAAAGAGCAGAGCTATTTTCAGCGGATTAAGTTTCGCAAAAGTTTGCTCGTTCAAGAATCACCGAGTTTATCTTTTGTTGGAGAAAATGGCTTTTCTTTGGACTACCCTAAAGACTTTTTAGTGGGGCCAAATTCTGTGTATACAGATGCGGCGGTAAGCGCGCCACTCGTGTTTGTTGGCTATGGTATTGTGTCTGAAGAACTTAATCACGATGACTACAAAGATATAGATGTGGAAGGAAAGGTCGTTGTGATGTTGAGTGGTAAGCCTGCTTCTTTCCCCTCTGAAGAAGGCGCGCATATCGCGTCTACTACACAAAAACGTAAATATGCGGTTGCAAGAGGAGCGGTGGGTATTATTTCCTTGCAAACACCGTCAAACGAAGAAGTGCGTCCTTATCAACGCTCACTATCTTATATTCACGTGCCCAGTATGCGCTGGCTTGGCGAAGATGGCGTGCCCGGAAACGTGTGGCCAGAACTCAAAGCGGGGGCGTATTTGAACTTGGCATCGGGCAAGCGCTTATTTAAAGATGCGCCTAGAAGCTTAGAAGATATTTTTGCCGAGTTAGAGGAAGATAAATCGCCTAAGGGCTTTGATTTACCTCTGTCTGTAGATTTATCTTACCAGTCTACGCACGATGACTTAAGTAGCCCAAATGTGGCAGGTATTCTTGAAGGCAGTGATCCGATTTTAAAAGACGAATTTATCGTATTTACCGCACACTCAGATCATATTGGTATCGCCAAATCAGTAAAAAAAGACCGCATTAATAATGGTGCTATGGATAATGCAGGTGGGGTATCGGTAATGCTAGAAACCGCACGCTTGTTTGCCAATTTACCAGAAAGGCCTAAGCGTTCGATCTTGTTCCTCGCTGTCACCGGAGAGGAAAAAGGCTTGCTAGGCGCGGACTACTTTGCACAAAACCCAACGATAAACGGAGAGATGGTCGCCAACGTAAATTTGGATATGCCGTTGTTAACTTACGAATTCGCTGATGTGATTGCCTTCGGCGCGTCGCACAGCACCATGGGTGAGTCGGTAAACAATGCAACGCAAAATGCTGGAATCAAATTGACCCCAGATCCCTGGCCGAAGCTTAATTTATTTACGCGCTCTGATCACTACTCTTTTGTTAAACAAGGTGTACCGGCGATCTTTTTAGTCACAGGTATTGAGTCCAAAACGCCCGATATTGATGGTAGCCAAGTACTCAATAACTTCCTTGCGACAAATTATCACAAGCCCTCTGATGATATGAGTCAAGCTTTTGTGTGGAAAGCAGCGGATACATTTACACGCGTCAACTTCGAAATAGGCTTAGAGCTAGCCAACCAAGATGCAAAACCCGCTTGGTATCGCGATAGCTTCTTTGGTAAAACCTTTGGTAAGCATCTGACGGATCGTTAAAAGAGATGGCCACTTTATTTGTAGATAAGGTGGCGTGTGTTTCTTAAAAGAAGTTGTTTTTGATGGCGGACCAATGTTCGCCAAATTGGTATGTGGGTTTGCGATCAAATTTACTGCGGATAAACTGATTAATTCGACCGTCCACAAAGCAGACGAGTATGTTTGCCAACACACTTTCGTCTATAACAGATGCTTTGCCTTCTCTCAGTTTTTTCTCGCGCAAAATTTGTTTGAGTTGCACTTCTATGCGATCAAACAACTGGGCAATGCGCTCGCGCAAGCGTTCTTGCTCACCGGTCAATGCATCGCCATTGAGAATACGAGTAATGCCTGGGTTTTTTTCCGCAAAACCCAAGAGGAGGTGCAGAATTAACTGACAGCGGTTGGCTGCATCTTTTTCTTCGGCCACAATTTTATTAATTCTTGAAAAAAGCGTTTCTTCGATGAATTCGATGAGGCCTTCAAACATACGCGCCTTTGAAGGAAAGTGCCGATAAAGGGCGGCTTCTGATACACCTACGTTTTCCGCTAATTTTGCGGTGGTAATGCGTTGCCCATTGTTTGTTTCTAACATACCTGCAAGGGCTTGGAGTATTTGAGCCTTTCTGTTGGGTTTTTTGGTTGCAGGCATAGTGTATTTATCTCGACTTCTGTGTTGCTTTGTATTCTTGTTCTACTAGTTTTAATAGACTGAGTGCAAGTGAGTCTTTACTAGCTTGAACAAGATCGAATTTTGTATTGGGCGTAATGACTATAAGCGCATTTTTATCAGAGTTAAAGCCTAATCCTGGTTTTGATACATCATTTGCAGCAATCATGTTCAGTTTTTTTCTTTCTAACTTACTTTTTGCATACTGCACAACATCCTGTGTTTCTGCTGCGAAACCGACGGTAAACGGCGCATTTTCAAGTGCTGCGACAGACTTTAAGATATCTGGATTTTGTGTGAAGGAAAGTGTCAGACCTTGATCCTTGTTTTTCTTCATTTTTTGATCACTTGCGTTGTCTACGCGATAGTCGGCTACAGCCGCGCAAGCAATAAAAATATCCTGTGAAGCGATATCACCCATCACAGCATCATACATCTCTTGTGCGCTTACAACAGATTCTACCTCTACCTGCTCGGGAGGAGGGATATTAACGGGACCACTCACCAAGGTTACCTTAGCGCCAAGTTGCGATGCGGCGTATGCTATTGCATAGCCCATCTTCCCTGAACTGTGGTTGCTGATGTATCGAACGGGATCAATGGCTTCTCGTGTCGGGCCTGCGGTAATCATAATGTTCATACCAGAGAAGAACTTGTTGGCGTTTTCTTCACCCATTATAGTTTGAGTATCTGCCATATTAATTGAGGCAAAACTGTCCAATGCGGCGACAATTTCCTCTGGCTCAAGCATTCTGCCGTAACCTACATCCCCACACGCTTGTTCCCCTGCAGCAGGGCCAAGCATTACCGCGCCGCGATCGGTGAGTGTCGCAATGTTATCGACGGTTGCTTTTGCTGCCCACATTTGTTGATTCATGGCAGGTGCAACCAACAACGGTGCTGTGGTTGCTAGCGCAAGTGTAGTGAGTAAATCATCTGCAATACCATGTGTTAATTTTGCAATGGTATTGGCGGTGGCAGGTGCAACAAGAAAAATATCCGCCCAACGTGCTAGCTCTATGTGCCCCATACCTAACTCTGCGTCTTCATCAAGCAAGTGAGTGCTCACTTTTTCACCAGAGACAGCTTGTAAAGCCAAAGTACTCACAAAATGTGAGGCGGATTCGGTCAGCATTACGCGTACATTAGCGCCTTGTGCTTTTATTTTGCGAACCAAATCTGGCGTTTTATAAGCGGCAATTCCGCCACTAATACCTAATAAAACGTTCTTTTGTTCAAGTTGCATATTGTTCTTTTAGGGTAGACACTACCGCTCTATTTAACAGTGGGCATAATTAAACCATTGTTTACCAAGGATGGAAACATGAAAATTACACATTGGCCTATCCAAGAAAGGCCGCGCGAAAAATTGTTGCACCATGGTGCTGATAAACTGAGTGACGCCGAGCTATTGGCGATATTTATCAATACAGGCACTAAAGATATGGATGCGGTGTCGCTGGCAAGGCAAGCGCTTGAGGACTTTGGCTCACTAAGAAACATTATGACAGCTTCAAAAAAGCGTTTGCTAGCGACTAAAGGTGTGGGTCTAGCGCGTTACGTATTGTTGCAGGCTAGCCTTGAGCTTCATCGTAGAAGTATGACCGAAATGATGATTAGGGAACAAAGCTTCACAAAGGCTGAACAGGCTTCACAATACCTTATCTCTCAACTTAGGGATAAGTCTCGAGAAGTTTTCGTGGTGCTCATGCTTGATAGTCAGCATCAATTAATTGCATACCGAGAGATGTTTTCAGGCACGATTGACAGTGCCGCCGTGTACCCACGCGAAATAGTTAAACAAGCCCTTGAGGACAATGCGGCGGCCGTCATTCTCGCTCATAACCACCCCAGCGGACACACGGAGCCTAGTCAAGCAGATAAATACATCACGGAAAAAATTGTGCAAGCCTTGGCCTTGGTTGATATTATTGTGCTTGATCATTTTGTCGTGGGTGATAGTCAAGCGACATCATTTGCTCAGCGGGGTCTGTTGTAATTTTTATTGGTAATTGCGTTTCTTGTGGTCGCATTTAGGCTCACTTTGGCCAATTTAAGCAAACTAATTCAAATTTAGATTGTATTTTGGCCTAAGATGCTGTATAAAATGCGCCCTCTTAATTAACCGCGTTTAACGGCAAAGTATGTTTGCCGAACTTAAACGGCAAACTAGTTGTTATGGAGACAAAAATGTCTAGAGTATGTGCAGTTACTGGAAAGCGTCCAGCTGTTGGTAACAACCGCTCGCACGCAAGAAACGCGACTCGTCGTCGTTTTCTACCAAATTTACAGACCCATCGTTTTTGGGTTGAAAGCGAAAATCGCTTCGTTAAACTTCGTATATCTACTAAAGGTATGCGTATCATCGATAAAAAGGGCATTGATTCAGTGTTATCTGACATGCGTGCTCGTGGTGAGAAAATCTAAGGAATACTATCATGCGTGATAAAATTAAATTAGTTTCGTCTGCTGGTACTGGTTTTTACTACACCACAGATAAGAACAAACGGAATATGCCGGGCAAAATGGAGATTAAAAAATATGATCCTAAAGTCCGTAAGCACGTGATGTTTAAGGAAGCAAAAATCAAGTAAGTTTTTGCTTGCACTCACATCGTGAGTGGCTTTGTCTCCAATAAAAACCCAGCTTGTTGCTGGGTTTTTTAATGCCTTTAATCTGATGTAATGGTAGATTATCGAATTCGATATTTAGATATTGTGGATGGTTTGTGATGCGTCGTCTGTCTCAAAAAGCTTGGAATAACGTTTTAATATTCTCAATGCTAATATTGATTGCGGTGTTAAATTGGGACAAATTTTTTGGCGAGGGCGAATTAGCGGTGATGCCTGTATTGCCAGAGGGCGCAGTCGTTTTAAGTATTCAAATTGATCAAATTAGATTTGAGAGAGTTGGTACAGGGTGGCGGGTTGTAGCAAACGCAGCAGATTTAACGGACTCACTCAGTAGTGAGCATGTTGGAGAAATTGTAAGTGCTTGGGAAAATGCCTTAATGCGTCTCCCTTTCGAGCAGCTAAATGCTGAGGATTTTTATCCATCGGATCATATTGTCAGTGTATGGGTGGCAGGGCAGAAAAATGGCTTAGTATTTAGCATAAAAACGATTCAAGAATACACATACATTGTGCATGAATCTAAGTACTATGTTTTAGACTTTCCCACTGTCGCACAATTACTTCCCTAGATCCGAATACAATTTCGAACAAGCAATCATAACGCGAAGACTAACAGAACGGATAAAATGCCAGAATTACCCGAAGTAGAAGTAACCAGACTTGGAATTTCGCCTCACATCGAGGGGCAAAAAATCGCTCAGATATTGGTTCATCAACCAAAGCTTAGATGGCCAGTACCAAGTGACATTCAGCGCGCTGAAGGCCTAGCAATCGAAAAGGTGTCCAGGCGCGCAAAATATTTGTTCTTACATACTTCTGCGGGCAACATTATGCTGCATTTAGGTATGTCTGGAAAAATGCGAGTCGTCGATACCGTGCTACCTCGACAAAAACATGACCATATAGAGATATGCCTTAGTTCGGGTAAAAAATTGGTATTGAATGACGCTAGACGGTTTGGCAGTTGTCTTTGGCAAGGAACAAATGAGCCTCCTTCACCTTTATTACAAAACCTTGGCCCAGAGCCTCTAACAGAAGACTTTTCTGGTGAACGCCTATTTAGTTTATCAAGGTCGAAACAAAGTCCAGTAAAATCTTTTATCATGGACAATGCTGTCGTTGTTGGAGTCGGCAACATATATGCAAATGAATCCCTGTTTTTGTCGGGTATTGATCCAAGACGTGCAGCCGGTCGAATTAGTCGCAAACGTTATCAAGTGTTAGCAGAAAATATTAAACAAGTTTTAGTAAAGGCAATTGAACAGGGAGGCACAACCTTAAAAGACTTTGCTCAAGCGGATGGGAAGCCAGGGTACTTTGCTCAGCATTTAAATGTTTACGGAAGAGCGGGGGAGCCTTGTGAAGTATGTGAAAGCACCATTAAATCTAAAACCATTGGTCAACGAAATACGTTTTTTTGTGCACATTGTCAAAGATAAGCGTTAGAAAAGAAGAAAATAGACTGTCTGTATGAATCAAGAATTACAAATATTTCTAATCAATTTAGATGCTTCTGAAGCTCGTTTACAGTCATCTAGCAATCAACTTGCGTCGATGGGTTTAGGCTTTGAGAGAATTTCTGCGGTAAATGGCGGCGCTTTGTCTGAAGCCGAACTCAATGAGTATTACTCATGCGAAAAAAACTTAAGAGAATACTACAAGCCTTTGACACCCGGAGAAATCGGTTGCTACTTGAGTCATCGGAAAGCTTGGCAGAGTATCGTTGACAGACGTCTTCCCTATGCATTGATTCTTGAGGATGATTTTAACATCCAGACTGATTTAAGCGTGGTCGACCATTTTCTGAGTCTAGACTGTTCGTTTGACTATATTAAGTTGTCAAACTACCAAAATAGAGAGAGGAAGGTAAAAATTGTTAAGTCTATTGGTAAGGGTTGTGTGGTAAGATTTAGCAAGATTCCAGCAGGGACTTGTGCTCAAATTGTCAGTTACGAAGGCGCAAAAAAGTTACTGGAAAGCTCACAGAGTTTCGGTCGTCCAGTAGATGTAGATATTCAATATTGGTGGGAACGGAATATAGAAGTTATTGGGCTAGTGCCTTTTCCCTTTTCGCCAAAAACCGATATTGCAAGCGATATTACGCAAGTACAAAATCGAAAACATGTGAAAAAAAGGCGTTTCAGACGGTTGTTACATCAGTTCACCTTCAAGTATAAAAACTACCTAAAAAGCAGAGCGTACTCTCGATGAATAATGATCATCCCAAGTTCAGGGCAATTACTTAGATTTTGGTAACTTATTGAGTAAAGCCTTCATCACAACAGGGGCGCAAAATTCATCCACGCGGCCTCGGTGTAAGGCTACTTCTTTGACTAGAGTGGAAGAGATAAATGAATTTTCTTCTGAAGGCGTTAAAAATACACTTTCCAAATCAGGATTTAGACGGCGATTCATGTTAGCCAACTGAAATTCATATTCAAAATCCGATACGGCGCGTAAGCCCCTTATTAACACATTCGCTTGTTCTTGTTTGGCTAAGTCTGCCAATAAACCCGTGAAGCCTTTTACGGTGACATTGGGCAAATGACTCACTACGCTTGTGACTAATTCTACGCGCTCTTCCAATGAAAACAGTGGCTTTTTATTGGGGTTGTACGCAACTGCCACCAAAACATCGGCAAACATTTTTGAAGCCCGTTCGATTAAGTCGGCATGACCATTTGTAATAGGATCGAACGTACCGGGGTAAATTGCTTTGTTCTGTGCCATTGCGCTTTCCTGTTTGCTTGTCTAGATATTTGGCAATGATCCACATAAAAACACTGCTGAAAACAATGTTTTGATATATGATCGCGCATGTTATACATGATTTTTATGAAAGGATGCAATGCTGATTCGGTTTTTTGCTTACTTTGTTGCTATTAGTTTGTTGATTTTGTCACGAGCCCTTGTGGCTTCTCCTTGGGTAGGGACAATCGACAAACAGTTACATTACGATCTACAAACCTTGGTTGAATGGGGCTATTTAGATGCCACGGCAAATACATATCCGATCCCTTGGCGTGGTATATCTGCACAACTCGAGGCACTATCGACAGAAGGCTTACCATATCGCCCTACACAAGCATTGCTTCGTTTACAGCACTATCTTTCGCTACAAAAACAAGCTAAAACTCGTCAGTATTTAAGCTTTCAGGCGGCCTCTGAAATCCCTCGCTTTCGCAGTCTAGACGACGGAGTGGACAATACCGCTAAAGCCAGCATAACGACTGAGCTATATGCTGGCGCTTGGTCTGCGCAGGTCAATGTAAATTATGCAAAGGGCGGGGAGCGAAATCTGGACAACAGCTTTATTGCCTATCAACTAGGTGATTGGAATTTTCGCCTAGGATCGATTGATCAATTTTGGGGACCCGCACAATCGAGCAGCTTGATTTTGTCTAACAATGCACGTCCTATTAAATCCTTGGCTTTTTCACGCTCAACCACCGCGGCATCAACGCATCCTTGGTTATCTTGGCTTGGACCTTGGTATTTAAGCTCGCAATTCGGGCAGTTAGAAAAAAACAGGGCAGTACCCAAGGCTAAAATTCTATTAAATCGTTTTACCGCTCGTCCAATTAAGGGCTTAGAACTTGGTGCATCGTGGGCATTGATGTGGGGAGGAGAAGGGCAAGATGAAAGCTTGGATTCGTTTATTGAAGCGGTGACTTTTCAAAGTGTGTGTATTCGGGAGTCGGGTATTTGCACAGACGCGCAGTTAACAAAGCGAGGGAATCATTTAGCGGGTTTTGACTTGAGTTATACAACGCATTTGTTTGCTCGCCCTGTGTCGTTTTATATTCAGCGCATAGGCGAAGACTCGGTTGACACTTATCGCATTACAGACAATGCCAATTTGTTTGGTATCTCAAGCTACCTTTATGGTGTAAAACTGTTTGTCGAAACCAGCGATACTCAGGTTAATTGTGACGGTAACGTAACAACAAACCTGAATTGCTATTATGAAAATGGTACATATCAGTCGGGTTACCGCGCGTACAGTCGAGCAATAGGCAGTACCTTTGATAGTGATGCAAAGCAAATAACATTTGGCGCCAATTTTAGATTTGATAACGGTGCCGTGGCGGAGTTACTGCTTAGAGATGTCCAGTTGAACAACGATGGCACTCGGCCATCCCCAGTACTCACTGACAGCAATAAAGAAGCACTTGTTGAGCTTTCGGGTTTTTACCAGCAACCCTTTGGTAAATGGCTTGTAAAGGCAGGTGCTAGCCTCGCTAAGCGAGATTTGCCAGAAGACTCACAAACCGACTCTTTGATTTATATAAAAGCACAATATGCATACTAATAATAAACAAGCGAGTTTTTTTTCGCCACTAAACACTTATTTTGACGCGATATTTGTGATCACTATGGAGCAAGCTGAAGCCCGTCAAAATAGCATCAAAAAACATATGGAGGGTCTAAACTATGCGTTTTGGCCGGCCACGGACAAAAACAAACTTGATCCTTCTATTCTGTCTGATACGCGATACTACGATGACGAGAAGCACCGCAACATAAAACGCACTCATCGCTCAATGACCTTAGCAGAGTATGCTTGTGCGTCTTCTCATCGAAGCATATATGAGCATATGTTGGCAAAAAACTTATCTCGCGTATTAATATTTGAAGATGATGCAATACCTAATGTTGACGTGCTCAAGCATTTTACCGAGCGCATGTCGACACTGTCGACTAACTGGGACGTGGTTTTGTTTGACTATTACGATTGTCACTACGAGAGTGTCACATCGTATTTAAAACAGGGCTTATACAAGTTGTATCACAAGTTGGGCATTTCTAACTGGCAAAAGGTACCGCTTAGCTTAATTAATAATATGCTTATGCAAGATTACAACACAGACTTCTATCGCGCGGGTCGTCTATCTGGCTCTCACGCGTACTGTCTTACGCTAAATGCGGCTAAACACTATGCGAATTTTCAATCGCCTGTTGTTTTGCAACCCGATCGCGTTTTCTACTATTACCAAGCTGAGCATCCGCTTAATGTCTTTGCCTGCAAGCAAGCCATGTTCTTGCGAGGTGAAGAGTCGAATACTTCTCAAATTCAGCAATAAAGAGCAGTCAATTTTATAGTGTTGCGTGGTAACCTTCGATAAAACTTGACCAGTGTAGCGGATCAAAATGGTAGTGTACGCCGAGTTTATTTTTGTGCTTATCCAGTGAGCGGCGAAAACGAGATAAATTATCTGTTTTCCAACTCTCCCCTTTGCGGATATAGCATTTATCAAAGTCGATTAAATACATCGACAGATGCTTGTCCACTAACACGTTTTTGACATTCAGGTCATCATGACATACACCCATTGAATGCATTTTTTTTACAATTTTGCCAAGCTCTTGCCACTTGTGACTGGGTAATGCTTGATACTGCAAATACATATGTAATTCTTCGGTATCCGCAATGGCCTGCGTAATGATGTCTGCGGTGTAAAACAAATGCTCTTGGACAACTCTGCCTGCAATTGGATGGGGAACGGGCAGCCCTTGTTCCTGTAAGTACATCAGTAGTTTGAGCTCTTGATACACTCTTGAGCTTTTTATATCGCTGCCAAAAAACTTGTCTTGCGATATCTTGGCAGCCAACCCTCCGCGTCGGTAGTGCCTAAGCACCACTTGGGTATCGTCAATCGGGAAAAAGTAGACTGATCCCCGCCCGGAGCGAGTGTTTTGCACTAACTTGTTCGCCCGCAGGTAGCAAGGGTCAAAATGTTGGGCGTTTACGGCAATATCTAGTGCTAGTTTACTGCGAACAATGAATTCCTGCCGTCCGTTGCATTTAGATCTTTCTATCTGTAAGGTCATGCCAAATATGCGTTAAATTGAGTGTGCATCACCATACCAGAGCTGTACAAATAAATGAAAAAAATTGCCATTATTATTGACTCCTTAACGGGCGGTGGTGCGGAAAAAGTTATGCTAAACTTGGCAGAGAGCTTTATAGCCCAAGGCCATATCGTCAGTATTTTTGCACTCAAGAAACATGTGGCTTACTCACTGCCAGAGGGCTTGAGTATTGTGTTTCCTTTTCAAGACTACAAAAAGCCTATTCGCGGATGGTTTAACCGAAAAACCTTAGTGAAATACTTGAAGCACGCTGTTATTGAACAAGAAAAAACGCATGCTTTTGATTTGTTCTTGGTCAACTTGTACGAATCCTATCGCCTTGCGCAAGCCTGTGATTTTAAAAATTGCCACTATGTTATTCATAACGATTTTAATAGCGAGTTGGCTAGAGAGATAAAAATGGGGCCAATAAAGTATGTTTACATGCGCAGAATACTCAAAGGTCTCACTGGAAAACATTTGGTTGCTGTATCTAAGGGGCTTGCGCAGGCTCTGGAACGAACGTCGCTATTTACACCGAAATCAGTCAAGCAAATTTATAATCCCGTCGATGTGTCTCAGATACAAGACCTCGCTAATGCGCCCAAACCGAAAGAGATGCCGAGTCGCTACATTTTGCATGTGGGGCGTGCTGCAAAGGCGAAGCGGCATGATGTGCTTTTTCAGGCAATGAAACATGTGGATGGAGATATTCCTTTGGTTTGTTTGAGTGCGTCTACTAAAAAACTACAAAAGCTTGGCCGCAAATTTCAGATAGATGCTCAGCTCGTGCTACCGGGCTTTGCGACAAACCCCTATGTGTGGATGAAGCATGCAAGTGCACTTGTGATTGCGTCCGACTATGAAGGTTTTCCTTTGGTGTTACTCGAGGCCTTGGCATGCGGAACACAAGTGATCTCGACGGATTGTGACTATGGCCCTCGAGAAGTGTTAACCGGCGCTCTATCGACAAACTTGGTTGCAAAAGATAACCCACTTGCCCTAGCAAGTAAAATTAATGACATTCTTGCGAGTAACCCAACAAGCGACTTACCCCCCATTTTTGCCCAGTTACATCAGGATAAAATAGCGGGGGCCTATTTAGACTTGCTTCCAAATTAGACCGCTTAACTAAGGATGGGTGCTACCTAAGATTTACACTTTATTTTTTATGCACTTACGTTAATATGGCGGGCAAAAGTAAAATCCTACGACTGTGCAATACTGTGTTAACAGTCGATAGGCAGAAACAGAGACTTGTGAGTGGGTACACCTTTAAAGCTATGTATACTGAGACTATCGGCAATTGGTGATGTTTGTCATGCTGCTGCCATGGTTCATGCAATCCAACGGCATCGGCCTGACATAGAAATCACTTGGATTGTTGGCAAAGTCGAACACAGTCTATTGTCTGGTATGGCAGGTGTACGTTTTATTGTGTACGACAAAAACGGTGGCTCTCAAGCTAAGCAGGCTCTTCAGGCCGCGCTCGGCGATACACTTTTTGATGTTCTATTTATTATGCAGGTAGCACTGCGTGCGAACATACTCTCGCGGCTAATAAAAGCGAAAGAACGTGTTGGGTTTGATTGGCATCGCAGTAAAGAAGGCCACTGGCTGTTTGCTAATCGTCGAATTGCTCCTCGAAAATACGCCCATGTGTTGGAAGGGTTTATGGGATTTGCTGAATCACTCGGGGTACCCCCCTTAGAAAAACCGCAATGGCAAATACCTGTACCACCAGACGATATAACTTGGATGCAAACACAAATCGCTCCTTTGGGCGAGTATGCCGTAATAAGTCCCGCCGCGTCCAAGGCAGAGCGAAATTGGTTACCTGAGCGATACGCAGCGATTGTTGATTATCTACATCAACAAGGCTTGGCAGTGGTAATGTGCGGTGGTCCCGGAAAAGTAGACAAGGAAATCAGTCAAGCAATTGAAGCGCATAGCGCGCATCTGAGTGTGAACTTGGTAGGCAAAACGAGTTTAAAACAAATGCTTGCGGTGCTTTCAAAAGCCAGAATGGTGATTGCGCCCGATACAGGTCCTGCGCATATGGCAACAACTCAGGGGGTGCCGGTGATCGGATTATACGCGCATAGTAATCCTAGGCGCACGGGACCGTATTTGTCTCAGAATACGACGGTTTCGGTATACGACGAAGTGATAAAATCGCAAACAGGAAAAGACTGGCGCAAACTACCTTGGGGCAAGAGAGCGAAAGGTAGCGATTTAATGGAAAAAATTACGGTGCAAGCTGTAAAGTCTCAAATACAGCGCATATTGCACAATATGTAGTTGAACATGCTACTTGGCTCGCTAAAACCTACAATATAGAGTCACCTAAATATTTCCTAGTGCCTTGGATTGGCCTAGCTTAGTAAAATTTAACAAAAGGGCTTCTACATGGAACAATTTGAACGTATCTCGCCAGAGCAAACCAAGCAACGCCTAGATAAGGGGGAGATTAAAATCGTAGATATCAGAGATGAACAGTCCTTTGAGCTTGGTCATATACCCGGTTCATTTCACCTAACTAACGGTAGTTTGGTGAATTTTATGAACGAAAACGAGTTCGATACACCCGTGGTTGTATGCTGTTATCACGGTATTAGTAGCCAACAAGCCGCACAATACTTAATTCATCAGGGTTTTGAAGAGGTATACAGTATGGATGGTGGCTTTGAAGCATGGCGCAGTCACTATCCTTTTAGCTCAGGGCTTGAATCTAAGGATTAACCAGTATTAATACGATGAAACAGTGGGAAACCGTTCTGCAGTTTACTCAAAGCGGTGCAGCTAATACATTCAATGTTTTCCTGAACAAGCAAGGTGTCGTGTCTCGTGTTATTGAGAGCAGGGAGAGCCTTGCAAGCGCGTATTTGATCCAAATTCAAGGCCAGCAAGACCGAGAAAAAATACTGGCTTGGGCGCAAGAGTTTCAAGCCAACCCCAGAGCTGACAAATTTTCACAAGCCACGTGGGAAGCAGGAGAGGTTTATAAAGGTATAAAACTGCCAAAGCCAAATTTTCAACTTAGGCAGGTTATTGACAAGCCCTTTACTTCATTAATATTTGTATTGTGTGTGGTCGTTTTTGCTACAAGCCAAATTGGATTCCTCGATTTTTGGTTCCAAAATTTGCATATTCAGCCCTTCAGTAATTTGGTAGAAAACCAACAGTGGTGGCGTTTACTTGGACCTAATTTTCTACATTTTTCCTTTGTACATGTGGCTTTCAATTTATTGTGGTGGTGGTTGTTGGGAGGCAAACTTGAACAGACTTTTGGCACCTTAGGCTTGCTCTTGATATTTATTGCCGCAAGTTTGAGCGCAAATTTGGGGCAATTGTTTTTTTCTGGGCCAAATTTTGGTGGCATGTCCGGCGTCGTTTACGCTCTATTTGGTTTTATCTGGTGGATTGGTTGGTTGCGCCCTGCTTGGGGCATTGCCATGCCAAAGGCTTACATTGGATTTTTACTTTTTTGGATAGCACTCGGTTATTTGAATGTGCTACCGGTAAATATGGCAAATGAAGCGCATTTGTTTGGTTTGATCGCTGGATGTGTCATGGCTGCTCTAGTGCATATTGGTAGTAAAAAAGGCGCTAGCTAGGGTCAATAGACCCTAGCCACCCTGACGTAAAAATTTAGTAAAAATCACATCGCGTACTGACTCGTCGCCTGTTTCTCGCAACATGATGTCTTTAAAGCTTTTAGCCATGTTTCGGCGAATTTCTTCTCGCCCAGTAAGTGATTTAACTTTTTGCTCTGACTGCGCCCCGATAATTTCAATAGCCGTTGCGCGCAAGAGTGGCATGTGATGTTCGATATCTGGGATATAGTCAGGGTCGTCTAACATCACTTCAACAGTGATACGCAAATACCCAAGGCGTTTGGAGTTATCACCAGTATAGTTGGTAATAATATCAGGCTCTAAGGCGATATATGCGTAATTGGGCGAGCTGCTTCCGCTTTCGTCCTGCGCCTTGGCGTCAAACATAAGCAACGTTGCGAGTACCAACATATAGGTGGCGCTCCAACGACGTGTCGCGAGCCAGATAGATTTGTTTTGTAGCATTTTTTTACCCATTACCTTTGAAGAAAGCGTTGTTAACAAAGATATTCCTTGAAAACTCACTCTGTATCTTTGCGGTGTATGTTAGACTTACTTTATATCGGTTAATTAAAGAAATTCTTCACATTTGTTGTTAAACACTCTATTTCCCTTTGGTATGTCAGTCGGCTGGTTAAAAGCATCAAATTTCCAATTTGATAATGAGCAGCTCAAACACTGGATTTTACATACTGGTAGCCTTACAGAGCGTCTGGAGGCATTAACCAGTGCATTCTCCGTCGAACTATTGGGGCAAGGGCATGCCCCTCTCGATAGCTCTGAGCAAAAAATATTGAAGTTGGAACTGTGTAATAGTGAACAATGGCAGGTAAGAGAAGTCATATTACATGGTGACGGTCAGCCATGGGTGTTCGCTCGCTCAGTGATCCCATCTTTGCTATGTGACACCTCATTGGCAAACTTAGGCAATAACCCACTCGGTAAGCGAATATTTAACGATGAAAAATTTAAACGGAGTGATTTTGAAGTGGGCAGTGTGAACACTCATCCTTTCACAAAGCGTCAAATGGAAGCAAATACACTCTTGGCCAGACGTTCGTTGTTTGGTTTTGAGGGGCAATCTGTATTGGTCGCTGAGGCTTTCTTGCCTGATTGCCCTTGCTATCTGCGTGATAAAGATTAAGTGATTAAGAATCAATTGGATTTTTCAAAACTAAGGATCTATGGGCAGTTAATGCGCCTAGACCGACCTATTGGTATCTACCTTTTACTCTGGCCGACCTTATGGTCAATTTTAGTCGCAAGTTATAGTGCCACGGGCGAAGGTCTACCGTCTTTATCAATTACTATCATTTTTGTTGTCGGTGTGGTGCTGATGCGCAGTGCAGGTTGTGTGATTAATGATTTTGCAGATCGACATGTAGATGGGCATGTCCTGCGAACTCAATCTCGACCGCTAGCAACGGGTAAGGTTAAGCCACAAGAAGCACTACAACTTTTTGCCCTATTAGTAAGCATGAGTTTTATGCTTGTTCTGCTATTAAATTGGCAAACGGTTTTGCTCTCTGTTGTCGCGCTTGTGTTAGCCAGTTTATATCCTTTTATGAAACGCTACACTCACTTTCCTCAGGTGGTGTTGGGAGCCGCTTATAGCTGGTCGATTCCGATGGCCGCCATGGCTATATTGGGGACAATTCCAAACTGGGTGTGGTATATGTATGCCGCAAACTTGTGTTGGACAATTGCGTACGACACCCTTTATGCAATGGTCGATCGCAATGACGATTTAAAAATTGGCGTAAAATCGACAGCGATATTTTTTGGCCGTTTTGATTTAGGCGCAGTCGCCTCTTTGCAAGCTATCGCGATTATTTTACTTTCCTATACTTATTACCTATGTGGTTTAGCATGGCCAGCTTACGCAGGTTTAGTAGCTGCGTTTCTACTTTTTCTCAAGCAATGGTCAAGTACCAAAAATCGTGATAGAGACGCTTGCTTCCAAGCTTTTTTGGATAATCACTGGGTAGGTATGGTTATCGCTGCTAGCTTGGCCGCAGCGATTTTCATTCAGTGGTATTAACTTTCTGAAGACGCCTGAGCTTCAAGCTCGGCTAACCTCTTTTCTAGTGATTCGAGTTTTTCTCTGGTTCTGATAAGCACTTGGCTTTGAATATCAAACTCTTCTCTGCTGACAAAATCAAGTTTAGTCAGCTGAGACTGCAATACTTGTTTTATCTTACCTTCTGCTTCTTCCGCGGCATTTTTAACACCAGATGGAATGGCTGCAGATATATTTTTTGCGATTTCTTCTAGTTTTTTAGGATCTATCATAACTGGCTCTTAGTACTATGAATACTTAGCTAGTGTCTATTAAAATGAGACGATACACTCTGACAAAATTTGTTTTTCACGGATGATAAACTAAAGCGTATATGGAAATACTTGCAGCGTTTTTGTCAGAGTGTATCGTCTCGTTTTAATAGACACTAGCTGAATATTTTGTTGTTTAACTCCTGTTTTAACAATAGTGTAGTCTTTGTGGATGAATAAATCAGCTGCAAAACCTGTTTTTTTGCTATAATTCTTAGCCTTTTTCGCAGCATAAAACACCCTATGAAGTTAAATTCTGCCCAGCAAACCGCCGTTGAATATGTATCTGGCCCTTGCCTCGTGCTTGCAGGAGCAGGCAGTGGCAAAACGCGGGTTATTACAAACAAGATAGCGTATTTGGTCAATGAATGCGGATATAAACCGAGTAATATCGCAGCGGTCACATTTACCAATAAAGCGGCTCGAGAGATGAAAGAGAGAGTCGGGCAGACTTTGGGTAAAAAAGCCTCACGAGGCTTGAAAGTTTCGACTTTTCATACAATGGGATTAAATATACTAAAAAAGCACGCGGCTGATGTGGGGTATAAACCCGGCTTTTCTCTTTTTGATGACAAGGACACATTCGCATTGTTGAATGATCTCAGCGAAGCGGACTATGCGGGCGATAAGGAAGCCTTGCAACAGCTACAACATCGCATTTCAACTTGGAAAAATGAACTCGTACTGCCTCAACAAGCAATAGAACACGCACGCGATGAATATGAAAAAGAATTGGCGCAATACTATGCAGAATACCAGCGTCATTTAAAAGCCTACAATGCCCTAGACTTTGATGATCTTATTTTGTTGCCCACCTTGTTGTTACAACACAAGGAGCAGGTTAGGGAATTGTGGCAGCGCAAGTTAAGGTATTTGCTGGTAGACGAGTATCAAGATACCAATAGTAGTCAGTATACCTTGGTAAAACTGCTGGTAGGCGAACGCGCTAGATTTACCGTGGTAGGAGACGATGATCAATCGATCTACTCCTGGCGCGGCGCGCAGCCAAAAAACCTAGTTTTGCTGCAAAAAGACTTTCCGCAGCTAAAGCTGATTAAGTTAGAACAAAACTATCGCTCATCAGGCCGCATACTGCACAGCGCGAATATCCTTATTCAGAATAATCCTCATGTTTTTGAGAAGCGCTTATTCTCTGAATTGGGCTATGGTGATGTGATTAAGGTGTTGGTTGCCAAAAATGAAGAACATGAAGCAGAAAAAGTCGTAGCAGAAATTTTGGCTCATCGCTTTATGAATGCGACGCAATACAAAGAGTACTCTATTTTATATCGCGGCAATCATCAGAGCCGTGTGTTCGAAAAGCTACTAATGAAAAACCGGATCCCCTACAAAATAAGTGGAGGCATGTCTTTTTTTGGTCGAGCCGAAATCAAAGACATGATGGCGTATTTACGTGTTTTGACTAATCAAGAAGATGACAACGCATTGTTACGGATTATTAATACCCCGAGTCGAGGCATCGGTAGAGCCACCTTAGCAAAAATAGGTGAATATGCAAATACCAATGGTTTAGGTTTGTTTGACGGTATGTGCCATACCGGTCTGGCATCCGTTTTAGGTGCGTCTAGTTATAGTAAATTAGAAGACTTCGTACGTTTAATTGTTGAAACAGCTGATAACTGCCGCCGTGGTGACACGATTGCTGTGCTGCGCGACTTTATTAAGAAAATTGGCATTGAAGAATGGATATTCTCGCAAAATAAAACGCCAAAAGCGGCGGAAATGGCAATGGCAAATGTCTCCACTTTGTTTTCTTGGATCCAAGATATGTTAAAGGGGGATGAGCTTCAGGCTGCGATGAGTTTGCCCGAAGTTGTGCAGCGTTTGACGCTCAGGGACATGATGGAACGAGGAGAAGACGACGATGACGCAGATCAAGTTCAATTGATGACATTGCATGCCTCTAAAGGGCTGGAGTTTCCGTATGTATTTTTGGTGGGAATGGAAGAGGGTTTACTACCTCATCAAAGTAGCATTGACGAGGATAATGTTGAGGAAGAGCGGCGCTTAGCTTATGTGGGAATTACCCGCGCGCAAACGCAGCTATTTTTTACTATTGCTAGGGAGCGCAGACAAATGGGCGAAATATACGAACCAGAGCCCAGTCGTTTTTTATATGAACTGCCACAAGATGATGTTGAATGGGAATGGCAAAAGCGCAAACCAGACAAACAAGAGCAAAAAGCGAAAGCCGAAAAAGGTATTGCTAATTTGCGGAATATTTTTGGTACAGATTAGGGTCTGTTGACACTAAAGGCCAACAGACCCTAGGAATTATAACTCGATTTGTTCAGCTGGCGAGGCCACAGGGCCTTGTAAATAGTGGCAATCGACAAGTAATAGTTCTTGCTGGGTGGCTTCGTCTAATACGCCGTCTGCAATGACCTGGATACCCATGTTGTTTGCCACCAATATTATTGACTCGACAAGCTTATGGTACTTGTAAGACATACTAAATGTATTGACCAAAGCCGCGTTAAGTTTAATAAAATCAAAGTCGTACTTGAGTAAATGAGTCAATGAACCCGATTCATTACCAAAGTTGTCCAATACTAAAGTAACGCCTAGAGCATGCAGTTTGTTTAATACCGAAGGCAAGTATTTAGGGAACTTGGTGATGGCACTTTCTGAAAGTTCAATAACCAAAAGACTGCTATCTATTTCTGACCACTCCAACTGCTGTATTAATGCTTCGTATGAGGCTTTGTGTAAAAGGTGTTCTACAGAGAGTGTTAACCCCAACTTGTTTTCAGCCGTTGCCTTGTTCTTTTTCCACTTTTTGAGTTGAACAAAAGCCATTTCTATTAAAAAACGATTAATGGAATGCGTTAGCCCGGTTTTATTTGCAAGCTCCCAAAATTCTGAGCGCATGAGCAGTTTGCCGGGCTCATAATGCCAAGCTATGGTAAATTCGTGGTATAAAATATCGTCATCTACTGCACTAACAATCGCCTGTATAAAATAAGAAAAATCGTGTTGGCTGAACGCTTTTCTAAAATTGTTTTCTAAATCTACTTCTTTAATCAGCTGGTTGCGCATGCTGATATCAAAAAATACGAACCGATTTCTACCCAAGCTCTTGGCTTGATACATCGCAGCATCAGCGTCCCGTAAAACTTGATCGGCCGTTTCGTACTCTAGGCTAATTTCCGCAATACCAATACTTGCACCCGAGTACACTTCTTTTCCTTCAATAAAAAAAGGAGCGCTAATCGAATCTACAATACGTTGGGCTATTTGCTCGACATCTTTGAGGCTTAAAAAGCTGTCTAGCAACACAACAAATTCATCACCGCCCAAGCGAGCGAGCAAATCATGGCTGCGTTTACATTCAGTGATACGTTTGGCGACTTCAATTAAGAACTCATCACCGGCGTGGTGGCCTAGGGTATCGTTGATGTTCTTAAAGCGATCCAAATCAATAAAAAGTAGGGCAAAATTATAATCGGTATGTCTGGATTTACTAGCAATGGCTAAATCTACGCGACTGTTAAACATCACGCGATTAGGTAAACCCGTTAGACTGTCGTGATGCGCCTCGTAAATGAGCTTGAGTTCGACTTCTTTGCGTTGTTCTATTTGTTTTTTGAGAGACTGATTGGAGTGATTGAGTTCAGCAGTTCGCTCTTTGACCATATCGCTTAATTGCTGGTTATATCTCAATAAATTTTGTGACGCTTGTCGCCGCTCTATAGCGACAGCGATATGCTGAGACACGAAGCGCAGTATATTTTGATCCCCTTCGTTGTATTCAGCGCCGCTGCCATAAGTTTGCACTGCTATCACGCCCTGAACCTTGCCATTAATTAATAAAGGCGCGCCCAACCATGAATTGCCCGTTTCAATCATTTTATCTGCGGTAAATGCATCAACCTCTTGCTTGTCTTTTAAGACTGCTATTTTTGACGGATTGAGTAAAACCGTCGTTTTTTTCTTGATAACGTATTCAGTCAAGCCTAGTTTGAGTTGACGCGGTACATTGTTGTCGTTGTTTGAGCCGACAAAATAAGGAAAAGTGAGGATTTCGTTTTTTTCGTCCAGCTCGGCAATATAGCAATTTGGCGCAACGAGGAGGCGCATCAATATATTGTGGATCTTCTGATAAAACACAACGATGTCCTCATCGGAAGAAGAGGATTGCTCGCTAATTTCGAACAGTGCTTGTTGTAGCGATTCAACGCGTTTTCGTTCGCTTATTTCCTCAGTTAGGCGAGCATTGGTCCGCTGAAGTTCACGAGTCCGTTTGTGAATGGTGTCTTCAATAATTTCCCTATTTTTAACGCGATCGACAGTCGTGACAATGTGCTGAGAAATAAACACCAATATTTCGTGATCGTCTTGGTTGTAACGCACCGATTGATTATAGCTTTGTACAACCATAGCTCCGATGACTTTGTCGCCTTTGGTGATTGGGACACCTATAAGATCTACTGGGGGACTGCCAAGTATTTCAAAGCCTTTTTGTCGGCAAATATCTAAGTAGTTTTCTTGAGTGAGAATGAGTGGTTCGTTAGACTTGAGTATGTAAGCTGTCACACCGTTTTTGATCTGATCATAGGACAATGAAGAGACGACTTCTTCATCATATTCGTCAACAAAGTACGCGAAAGTAATTTGTTCGTGGTCTTGATCATTAAATGCGACAAAGAAATTGTCTGCTTCCATAAAATTTTGCACTATTTTATGGATTTCTTCATACAAAGATTCAAGGCTCAGGACTGAGCTGGAAAGCTCGCTGATGGCAAATAGCGCTTTTTGGATGTTTTCTGCGCGTTTATATCGCTCTGTAAGTTGTTGGAGTTGCGGGACTAGGGCTCGCAACTCCGATTCTGATAACTCACCAATTACTTCTTGTTCAGCCATTTACAAGCTACCCATGCTTGACATCTTTTTGGCGGCTATTGGCTTAGCTTAGATGCCTTCTATCATATATTCGATTGCTGCTTTGATATCGTCTTCGGTACAATCACCACATGTTCCCATTGGGGGCATGGCATTAATACCGTTCACAGCGTTTTTCCACACTTGATCAAATCCTTTCTCGTCGAGGCGTGGTTGCCAATCTGCTGCGATCTGTAATTTTGGCGCGCCAAGTACACCTGCACCATGACATGCAACACATGCGCCATTGTATATATCTTTACCCGACTTAGGGCCAGCCGCTGCCGCGCTTGCTTCAACCGCACCCGCTACTTTAACTTTACCTACTGGTTTGATTCGCTCGGCAATTTCTTCTTCGGTCATTTCTTGCGCAATTACGGTGGTCACGCCTAAACAGGCAATAAGTGCAGCGATACTTAGTTTAGTTTTCACTCAGTTCTCCCCGGGTACCGGATTCAAAAAATTAACTGCGTAATTATAACCACATCCAATGCAAGCACAACCGTTAGAGGTGGTTTATCTGACAATAAGCTTGAGAGCGCGATTGTAATTGGCATTGCTTGGCTTGGCTTAGTTATGTGAAACTCGGACAAACAGCCGCGCTCCTCAGTGTTTGCCCAAGCGCGAAGGGATAGCATAATCAAGGCGGTTGTAAGTTTATCAATACACGCGAAGATTTTTCATTTTTTGAAAGCAAACTTGATTTACATCAGCTTTTAAAAAATCCACTGGCATCCAAAGCTCGATAATGTAAAATACGCGGCGCTTAACCATTCCTACATTAGCACCCGTAGCTCAGCTGGATAGAGCGTTGGCCTCCGGAGCCAAAGGTCGCGCGTTCGAATCGCGCCGGGTGCGCCATTCTTTTTATGTTTGCCGAGTAATTCTGCTTGTTTGGCTATTTCCCTGTTTTATCCCAAGACTTCAATCTAGTAAATCCACCACATACGCTGCGCCGGAACCCTTGCCATTGTCACCGCGATGTGGTGTCGCAATGAGCGCGGTGTTATTCGAAGCGGCGAGGTTCCAGCCAAACCTGTCTCCCGGCATGCCGTCATTCGCGAGTATCTTCTTTGCAAAGTGCCATTTATCTTTACGTTTTTTGAAGACGTAAAGCGCACCAGCGTTGTCGCCTTTTGCATCGTGATGCATGGCGGTGACTAAGGCCATATTTTGGTTAAGTGCAACACCGCGAGCAAATCTGTCATCGGCTCTGGCATCGGGCGCTATTAGTTTTTGTGTTTGTTGCCATTGTGTGCCGCTACGTTCGAAAACATAGGCTGAACCGGCATCGACACCCACGCCTTCTATGTCATCTCGTCTGGCGGAAATGAGTGCTGTATTGCCATTTAATGCGACCCTCACACCAAAAATGTCGGTATCTCCTCCATCTTCTGCCATGAGCTTTGCTTGTTGCTTCCAGTGACGCCCATTAAATGCGTATACGTAAACTGCGCCAGCATTTTCTGCTTTCTCGTCGTTTAAGTCCGCACCTACTAAAATAGTGTTACCGTCAATTGCCACACTAATACCAAATAAATCTCCCTTTACAGCGTCGTCTGCTACTAACTTACTGTGAAATTGCCAAGTATTGTCGTTCCTTATGAACACATATGCCGAACCAGAATCTTGCTCGGGGGAGTCACTGCGTGGAGCGCCAATCACCATAAAGCGATTTGTCAGAGCAATGCTTTGCCCAAATGCGTCACCGGTTTTGGTGTCGGGTGCGGTTATCATTTGTTTTTGTGACCAAGTGTTTGCTTCTTTCTCAAAGGCAAACACGGCGCCTGAATCTTCGCCTTTATCGTCCCGTCTTATTGCACCTAACATAGCGATATGATCATTAAGTGCGACATTACCCCCTAAGGTATCATTAGCATATGCTGGTGCGGCGATGAGTTTTGCTTCTTGTCGCCAACCTTTATCGCTAAGGGCATATATGTATGCTGCCCCCGTATCTTTGATATTATTTGTATCCGCTTTGTGAGCGCCGATTAAAGCAGTTGTGCCATCTATTGCCACACTGAAAGCAAATTGATCTTCGGTTTTACCGTCATTGGCTAGCAGTTTTACTTGCGCAGCTTTTACTGAGAAGTTGAAAGCTGTCACTAATAAACATGTGATTGTGTAAACTAATTTCATGTGATTTTAGTTGCTTATGTTCTCCCATGACAGTGGTCATGCGGGTACATAGCCTTTTTGTATTCGATATCAAGTTAAGGCTATGCTAGTTGATTAATCAGTGCTCAACAAGCCCGTCATTTACTTTAGAGTGTACAAGTTATGGTGTGTTGATCTAAGCTCTGAGCGTTCCAGTAATTTATCTAAGCTCGACTGAATATAAGAAGAGGTAACAACATAGGTATGATGGGTAAGCAGCAAACGACAAAATTATCGCAGAAGATAACAAACATCAACGAGCTGGCAACCTTGGTTGATTATTCTTTAATGGATACACTTGTTTGCGACCCTGATGCTACACAAAACGGCGATGACTATGCGCCGAGACAAGTTTTCTCAGGGCACTATGTACCGGTTAAACCGACTGCTATTGCTAATCACCAATACATTGCTCACAGTAAAGCGCTTTTTAATGATTTGGGTTTTGACGACGACTTAGCTATTGATGAAGATTTTGGGCGCTTGTTTTCGGGTGATTTGTCAAACTTACCAGAGCCGATCAGGCCATTTGGCTGGGCAACAGGGTATGCGCTCTCAATTTATGGCACCGAGTACGTGCAACAATGCCCTTTTCAAACAGGTAATGCTTATGGGGATGGGCGAGCTATTTCTGTTTTAGAGGTGCTTGCTAAGGGTAAACGTTGGGAAATGCAGTTAAAAGGTGGTGGTCGCACACCCTATTGTCGTGGTGGCGATGGCAGAGCCGTACTGCGTTCGAGCGTTCGTGAGTTTTTAGCACAAGAACACATGCATGCTTTGGGGGTGCCGACCTCTCGTTCATTGTGCTTATTTTTGTCTGCCACTGAAAAAGTGAATCGCCCTTGGTACTCCGAGGGTTCAAAAACACGCGATCCAGACATTCTAGTGGCCAATCCGGTGGCGATTTCAACACGAGTTGCGCCATCTTTTTTGCGTGTCGGTCAATTAGAGCTTTTTGCCCGTAGAGCACGAAATAACGCTCATGCCAATGCATTAAACGAGCTCAAAAAAATCGTTCTACACCTTATTGAGCGAGAGTATCGAGATGAGATAGACGACAAGCTTGGTTTCGAAGAGCAGGTAGTGCTTCTCGCTACGGCATTTCGCAAACGGCTTATTGCACTTGTCGCGCATTGGATGCGGGTTGGCTATTGTCAGGGGAACTTCAATAGTGATAACTGTGCGTGTGGGGGGTATACCCTTGATTACGGGCCTTTCGGATTTGTTGAGCGTTTTGATCCTTTTTATCAACCTTGGACGGGAGGCGGACGCCATTTTTCTTTTTTTAATCAGAGTGCCGCGGCAAAAGAAAATTTTGGTATGTTCTGTCGGTCACTTTTACCTTTGCTCACAGACTATCCTGAGGCAGCTAAGTGCATTGAAGTGATTCTTGCTGGTTTCTCGTCTGATATGCAAATTGCCTTAGAAAACATGTGGGCAGCGAAGCTAGGTATGCAGAACTATGACGAAGCCCTGTTTCATAAACTGCTGAGTCTAATGGTTTCCAGTGGCGCTGATTACACGATGTTCTTTTGCGAACTTTCAAAAATGCCTGATAAGATCGCAAGCTTGAGTCATAGTTTTTATCAAGCGTTGAGTGCACCGCTGCTTGAGCAGTGGGAGAGTTGGCTAGATGATTGGCGAGCGTCTTTTACTAGCGACGCAGAGCTTGTTCAAGCTAGCGAACTGATGAAGCAAGTGAATCCGAAATATACATGGCGAGAATGGTTAGTGGTGCCTGCTTATGAGGAGGCGACTAACGGCGACTATAAAAGGGTGCATGACTTGCAGTGGGTGTTAACTCAGCCCTACGGTGAATTATCGAAAGATATCGACGGTGTTCACTATCAATTGCGACCGGCAAAATACGATGCGCTTGGCGGCGTCAACCACTATAGTTGTTCGTCTTGACTAAAATTACATGTCTTGTTTTGTCATTGTGAATGAGTGACTTGTGACACATATTCCGCCATACTTCACTAAAAATATAGTGTGAAAGGAGCTTTAAAAAATATGGCCTTAACCGAATCTACAATGCTTGCTTTATCCAGTCCTGCCCCTGATTTTTGTTTACCCAATACTTCGGGTGGTATTACGTCTTTATCCGATTTTGAGGAAGATAAACTACTGGTAGTTTTATTTATTTGTAATCATTGTCCTTATGTTATCCATATTGCGCCTGCGCTCGCAGAATTGGCAAAAAAATATCAGGATAAAGGTGTAGGGTTTGTCGCAATAAACAGCAACGATACCGATACTTATCCCGCAGATAATTTTGATGCAATGAAAAAAGAGCGTGAGCACCGAGCTTATACTTTTCCTTATTTATTTGACGATACACAGGAAGTGGCAAAAGCTTTTAGTGCAGCTTGTACACCAGATATCTACGTGTTTGATTCGGAGAGAAAATTAGCTTATCGCGGACAATTTGATACTACGCGACCGCACCGTATTTCTTCAGGAAACTATGACTCTTCAAAAGCACAAGCCACAGGCGAATCGCTTGCTTGTGCTTTAGATGCTTTGTTGAAAAATGATACATTGCCTGAACCACAAATACCGTCAGTGGGTTGCAATATTAAGTGGAAAGATGGGAATGCGCCTGCTTACTACGGATAAAGTTATGTGTTGCGCTCATCGCTCAGTCTATTTCGATACTCTTGGAGCTTGCGTTTTATCATAGGACCGGATGGCTTGTATTCTAGTGCTTTTGCCATTAGGTCTTGCGCTGTTTTTAAATCAATTTTTTCCATAGATATTGCTAACTCCCTGAGAGTGTTGGCGATATCGAGCTTTTTTTCTTTTACTACAGCTTGCATAAATACGTTCTTTGCATCCAATACCTCTGGAAGGGTAACGTTTTTGGTGATGCGTTCAATTAAAGCAAGATTATCCGTTGGACTAGTCTTAATATTAGTCAAGCTGGCGTGAAAGCGTTTACGAATGAAAGTTCGGGCATCTTGAAGAGGAACTGTCAAGTTGTATTCGGAAACAAATGCAGCAAGGGCGTGTTTATATTCTAAGCATTGCTGGTCTTTATAAACTATCGTCTGTTGAGAAGTCTTAGTGAAACAATACCCACTTCTGTTTGTTTTAAAACGACTCATACCCTTTTGATTTTGCCTTGCTGCTCCGCGAGACAATAGGGAGACATATTCCATTTGGCTGCGGTTCATTCTATGTAAAATAAAGGTTTCTTTGACATTACAGCTTTGCAAAGGCTCAGGTAAATACCCAACAGGCCCTTGTGATTGTTCCCAGTTCCAAATTGAACCATCGCCCAGCGTATAGCTTTTTTGTGCCGTTTTAACGTTATGAATTTCTATGTGTTTTACCTTAACTTGGGTGGAAAATATTGTTTTGACCCATGCTGATGTTACGCCATGCTGTTGAGTATCATAAATGTCGCTAAAATCAGACTCATTGTGTTTATTAAACCAGTTTAAGCAGAGTACAGATGGGTAGTTTAGCTGTGCTAATCGATCCTTTACTGAGACGAAGTCCCCTTTATTGAACCAAAATTCATCGATATCCAAAAACATGAGATAGTCAAATTTCTTATTGTCGATGGTTTTGTATGCGTGTTGGTAAACGGTGTTTTGAGGATTCTTGTTGCCTTCATAAAAAAATTCATCGCCATCAATAAATCGAACCCGAGTTTCTCTTTGCAAGCACTGAGCAATTTCCCAAGTGTTGTCAGAAGTGTGGTTGACGTATATATCTATTGAATCAAAACCGCTTTGTAAATGGTGAAATATCCATTCGGGTAGATAGGCGGCCTCATCTTTGGCAATGGCTACCAATTTAATGGTAAGCGCTTTATTTTTCTTTAAATTAAACAACATATATTATTCTATTGGTATGAGCTTGACCCAGTGAATACAAATTTGCAAAAAAATCATTGTTTATCGACACATCTGTCTTCTTGTTATTTCTCTGAATGAAACAAGTGCCATGATCCAAAAGAGGAACAAGACAATATATTGTGGTGCCATCGTTCCACCAGAGCATGGTTCTTTGATTGCTACTGTTACTGAAGTTGATGCATCTTGATTTCCATCACTGACTGAAAATGTCAATGAAAGTTCGCTTGCTGATGTGTCACTCGGGATTGGGATGCTGTATGTTCCTCGCAAAGGTGCTTCTTTTAAATCTAAGTTTCGCAGGCTAGCGGATACTGACAGCTTGAGCAACTCTTGATTTAGATCCTGTGCGTCAACTTGTAAGACCAAGGTGTCCCCTTTTGCGATTTCTTGGGTTTCGGGGAGTACTTGAATAGTAGGTGCAATTTCCACTGGCGAGATTTTTGTATAGTGGCGAACGGGGTTCATATCGCTGTCAGAGGAAATGGCAATACCGATGTAAGTCTCGACATACACTTCAGGAGCAGTAAACTTTAAGGTATCAAAACTGGTTTGCTCCATGGTAATTTCTGGCCCTAAAAACTGTTCAAAATGAATGTGAGATAGGTCGCTAGCATTTCCGGAGTGTAAATTTATGTACACGTCTTCATTGCTCGTTGCTGTTGACGAATACTTGGATAAAGACAGGCTAGATACTTTCCTCTCGGACACAAGAGAAAACTGCTCAGAAGGCAGGCCAATTTGCGTGTAATCAAAACTGCCCTCTATATAATTCTCATTCTGTCTGGGCAGAACGGCAAAACTGTCGATTAGGTGTTGCTCTATAAGCCTATCTAACTCTTGGACTTTATCCGGCAACACATCTGCGAGATTTGTCATTTCTCCAAAGTCGGTGTTTAAATCGAATAAATGAAATAAATCACCAGAAGGCTGTCCATAGTGAAATGTTTTGATGAGTTTCCAACCGTTAAGAATGACACTTGCCGATGGAGGAAGCCAACCTGGTACACTAGGTTCTGCTGGAAAATAGGTGAACACAGGGCTTTCATCCAGAATATCGCCTGCGATCAGGGGGCGAATGTCGCGACCATCTATGACATGCGATGACGGCCATGAAATCGCAAGACCATTCAACAGCGTTGGAAAGAAGTCGACAGATTGAATAGGCGTGTCGACTGTGTGGGGCTGATTATGCAGATTTGGCCAGTAAATAACGGTAGGAACACGAATTCCCCCCTCATAGTTGGACGCTTTGCCATAGCTTAGCGGTAAGTTGCTTGTTGGTCGAAGACCGTCTACTTTGCCATAGTGGTTTCCACCATTATCAGAGGTAAATACTATGATAGTAGAATCAAGCAAGTTTTCCTTTTCAAGGGTATCTAAGAGTATGCCAATACTGTCGTCAAAATGTTTGACCATCGCCGCGTAAACTGCGCTTTGCTGGCTGTTAACGCTTGTTTGCTTCTTTTCGAATTCGCGAACCAATTCAGCTTGAGCATTGAATGGTGAATGGACAGAAAATGTCCAAAAATTAAGGTAAAACGGTCCGTCATTGTGGACGCTTTTTATCCAATCACTGGCCTCTTTTGCTAAGCGAATATCAATATGCTCTCCTTTTTCTTTCATCGCTAAGTTGGGTGCAAAACGCCAAGGAGCTAGATATCCACCCGATGGACCTGAACCCTCATAGTGAGGAATATCAACATCGAAACCGTGTTCTAGAGGACTATAAGGCTCGGCACCCAAGTGCCACTTCCCAAAATGTGCTGTTTGATAATCGCGCTCCTTTAAAAGGCGAGAGAGGGTTGGAATATTTGTATTGAGGCGCGTGACTGTTAAGGGTTTAACAGACTTTCTGAAAGACGCCGCTGTGCGATTAACTGAGGGCGTCAGTCTGACTGTTTCTGAACCGTGCGCGGGTTCTGTTGAACCGTGCCTTGCGGGAGTCTGACCCGTCAATATAGAGGCGCGTGTCGGTGAGCAAAGCGGACTATTTGTATATGATCGGGTAAATTTCACGCCAATTTCGGCTAATCGTTGGATATTTGGCGTTTCATAAAACCGATTTTCATTGTATAAACTGGTGTCATTCCAACCGAGATCATCTGCCAACATGAATACAATGTTAGGCATTTCGTGTTTTATTTCTGCAAAGCCAATTGCGCATTTAGCAATCAAAAGTATACATGCTATTGATTTCATTATTTTTTTATGCTTCATCTGTATCCATTTCTGCAAAGCTGAACCAGCCCTAATATAAAACAAATTCTTCACGTAGTAACTAGGGACTGTTTACCCCTGATGTGTAATTGTGCAACGAGGAGACATACACCCTAAGACTTGTCTATTTTTCTCATGTATACTCCGCAAATTATTTTCATTTTGCTAGTACTTTTACATATGAGAAAAAGTACCGCTGCCAGTAGAGGATTTGCATCTGAAAGCTAATTTTGCAGATATAGACGTGGTGGTTCATATTGGATTACCGAAAACCGGTTCTTCAGCTATTCAAAAGTTATGTGTGAATTATAATAAGGTACTCGCAAATTGCGGTTGGTACTACCCTCGGCATGCTCTAGACAAAAACGGTGTGTCAGGTGGGCACTCAAACCTGTATAAAATTTTACGAGACGAGGGAGTTAGCAAATTTCGGGAGCGAATCGATGAGTACATTGTCAAAGCGCGCGCTCGCAGGCAAACCTTATTGATTTCAAGTGAAGGTTTATCCCAGCATCCGAATGATTTGTATGAGTCTCTATCGGGTCTAAATGTGCGTGTTGTCTCTTTTTTTCGTCATCCCGTTGAGGCATTTTTCTCCGCTTACAATCAAATGATTAAGCGGCATTTTTTCACTAGAAAGATAGACGATTATGCAGAACGAGCCATTAACAACGTTCAGCCTGTGCTTTCTGGGCGTCACCTTTTCGAGTGGAAAGAACGATTTGACGAGGCGTTTGCAGTGTTGCCATATTCGAGCAACGCAAAAACGACTGCTTCGGTAGTACGCATGTTTTTTGATTATCTTGGGATTCCAAAAGAGCACTTCCCTTCCGGTGCATTGGACGAGCAGGTAAACAGTGGATACTGTTTACCTGCGCTAAAGCTAAAACGCCTAACAAACTTAGTATTAACGAATGAGGATACAAGGCTAAACAATAAGCTGGATTTGTTTTTTCAAGCGGCATCTGACACGAAGCAATATGACAGTGCAGGCGCTGATACAATGATCAGTGAGGACACCTACAAGCGCCTTGTCGAAAAGTTTGAAAAAGATGTGATTGCCATTGAGTCTGGTTTCAGTATTACTGTGCCGTTGAATACAGAACACTGCAATAAAAGCGTATCGTCGCTAAAAATTATTGCAGAGATGATAGAAATAATGCAGACCTTCGTTCAACAAGAAAAATCGACTTACCAACGCATAAGAAAAAGAATTTTAGTTGGGGACTGGTACAGTGATGACCCTGATCATCGTCAACTTTGTGAACTATTTGATTGTCACTTTTTGTTACAAGTACGGGAGAAAGATTTTTTCTTCCCGGACAAAATTCTGCAAAAAATGTGTCGATATGACAAAGTTGATTTTCTGAGAGAAACCGCCAAGGTATTACTTGCAAGAGCAGATTACGAGCACGCCTATTTGCTTATTAGCGAGGCTAAACGTATACGCGGAAATGGGCCAGTGATTAAGCGTTTGTATGAACAAATAAAAAAGCTGAATAGTGATTAAGAAAACTGTTTGCGATAATGTCCCGGTGCGATACTGACGGATTTTTTAAACCGCTTTGAAAAATTGAAGACATCACTGTAACCTACTTGTTCGCCTATTTGTTCGATTGACCAATTCGATTGTGTGAGTAAATATTTAGCTCGCTCCATTCGCAAATGAATCAAGTACTGCAGTGGACTTTTGCCAAAATGTTGCTGGAATAGGCGATGTAAATGCGGCGGCGAATAGTTGGCGATTTCTGACATCGATTCTACCGTCCAATTATAGTGCAAGCGCTGTTCCAGTGCTTGTTGTAGCTGCCAAATTCGTTGCGATTCTTGTGAGCGTGTTTGGTGTACCTGCAAGCTTTTGGCGATGTAGTTGTCGAGTTGGGTAAAAGCGGGTATCTGTAGACTTGTATCAGGCTCATAATAAATCATACTGAGCAAGTGATAGATTTGTTGGTTATATTCACAAAACTCGGCATCAGGCCGCCCTTTGACAGAGTCATTCCACTTTTCGCTGACATCTAGGTGAAACCAGACCATATCCAAGTGAGTCGCTTTCAGCTCCATGACAAAGGGTTGATAAGCGGGTAAGCATACTAAATGGCTTTTTGTGATATTGTGATGGGCTGAGCGAGTGCGCAAATTCAGTTCTCCATCAATGATATAAATCAAAGCATGCCACTGCGGATTCGCTCGCGCAACTTTGTAATTTCCCTTCAAATTTGAAATGCCAGATAATGCGCTATTAAGTCTTTCAAGCGCCGGCGTTTTTGCGCAATCTACAAACCTTTCATCACATTCAGATCCAATCTCTAGGGCGTCAAACCAGTTACTTTCTGTTGGCATGAAAATCAATCAATGATAGTTATGGATAAAAATTATGATAGCTTAAAACATTACCAAAATACAAACTTGAGCGTAGACTTGCCGCAACTTTTACCAATGAACCAAAATCTGGTTTTACGCTAAAAGTATCGTATTAACACTCAGCATTAACGAGGTAACTATTATGACGACTATTGAAATACTTGGATTTACATCAGCATTTTTGACGACATTCTCGTTTTTACCTCAGGTGATTCAGGTTTTTAAAACACGTGATACCGCGTCATTGTCTCTTGCGATGTATAGTATATTCACTGTTGGTGTTGCGGGCTGGTTGGTTTATGGGATTTTTAAGCAAGACAGTGCGGTGATAGTTGCGAACATGGTAACATTGTTGTTGTCGGCATGTATATTGTCGATGAAGTTGTATAACGATTTTGCAACAAAACGCAGTAAAAAATTACACGAAGGCGATCATTTAGAAGAGTGTGTAAACTAGGGATTTGCGAATGATGAGTTGTAAACTCAAAACAAGCATCGCCTAAAGTAACTCACGTTCCAATATTATTTGCTCACTTACCTGGACGGCTTAGCGGTTTATACTTGGAATTCCCCCTTTTTGTCGCAAAACCGCTGCGAGTATATCCATATACGCTTTGATTTTTCATACTTGAAAAATAAATTTTGCGACAAAAGGGGGGAATTCCAAGTATAAACCGCTGAGCCCTTGCAGCATGGGTGGCAACCAAATCAGGCTGCAGCAGACACACATAAACACCTAGCAAAACCTTCCCCCGCAATACATTTGTGATCAAATTGTTACTTTTTGTCGCGTAGTTGAAGCTGACAACGCAATCGTTGTCCTGTTACTATGTAACCAAGTTGTTCGTCCTTACCCACAATCAATTTGAAGTGACTTACCACAAAACCTTTATATGTCCGCCAGAGAAGTAAACCAATCATGAAAAAAATCAAAAATATTTTGTTGTCAGCCTTAGTTATAGGCTCAAGTGGATTGCATAGCTATACTAATGCGACTGAAGTACAAATCCAAACGGTGTTGGGCAATATTAATGTCGCGCTATTTGACGAAGCGACGCCAGAAACGGTCGATAACTTTTTGCTGTATGTAAATTCCGGCACATACGCTAATACTGTTTTTCACCGTTCAGTACCTAGCTTTATTGTTCAGTCTGGTGGTTTTGCGTTTAATGGCACTGTGCCTCCTGACCCGATACCCACCAATCCACCCGTGATCAACGAGCCAGAGTTTTCTAATGTGAGGGGGACAATCGCCATGGCCAAATTAGGTGGCGATCCAAACAGTGCGACCTCTCAATGGTTTATTAACTTAAACGACAACAGTGCAAATTTAGATGTACAAAACGGTGGGTTTACTGTGTTTGGGCAAGTTATTGGCGATGGGATGGAGGTGGTCGATGCTATTGCGGCCTTACCTATATTTTCGCAAGGGGGAGTATTCAGTGAATTACCTGTCCGTAACTTCACGCAGGCAGATGCAAATAACGGTGTAGCGGTAGGCGGCGACAATTTAGTCATCGTTACCGACATTGTTATTGTGAATGACGTTGTTGATTCCAACCCCGATATTACGCCGATTGAGAATACAAGAATCAATCCACCTAGCCCGCCGCCCACAACGGGCAATGACGGTGGCGGATCGTCTGGTGGCAGTATCCCTTTATTTGCGGTAAGCAGTTTGTTTTTTGCCGCAGTTCTAAGACGATTTAAAGTACTTTAATTAAGCTAACTATAAATCTTCTATGGCGTTTGGTTTATTTCAGACGCCAACACGCGTATTTGTTCACGCATTTGTTTGACGGCATTGGCATAGCCTGCTTCACGTAATTGCGATTTGTTATAAAAGTGACGAATAGAGCTAACACCGTTTGGCTGCGTGACTGCTAGATAACCCGACAACAAAAGTAGACCTTCTTCGCTAGGATAGAAGTGTTCTATGTACACACTAAGCTGCTTGCAGTTTTCACAACTGTTTACGGCAAAGTATTTGCCCTCTAATTGATTAATATCATTGATTAAAGCACGCTTAATCGCTGCGTGTAGATTGTCTGCCCAACTGTGATAATTGGCTTTAATGAAGCGATGATCCTTTGCTTGCATGACAAGTTGGTCACCATTTAAATATCGCGGCAGTTTAACTGAGCGTATTTCAATAACGTTAGCATTGTCAGGAATGCGATTCACTTGAGGCAAAGGGTTGGCGTCAAACACATAATAGTGTTGTTGTAAATCAGACGAGGGTGCTGAAGAGCAGGCGGCCAAACCACAAAAAATTGTTGCCAGTAGAATCAGTGACGGAAGTAAGGAGGCGTTTGTGGGCTTGTTCATGCTTATTGTTTTCCTTCTTCCGCAGCAGCGTTTGAGAAACTATGAGGCTCTTTGTCTTTAACTGTAGGCTTACCAAAAATAAGAGAGTTAGGTTGGTTTGTGACTTCCTTAACCAAGGGGCGTACGTCATTTAGTGTGGCTTCTAGTTGAGTAATTGCTCCCTGTAAAGACAAGTATATGTCTGAATTAGGTTGCACACCTTTTAAGCTTTTTTGCAATTCACTTAGTGTTTGCTCTAAGGATATTAAAGTACTATCGGCGCGTTTAATTGTAGTCTCGGCGGTGATGATCGCTTGCCCTGCAGATTGAATGGTTTGATCCGTGCTATCAATCAGGGTATTTACATTGTCTACGGTTTCTTTAAACGGCAGAGTATTTAAGGTTGCTAAAATACTTTCCAGCTGCTGCGTGATGCTTTCAAAACCGCCAATCGAAGCGGGAATAACAGGGAACCTACCAAAATACTCAAGTTCAGACTTTGTTTCCTCACCGGGTGCCAATCCTATTTTTAGGCTTCCCGTAACAAGGTTTGCACTTTCCACGAAGGCGGTTAGGCCGCCTTTAATCCAGTTATCAAATACTTGTTGAAAGTCTTGTAGAGAGCCGAGTTCTTTTCCAAGTAGTCTTTCGGGCTCAATTTTTACCACAACAGGAATGCGTTCTTCTTCACCGTAGCCACTGATTTCGGCGATTTCCAAGAACTTCATATAAGGTTGGCTAACCGTTCCAACCCGAATGCCGCGATACTCAACAGGTGCGCCTTTATACAAGCCACTGACCGAATCTTCTACCAATATTACATATTCGATGAACGCATAGTCTTTTTGTTCTTCTATGCTTTCTAAGCTGTCATAAATGGTGAATAAGTAATTTTGTGGAACGCCTTTTCCCGGTTTTTCGCCATCGGGTAAGCCAAACTCCACACCGCCATTAAATAGTGCATCTAAGGATGCGACATCAAAGCTAACGCCTTCTGCGGTCATTGATAGTTGAAAACCACTCACATTCCAAAACGCCGTGTTTTCCGTCACTAGGTTGTGGTAAGGCGCGTTAATAAAGATATCGTAATGCGCTTCTTCTTCCAGATCATCGTAGGATTTTGATTCGACTGCGCCCACTTCAAAACCGCGATACAAAACAGGGTTGCCTATGTTCAGCGTTTCACTGCCTTGCGATACCAAACGTAAATGAATGCCATCGGCATTACTTGGGGTTACGGGGGGATTTTCTAATCCGACAAACTCATACTGTTCGACAGTCGATTTGCCGGGGGATACTTCGATATAAGCACCTGATAGCAGAGTACTGATCCCAGTAATGCCTCTCGCGCCTATTCTAGGCCTAACAACCCAAAACTGACTGTCCTCAACGATAAAAGCAGCCATGTCTTTTTGTACTTCAATATCTACTAAAATATGCGCTTTATCGTGATTGAAACCGACGCGTTTGACTCGACCGATTTCTACATTTCGACTTTTCAGTACCGTTTTACCAGACTCCAGTCCCTCGGCTGTTTCAAACATCACTTGTATCATCACACCGCGATTTTGCCAGTCGTTGTATACCATGCCAATACCGATGATCACGGCAATCAGCGGCAACAACCAAATTTTAGAAATGCTTGTTTTAGCATGAACCTCGGGATTTGCACCGCCGATGGGTGTTGAATCGTTTTGCTCTGTCATTTATGTATCGCTTTATCCCATAATATACGCGTGTCGAACTTCAAAGCGCTTAACATAGTAAGTAACACTACACCAGCAAAGGCAGACGCCGCAATACCTACTTGAATTGACATGAGTCCGCTGAGTTGAATCAATGCCACCAATATCGCCACTACAAACACATCGACCATCGACCATTTACCAATAAACTCGGTTATTCGGTAAAGGCGCGTGAGTTCATATCTATCGATTTCGTGCCGACAAGTGGCGGCGTAACAGAGCCAAGCAAGTGCAAACATTTTTGCCAATGGCACGATGATGCTAGCAACAAATATTACTGCAGCAATAAAATAAGAACCATGCGATAAAAACAAAACCACGCCACCAATAATTGTGCTAGGTTCAGCGTCTCCAAGTAGGGTAGTTGTCATAATTGGATACAGATTGGCAGGTATGTACAACAAAAAACTGGTCACCAATAGACTCAGTGTAATTTGCACACTGTTTTTTACTCTTGGAGTAATTTGCGCGTTGCAGTATTGACAATGATCTTCAGTGCATGCGGTCAAATGATGGCATATACGGCAGTTGATCAGGCCTGATTCAGCCGCGCTTCCTTTTGCGTAACACGTATGGGTTTCTTGTTTCACCAATTGTCTCCTTGTGCTACCCACTGCCACAGTCTATGGTTGTCAACAATCGATACCACATAAGTAAACAGCGTAGCAAAAACAACATAAGCCCAAAATGAAACATTGAGACTGATTTCTGCCATCGAAACAATTTTAATTAAGGCGACAAGTACACTGATTAAAAACACTTCTGTCATTGCCCAAGGCAGAATACTACTGGCAATTCTGCCGAGTAAATGCGTCGATAAAAAACTCAAATTGTACTGTGTATTTAGAATAATAATTGAGAGGCAGCATAGGTAAAGCACAGGTAAAATCACGATGAATGCAAGTACAATTGCCGCAACGAAATAGTACTCTTGAAAAAAGAGTTCGGAAGATGCTTGTAATAAATAAATGTCGCGATTTTGTCCATTTGCGGAAAAAGAAATAAACGAGAAGCTCAGCGCAATAATCATGACAACAATTGCCGTAATCGATACAGCCACAACGTGGTGTTTGGGATTGCGGTGACCCACCGCGAGTGTGTGCTTACATCTAGGGCAGCTTAACACGGTACGATGCGGAATGTGCCTTGGCATTTTTATGAGCAAGTCGCACTCGGCACAAGCGTAGTTGTACTGGCATGATTTATGTTGATTTTTGCTTGTCATTTTTTGGTTATTGTATCAATGCCTTTTTGTATAACTTTTTGAATATAGTACAGCAGTACAATATGTCAGCTACAGAGGCACATTGCAGAGAATGCGCTTTGCATCCATCACAATAAAGTTGATGCTGGTATTTTGCAAGCATATCACGAATAAAGCACGGCAGGACTGGACGTGGAAGCTCACCCTCCTTTGTCGCAAAACCGCTGCGAGTATATCCATATACGCTTTGATTTTTCTTCCGTGAAAAATAAATTTTGCGGCAATGGAGGGTGAATTTACACGTTTAATTCCAAAGTGAGGAATAAAGGGTATTTTCCAAAAAAAGATGTTTTCATCGTTTGTGGAGGTATAACATAAAGATACTCGCATGTTTGTTTGTTCGATCCACTTAAAAAGGAAAAAACCATGTTTGAAGATGTTGAACAATATTCAGAGCTTATGATCCAATATATCGTTGAATACGGTGGTCAGGCGTTAATGGCGATTTTTGTATTAATCGTTGGGCTATGGCTTATCGCTCGCATTAGTCGTTTGGCTGGCGCTGCTTTGGCGAGAGGTTTAAACGACGATACCTTGACTACCTTTTTGACGGGTGCAATCGAAGTACTCTTGAAAGTCTTATTGGTGATTAGTGTGGCCTCGATGGTCGGCATAGAAACTACCTCCTTTATTGCCGTATTAGGTGCGGCTGGCCTAGCTGTAGGTATGGCTTTGCAAGGCAGCCTATCTAATTTTGCAGGTGGGGTGATGTTGTTAATATTTCGCCCAATTCGCGTGGGTGATTACGTTGAGGCACAAGGTGAGAGTGGTACGGTTATAGAAATGGGTATTTTTGTGACGGTGTTAGAGACCTTCGACAAGCGTATCATAGTCATCCCCAATGGCCCATTGTCCAATGGCAACTTAACCAATTATTCAAAAAGCCCAACCCGCGCCGTTGAAGTGACCTTTGGCATTAGTTACGACGATGATATGAAAAGCGCACGCGACGCCTTAACTACGCTGATGAACAGTGATGAACGTGTAATCAAGGAAGAGGCAAATGTGGTGGCGGTTTCTGAACTAGGAGATAGTTCGGTCAATATATTCTATCGCGCGTTTGTAAAAACGGAAGATTACTGGGCGTATTACTTTGACATTCATGAGCAGGGTAAGCTAGCACTGGAACAAGCTGGGTGCACGATCCCCTTTCCACAAAGAGATGTACATTTATACTCTCAGCAAGCTTAAGTGCAACTGTGGCTGTGTTTTCCCATATTTTTTGGTTACACAGCCAATGGTTAAATGTGCTACGAAACTATATGGTGATTGTTTATGCCCAATTCACATATCGAAGCCTTGCTTGCTAGATTAGCCACGACCAGCGACATGGACGTCACCACTTATAGAGCTATTTCTGAATTGCTAGACAAGGCACGCCCAAAGGCAAAGGAGACGAGCCAACAAGTACCCTATGAGATTGCATTTTTTGACGCAAAACCATATGACAAAAAAGCCTTTGAAAGCCAGAATGACGGCAGATTTGTATTCCGATACATTGATGCGCAATTGAACAAGCACACCGCGGCTTTGGCGCGGGGCTGCACTGCGGTATGTGTGTTTGTTAATGATGAATGTGATCAAGCGGTAATTGGCGAGCTTGCTCGATTGGGGGTTCAATGTGTCGCTTTGCGTTGTGCAGGCTTTAACAATGTTGATCTAGTTGCATGCAAAGCCCTCGATATCCAGGTAGTAAGAGTACCAGCCTATTCTCCTCATGCTGTAGCCGAGCACACAGTGGCGCTCATGCTCATGCTAAACCGTCAACTTCATCGAGCGTATATGCGCAATCGTTCAGGTCAGTTTTTACTCGATGGCCTTGTTGGTTTTGATATGTTCAACAAAAAAGTAGGGGTGGTTGGTACCGGTAAAATAGGCCGATGTGTAATCGAAATTTTACTCGGTTTTGGCTGCAAGATATTAGCCTTTGACCCCAAGCCATCCGAGCAATTCAGAAACCAAGCAAGTGTGCAGTATACCTCATTTGAAAGTGTGATTGCTGAATCGGATATTCTTACACTCCATTCTCCTCTCACACCAGAAACCCAGCATCTGATTGATGATGTGAGTATTGCGAAAATGAAACAGGGTGTGATGATCATCAATACCAGCAGGGGCGGGCTTGTTGATAGTAAAGCCTTGATTAAGGGATTAAAAACCGGTCACATCGCATTTGCAGGTTTGGATGTGTATGAAGAGGAAGGCGGCATTTTTTTTAATGATATGTCTAATCAAATTATGGATGACGATGTACTGGCACGTTTGATGACTTTTAATAACGTCGTGATAACCTCGCACCAAGCCTTTCTCACGCATGAAGCACTCGCAAACATTGCATCTACGACTTTACTAAATTTAGATGAATTTTTTCTAGGGAAGCGTGGTCTACATTTAACTAACGTCGTCTCATAAGCACTAATGTTAAAATTTTGTTTCATCAGCATATCTTATATTAATTTATAATTTTTATTTATAGTGATGGCGGCGTATAGTTATTTTCGAAGTGAATTAGACAAGTTTTCGTATTTGTTGAAGATCATTTCTCCCTACTTATATAGGCCAGTTTTAGTGTCTATTTTCGCCTCTATTCTTTGAAATAGAGGCTTTTTTATGCCTATCATGTAGTTCCTGTGTAAGGTCTACGCCTAGAGTGGATCAAAATAAACAATCGTATATGTCAAATACTCACTACCCCATTGGTCAAGCCGGTATAGCTTGGCAAAGTGCTGAAAGAAAAGCGTGGCTAGCGCAACAGAAAATAAAACGCTCGTATTTTGAGGAAGTAATGTGTCGGTTTGATGACGTACCGCCACAATTTAAGAAAATTAATTATGGCAATTTGCCTTATGATAAAGAGTTTGCTCAGCCACATGCTTACCCTTTGTTTGCGTTTGTGCCACAAAGCATCGACGGTAACAAGCCTTCGGTATTGATAAGTGGTGGCGTGCATGGTTACGAGACAAGCGGTGTTCAAGGCGCTTGTGAGTTTTTGATTCACCATGCTTCGCAATTTTTGGATGCGTTTAATGTTGTCGTTGCGCCATGCATCAGTCCTTGGGCTTATGAGACCATCAATCGCTGGAATCCTATGGCCTTAGATCCCAACCGTTCCTTTTATGCAAATAGTCCGGTACCGGAATGTTCGCAACTTATGGATTTTCTTAATGGTTTGGGACTTTCTTTTTTGGCACATATTGATTTGCATGAAACCACCGATACAGATGATTCAGAGTTTAGACCGGCCTTGGCTGCCCGAGATGGCATTACGCTCTCGAACTGGGGGATTCCAGACGGCTTTTATTTAGTTGCCGACAGTCGACAAGCTCAACCTGATTTTCAAGCGGCAATTATTGATGCCGTTTCGTCGGTGACTCACATTGCGCCAGCCGACGAAAAAGGCCAACTTATTGGTTCAGATGCGCACCAGCATGGCGTAATTTGTTATGACAAAAAAGGGTTGAATTTATGCGGTGGTATTACTGATGCTTCTTTTGTGACGACAACGGAAGTGTATCCAGATAGCCTAAATGCCACCCCCGAAATTTGCATTGCAGCACAAGTCGCGGCGCTAGATGGCGCGTTAAATTATCTAATGAAAGTGTAGCTAGCCTAGCTATTTTTTCTTTTCAGTTTCCAGCGCCTTTAAGGCTTGTTCAGCTTCGTTTAATATCGATTGCCCAACCCCGATGTTTTTGGCTGAGCCCTCTATTGCTGCTAGTGCGCCTTCTTCGATAATACCAAGTCGTTCGACAATTTCTTCAACTTCGATAATTTGCATACGGGCTTTTTCTTGAATGTCATCAACATGGGCTTCAAAGTCTTCGATTGTTTGTTGCAGCGTTTTCGTGACTGCCTCTAGCCCTTTTTCACTTTCACTGGTTTCATTCAGTGTCGATTGCAAGTTATGGGAAAATTTTTCTGCCTCGTCTCTAATGTGGCTTTCCATTTTTGCTAAGTTACTGACTTGTTGACTAATCGCTGCGGCGTTTACACCTGATTCAATGGCGAGCTTTTTTACTTCGTCGGCGACAACAGAAAATCCTCGCCCCATTTCCCCTGCTCGAGCAGACTCGATTGCCGCATTTAAAGCCAGTAAGTTAGTGCTCGCTGATATATCCGAAATTGTGTCTGTCATTGCAGATATTTTACTAAATTCGGTGTTAAATTGTTGCGTGGTTTCGGACATTGAGCGTGTCCACGCTTCAGCCTGATAAACGATTGCAATTAACTTACTTACCCTTTCACTTAACGCCTGATATGAGGTATCGAGAGTCGATACGTGTTGACTACTTGAGCGATTCATTGCGTCAATTTCGTTGGCATTGTCTTTAATACTTTGTGCTTTGGATTTTGACTCTGACACCATGTGCGCGCGTTCTTTTGAGGCTTTATTTACATTTTTTGCAACGCTCGATACCGTTGTACCCAAGTCAGTCAAGGCTTCGAGATGCGCGGATAGCTGATGCTGTATTTGCGAATACAACTCAGCTTGTGCGGCGGCTTTTGTATGAGCTGCTTGGGCTTGCTTTTTTGCGTTTTTCAATCGCCCGTATTGATATACACAGAAGGGCACTAAATAGGTGAGTAATAATGAGATAAGGTTTATCGGCGAATCGCCAACTATTCCATTCCATTGATTTATGAGAGTAAGGATTGAACCAATAACAAGTGCGGTTTTTAAACCGCCCCACCAATCTATCTTTTGCAAAGTTGATTCCTTTTGACTGCGCTCGTAATCTAGACAAAAGTCTACAGCATCCACAAATCATACCGTAGGCACTGGATAAGCTCTAGCGGTTTTAATAGATAAGACCGTTTTTATCTCTGTAGGATTATATTGGGAAAGTCGCCCTCTGTTGTCGCAAAACCACAGCGAGTATATCCATATACGCTTTCATTTTTCATCCGTGAAAAATAAATTTTGCGACAACAGAGGGCAACTTTCCCAGTACAATCCCACCGTGCGTTTTTATTTGCCCGGCAATACTCGACTGGTGAGTGAGGTAATGAGCATGGGGCCAAACCAACCGCCAACGAAGCCATACAAAACACCGTTAATGATGTTCCAGTCTGAAGCGGTAAATGGCAAAACAGAATACTGAATATAAGTGGATACAAAGGCGACAGCTAATCCGGTTACACCGCCCTCAAACAATAGCTCCAAGCGATAGGCCCAAGTCATTTTAGTTATTTTTTGCTTCATAAACACGGCTAAAAATGCCGCGCACAGACAAATCAGATAGAACGGTGAAAAACTGACTTTGTATTCGGCAAATTTGGGAAAGCTAGCGGTAGTGGAATAAACTTCGTAGTTACCGGGGGTATAGACATGAAAAGTGACTTCTTGCTTTTGGCCATCTTTTGTATTGAGTATACGCCGTTGTTGCACCGTTTTATTGCCTTTACGCAGCTGAATATCGACAGTATTGTTCTCTAGGCCATGTGCTATGAACGTAGTTTTAATCGGGGATTCCAGATAATTGAATTCTGTTTCGCTGTTGTAAAACTCTATCCACGCTAAATTTTCTTTGTCATTCGCCAGCGATGCAAAGCTGGCGGCGATGCCATATATCGGGAATTCGAAGACATCAGACATGTTACCATCGTTGAAACTCACCATTTTTGGAGGTTGCAGGGAATTGAACTCACCTATTTCGAGTTGCTGACGAATTTGTTCGCGTAAATTACCTAAATCACCAAGCGAGTCGGTGTTATCTATTGCGCGTCGTAGTGCTTCTGGAACAATAAATCGAGCAGCTTGATACGTCGTTGGAAATAGTGACTTTTCTAAATTTTTGGCTTGTTCTTGCAAACGTTCTAATTCGGGTTTTAAGCGGCTATTTTGTGACAAATCAAACTGCATTTCTCCGACAGTGACAAGAGAAGGCGGGCTATGGCGGAGCAATTCAAACGATGAACCAACTGTATATATGCTGTGTGCCAGCGGGTGCTCAGCGGCAATACTGGTAATTTCCTTAATTGCTCTTATCACCCGATCGCTTGTGCCCAAAATAAAAAAGTTGTGGTGTACATCATTGTTTAAGAGTGCTTCTCGCAGAGCGGGGGACAAGACTTTTTGACTTGAGTCACTACTGATATTAAGGGTTTCCAATTCTACGGCGCCATTTACCATTTCCCGTAGGTCTTCTACTAAGCCTAAGCCATATTTGGAATCGCCGTGCAATACAAACCAGCGATAGTTCTGGTTTGCGACGGTTTGGCGATCGACATAGTGCCAGAGTTTTTGAATACGAATGCGATCATAACCGTTTGCACGAAAAAACCATGGACTTCGCTCATCGTTCAATGAGGTCGCTGATGCGAGAGTAGCGATAATGGGCACTTCTACACCGCCTTTGAGCACGGACTTTACGCAACCGCTAGAGACGGGACCAATAATCGCGACGACATTGTCTTGATCAACTAATTCTTTGGCTTGTTCATGGCAATATTCGTCGCTCTCCCTTGACTCGGTATCTTTCATGACTAAGTTGATTTCGTAAATGCCTTTGTTGGTCACGAGTTTTTGTTGCGTGCTCAGCGCGGTGCGTATCCATAGCTCATGCGCTTCGCCTGCGTCTCGGGAGCCACCCAGTATGGGTGACATTACGCCGATGTTAATCGTGTTGACGGTTTGAGAATAAGCTTTACCGACTAAGAAGAAATAGAAGCAAAAAACCAGAAGGTATCTGCTGATTATTTTTTTACTGGCAATGTGGTTACTCACAGTAGCCCCCTATTGATTTGTGTCCTAAATACAACAAAGGCCAACATGCAAGTTAATAAACCTAACATGATACCTGTTTACTTTCTAGACACTTTTTATTGCACATCAACATGTAGTGGGAACATGGCGACAAAAAGTGTCCGCATAGGACACTTTTATGTCCGCGGACACTTTTCGTGTAGGCATGAAATGAGATTAATTAATAATATCAATGGCTTATGTGTGGCATGGTTTTGGCTTTGTTAGAGTAGTGACTTATCGTAGTGATTTACCGCTCTCACATAGCAGTATGTAGACATTGAGAATATTTTGCCAAGGCTGATTGACATGATTAAAGATACCAGTGCACAAGATGTGGAAATACCCAGCCAAGGTATATCCAAGCGAAAACTAGGCATCGGCTTTGCCGTTCTGCTTGTCGTCGCGTTTGCGGCGAATGCAATTATTACGCAACCGAAGGCAAATATGTCGGTGGATCGTTTGACTGTGCAAATAGCCGCGTTGGAACGCGGTGAACTTATCCGTGATGTGAGTGCTAACGGTCGAATAGTGGCTGCAAATGCGCCGCAAGTTTATGCCCCTGAACAGGGTTTTGTAAATTTGTTAGTTAAAGCAGGCGATCAAGTGCAAAAAGGGCAATCCGTGGCTGTGGTGGACAGTCCAGAACTTGAAAACCAGCTAAAGCAACAACGTTCCGAGTTAAATCGACTACAAGGTGAACTAGCACGTCAAGAGCTAGATGCCAGACGACAAACCTTGCAATTGACCAAACAAATGGACTTAGCCTCAGTCGACTTAGATGCAGCAGAACGAGAGAACCGCCGTGCACAGGCGAGCATTGTGGACAACTTAATTAGTCAGATAGATTTAGAAAAAGCGGTCGACGACCTTGCGCGTGCAAAACTCAATTTCAAGCACGCTAAACAAGAAGTAGAGTTGGCCAAAGATACCTTGGCTTTCGAATTAGAGAGTGCGAGAAGTACGGTTTCTACCCAAGCACTAGTGGTAGAAGAGTTAGAGCGAAAAATTAATGAGCTAACGATACTGGCTTCGGTTGATGGCGTGGTTGGGAATTTGCTGGTACAGCCTCGTGCACTTGTGACCAAAAATGCTGCATTAATGACTTTGGTTGATTTAAGTGCCTATGAGGCTGAACTTGATGTTGCTGAAAGCTACGCGAACGAGTTGAGTGTAGGGTTGCCTGTCGAGATCAGAATAGGCAACGAACGCATCATAGGGCGCTTAGCGTCCATCTCTCCTGAAGTGACGAATAGAGAAGTGACTACTCGCGTGCGTTTTGAGCAGGAGGATGTGCCCAATATTCGGCAAAACCAACAAATCACGGGTCGCGTGTTACTTGAAAACAAAGGTAATGTGCTCAAAGTGCGAAGAGGAAGCTTTATGCAAACGGGTGGACACGTTGCCTACAAAATTGAAGACAATATCGCCAGTCGCGTCGAAATAAGCTTGGGTGCTTCGAGCATGAGAGAGGTTGAAGTCCTCAGTGGCCTCAACGAAAACGACCAAATCATCATATCCAATTACGAACAATTTGAAGAAGCAGATACTGTTTTGCTCAGAGACTAATTAAGCCATTTACGAATCAATAAGGACAAGAAGCTATGTTGACGATGAATAACATAAGTAAAGTTTACCAAACAGAAAAAGTACAAACTCATGCGTTAAGAGATTTTAACTTGGAGGTCAATGAAGGCGAGTTTATTGCAGTTACCGGTCCATCGGGTTCTGGAAAAACTACATTCTTGAACATTGCCGGTATGCTAGAGCCCTTTAGTAGTGGTGAATTTATTCTAGACGGTGTCAATGTTGGCAAGCTCAACGACAATCAACGAGCGGATTTAAGAAATCAAAAAATTGGTTTTATTTTTCAGGGTTTTAATCTTATTCCAGATCTAAATTTATTCGAAAACGTCGAAGTGCCTTTGCGATATCGCGGAGTGAAGGCATCTGAGCGCAAGCGACGGATCGAAGCGTGTTTAGAAAAAGTGGGCCTAGCCAGCCGAGCCAAACATTTACCCCAACAGCTCTCTGGCGGGCAGCAACAGCGGGTGGCGATTGCAAGAGCGCTCGCCGGTGAACCCAGCTTTTTGTTAGCGGACGAACCCACCGGTAACCTTGATAGCTTAATGGCGCGCCAAGTCATGGAATTACTTGAAGAAATAAATCGCAATGGTTCTACAATCATCATGGTCACGCACGACCCTGAGCTGGCTCGTCGCGCCCCTCGAAATATTCAAGTCGTCGACGGTCAAATTGCCGACTTCACACTTTATCAACACAAAGCCCCTCAGCGCTTTGAACAAGAAAGCCCGACAACCACGGCCGACGCATCAGGCATGGAGGTGTAAACATGTTTCTTCACTACCTTGATTTAAGCTGGCGTAGCTTCAAGCGCACACCCATGGTGACTATCTTGATGGTATTGGCGATTGCCACTGGAATCGGGATCACCATGACGAGTTTATCTGTTTATCACATGATGGCGATGGATCCGATGCCGCACAAAAGTAGCAAGTTGTTTCACCCACAGTTAAACACCAGCGATGAAGGCCCACAGTGGTGGACAGAAGACAACTTGCCTCATCAAATGACCTACAAAGACGCGATGAATCTCTACCGCGCTGAAATACCTAGGATTAAGACACCTTCCATGAGAACGGGTTTTTCTGTGAATTTAAATTCACCCGAGGTTAAGCCATTTATTGAAAGCGTGAGAATGACGGGACGCGTATTTTTCAACATGTTTGAATTTTCATTTATTCACGGTTCTAGTTGGAGTGCAGATCAAGAAGACAGGGCTGCTTATGTGACCGTTATAAGTCGCTCAATGAGTGAGCGCCTATATGGCACGAGCGACTCAGTTGGTAGGGACGTATATTTTGATGACCATGTATTTAAGATTGTGGGCGTCTACGAAGATTTTGACTATCACGTAAAATTTTATGATTTGACCAATGGTGCGTTTAATCGAGCAGAAAATGCCGTGATCCCTATCACCTTAATCCCTGTGCTTAAAGCCCAGACTTGGGGAAACTCAAATGGTTGGAAGTATGAGGAGATTAACTCATTTGAAGACGAGCTGAATTCAGAATTGGTGTGGTTACAATTTTGGGCGCAATTAGATACGCCCGAAGAAGAGGCTGAATATCGTGCGTTTTTAACTGACTACTTAAGGGAGCAGGGCACCCTCGGGCGCTTTGAGCGGGAGGAAGTCAAATTTGCTCTCAGAAATCTAACTGAATGGATGGAATACAATAAGGTGGTCACCGAGGACAACCGTATTTTAGTCAGTGCCAGCTTTATGTTTTTGGTGGTCTGTTTGGCCAATATTTTGGGTTTGCTATTAGGCAAATTTTTGCGTCGTGTGCCTGAAGTAGGAGTGCGTAGGGCTCTAGGCGCAAGCAAGCGACAGGTTTTTTTCCAGCACTTGGTTGAGGTGGGTTTATTAGGCTTCATCGGTGGTGTGATTGGAATAGGTATTGCGCAGCTGGGTTTGTGGGGGGTGAGGGCGACTTATAGTTATTACAGTGCTCTAGCCACGATGGATGTTTCGATGTTGTTGGCGGCACCGTCTATTGCTATTGGGGCTTGCCTTATTGCAGGTATGTACCCTGCTTGGCTAGTGTGCCGAACGAATCCCGCCATTTGCTTAAAAACACAATAGGAGAGCCTTCATATGTACAGCGCTATATCGGAAATAAAGCCTATTTTAAGTGCACTTAGACGCGCTAAGGTAGGGGCAATACTATTAATGATCCAAATTACCATTACCACCGCTATTATCAGCAACGCCGCTTTTATCATTTATGATCGCGCCACGTATCTCAATCAAGAAACTGGGTACGCTGAAGAGGAGGTTTTCTCTTTTGCCATTACTACCTTTGGTAAGGACATTGATTTGTCTACCTTGTTTGAAGAGACAGAGGACATGATTCGCGCTATTCCGGGTGTGGTCGATGCCGCCATTATGGCTGCTGTGCCTTTGTCTGGAAGTGGTTCTGCAGGCGGTTTCAATACCTTGCCGCAGGAAGCTCAGCAAGATTCGACGGAAAATCGCAATGTCAGAGCGGCTTATACAACGGGGGACGAGCACGTTTTCAATACCTTGGGTATCGATGTGTCGGAAGGACGAGTTTTTCGCCCAGAAGACGTTATCGTAACAAATGACCCACAAAACTTGGCGTCGGTTGCTGTCGTCAGTCGCACGTTTGCGGAAGAATTATTCCCCGATGAAAGTGCGATTGGCAAAGTGTTTTATTCTGGTAATACGGGTGTTGAAATTATCGGCATTGTTGACAAAATGAAAGGTCCTTGGTTACGAGATACACGTCCAGACAACCTTGTTATTTTTCCTCGTGTGGAAGCTCGTGCGTATCAAAAAGTAGCAGTCAGAACCGCAGTTGGCGATAGAGCGGCGGTAATGAAATCAATCGAAGATGCGATATTGGCACAATATGACAAGCGCGTGGTGATCAATATGCTTGGTATGGATGAATCGAAAGCACAATACAATGCTTCTGATTTACTGATGTTAAGGATGTTACTTGTACTGATTGTGGTGTTGGTGCTCATTACCGCTTTAGGCATTTTTGGTATGACCGTATTCAATATCAATAAACGTACCCGTCAAATTGGTACTCGTCGCGCACTGGGTGCGCGTAAATCGGCAATTGTTAAGTACTTTTTAGTCGAAAACGGTATCATTTGCAGTCTCGGGTTGGTGTTTGGCGCGACGGGAGCCTATTACTTGGGGTGGGTGTTGTTTAGTGAATATTCATTGCCAGAGCTGAATAATCTGTATATCTTGGTGACTGCAGTTGCGGTCTTGCTAGTCAGTCTTCTGTCTGTCGTGTTACCTGCAAAACGCGCAGCCAATTTATCGCCAAGTATTGCGACAAGATCAATATAATTGTTGTAACAAAAAGTGCAGTATGGACAAAATTTTAATCGTCGATGATACCCCCGCAGTGCTTCAAGCCTTGTCTTTAGTCTTAGAGATCCATGGCTATGAAGTGATTACAACGCATTCGCCGGAACAAGCTGTGTCGTTAGTCAATCAACTGCGGGTTGCACTGGTTATTCAAGATATGAATTTTACCAAAGACACCACTTCGGGCGAGGAAGGACGGAGTCTTTTTTATCAATTGCGCGACTTAAATCGCCACCTCCCGATTATATTAATTACCGCTTGGACAGACCTCGCGCAAGCAGTGGAACTAGTGAAAGCAGGGGCGGTTGACTACATTGAAAAGCCTTGGAATGACCAAAAGCTTATCAATACCGTGTCAAACTTGATTGACCTAGGCAAAGCCAAGACGGAGTCAGAGCGCTACAAGCGCCATAGTGAGAATCTCAAGGATAGTAAAGAGGTGGCGAGCAGTGTCGGCTTAGTCTATGCGAGCAGCGCCATGCAGAGAATTGTAGACATGTCTATCCAACTTGCAAAATCCGACGTATCTGTGTTGATCACCGGACCCAATGGCGCGGGTAAAGAGAAAATTGCCGAGTTGATCCATGCGCAATCTGCACTTGCCAATCAAGCCTTCATTAAACTCAATTGTGCTGCCCTGCCTGCTGACTTGATTGAAGCAGAGTTATTTGGTGCCGAAGCTGGAGCATACACAGGGGCAAATAAGACGCGTATTGGACGCTTTGAAGCAGCCAATGGCGGTACACTTTTTTTGGATGAAATTGGCAATCTTTCATACGAAGGGCAGACCAAGTTACTCCGTGTGTTACAAACCGGCGAATTTGAGCGCCTTGGTTCGGTCAATACGCAAAAAACCCAAGTAAGAGTCATCAGTGCAACAAACGCAAACCTGATGGCTGATATTGCCGAGGGTAAGTTTAGAGAAGACTTGTATTACAGGCTCAATGTGATTGAGTTACCGATCCCACCCTTGTCCGAGCGTCAGGATGACATCATTCCTTTGGTGATGCATTTTTTACCACAACGCACACTCAGCTTCGACGCAGAAAAACGCTTAATATCCCATAGTTGGCCCGGCAATGTGCGTGAGTTAGAAAACGCTTGCAAACGGGTGAGCGTATTTAAGCCCGAGGGTATTATCGAAGCCAGTGATTTTGCACTAAACGATAAAACCAGTGTGACCGCTATGTCATCAGAAGCGTCCGTGAATATCACTAAAACTGCGGTTGAACCCAGTCGAGCCGACATTGAAAGTGCGATGCGCGAACACAGCGGGGTGATTGCAAGAGTCGCTAGGCAGTTTGGTATGAGTCGCCAAGCCTTGTACAGACGCCTGAATAAATTGGGCATTGAATACTAATGCGATTGAGCATGCTGCATCGATTGTATCTTTGTGTGGTTTTGATTGCTCTGTGTGCGGCTATCCCGCTGTTTTGGTTCGCAAATCTGTCTCTTCACCATATTGCTTTAGTGGGTTTTGCCATTGTCTTGGGGAGTTTGATTGTAGCGCGTTACTTGTTGGCAGATTTTAGAACAGGGATTGAAGCCTTAGAATTAGGTATGTTGAATATGAAGGATGGTGAGTTTTCTACAAGTCTTTCTTATCACAAAAATGATGAATTTGGTAAGCTTTGTGAGTTATACAACGAAACGGTAGAGCATCTTCGCACTGAAAAGCACTGGTTATACCAAAGAGAGTTGTTATTAGATAAAGTGACGCAAAGTTCGCCAGATGTGCTGTTTCTGACTGATAGCCAAGGCATTTTGGTATTCAGTAATATTGCGGCACGCGATTTTTTTGCTAGCAAAGTGAGTTTAGAAGGTAGTCGACTCGATGACTTAGTGGACGGTGCGCCTTTGGGTTTTGAGAGTATAGTGGACAAGGGTACGGAAGGATTATTTACACTGACCCCAAAACAACAAGAAAGCCAAACTTGGCATATTTCCAAAGGAAATTTTTCGCTAAATAACCACCCCCACACGCTTTTCATACTGAAACAAATGACGCGCGAGCTTAGCCGTCAGGAAGTGGCGGTGTGGAAGAAAGTGATACGAGTGATAAGCCATGAGCTGAACAATTCGTTGGGCCCTATTTCCTCCATGATCCACAGCGGTAAACTGCTCACAGAGCATGTAGACGATACTCGTTTAGAACGTGTGTTTTCGACAATAGATGAGCGCATTAAACATCTTAGCGAATTTGTACAGGGCTATGGAAAGTTCGCCAAACTACCCGAACCAAATATTAGAAAATTGGATTGGCAATCATTTGTTCAACAGCTTGCTGAGCAATGGTACTTCAGATTTGATACTGCCTTTAACACTGATGTTCAAGCCGATCCAATACAATTGGAACAGCTGCTAATAAATTTGCTTAAAAATGCACATGAATCAGGTGGAGACGACAAAGAAGTAAGTATTCACTGTCATAAAAACAATAAACAAACAGTTATTGAAGTGTCTGATCGGGGAAAGGGGATGTCGGAAGAAGTACTGAGCAGTGCCTTGATACCTTTTTATTCAACCAAATCATCTGGAACAGGACTGGGACTCGCCTTGTGTCGCGAAATTATGGACGCGCATCATGGGCACATTGCGCTTCAAAATCGCGCAAACGGCGGTTTAACCGTGCGTTTGGTGTTCCCCGATTTTTAATGGGACTAGGCTTCGGTTTCTTCTGACTGCGCGCGAAATTCGACTGGGGTTTTACCAAAATGTTTTTTAAATACCGCGTACATGTATTGTACCGAAGGGTAACCGGCGGTTTCTGCAATGACATTTGCACCCATCGTTGAATTCTTTAGTAGGTTGACCGCTTTTTCCAATTTCAGCGTGTGTAGCTCGTGGTGAATGCTGTGCCCAACGGAAGACTTGAACCTGTTTTCTAAATTTGAACGGGATATGCCAACAAAATCAACCACTTGTTCAACCTTTATACCCCTGAATACATTTTGTTTAATAAAGTGCATGGCAAGCATCACGTTAGGATCTTTTAAACTTTGAAAATTTGAAGACTCGCGCTCTTCAATCCCAATTGGCGGCATCATAATGCGCTTGGGAGGAAGGTGAGGGTTTTCTAGGCGTCGGTGGAGTAACTTGGCGGCTTCTATCCCCATATTAAAACTTCCCTGTTTTACCGAACTAAGACCCGTGCGACACAAATGGCGGGTAACTTCATCGTCGTCAATACCCACTATTGCGACCTGATGTGGTACGAGTTTTTCTAGTTGTTCACAGGCTTGGAATAAGTGACGTGCACGTGAATCTGAAACCGAAATAATTCCCACCGGATTGGCCAAACTAGACAACCAATCCGTCAATCGGTTCATCGTGTACTGCCACGTGTCGGCGCGGGTCAAGTGACCCTGATACAAGGAGTATGCATAACCGTCCCGCTTGCACAATTGTATAAAGGCGTTTTCTCGCTCTTTTGCCCAACGGAAGTTCGGATCTTCGGGTAAACCATAAAAAGCAAAATTTTCTATACCTTTGCTCTTAAGATGCTCATAGGCTTGGTTTACTAGAGCTTGATTGTCTGTCGCTACATAGCAAACGTTTGGGTAGTCATCACTATTCTGATATGACCCACCCACACCGATGACTGGCACGTCTATATGGGTAAGTGCAGCCTCAATTTTCGGATCATCAAAGTCAGCAATAATACCGTTTCCACGCCATTGCGAAATAGAAGGAAGACGCGTCAAAAAGTCTTCTTCTAAATACAAATCCCAGTTGACTTGTGTGGATTGTAAGTAGTGGCCGACACCTTCAATAATTTGGCGGTCATACACTTTATTTGCATTAAACAATAAGGTAATTGAATGACGATCTTTAAACATAAGTCTAACTTACTATATTTATTAATGTATACATAATGTAACAAAAAAAAATAACGATGACATCATCAAATTTTAAAAATATGTTACAAAAATTCATAATTGTTGTTTATTAACAATTAATCAAGGATTAAAAAAAGACTTTTATCAGAGCAAGATACATGTACGTTGGATTGGACTTAGGCACCTCAGGTTTAAAGGCCGTGCTAATGAACGAGGAAGGCGACATCTTATCATCCAAAGACTATGCCTATCCAGTGCAACAGCCAAAACCCTTGTGGTCCGAACAAGTGCCAGAAGATTGGTGGAATGCCTGCCAATTAGCATTTGATGATTTATATGAAGCGCAGTTGTTAAAAAACGTAAAGGGCATTGGCATTGGTGGCCAAATGCATGGTGCTGTGCTCCTCGGTGAAGAAGGCGATGTTTTAAGGCCGGCTATTTTATGGAACGACGGGCGAAGCTGGAAAGCCTGTGAAGCACTTGAACAGCAGGTAAAAAATAGTCGAGATATCACGGGGAATCTGATGATGCCAGGGTTTACAGCGCCCAAACTGCTGTGGATCCAAGAAAACGAACCCGAAATATTTTCGAAAATACACAAAGTTTTACTGCCTAAAGATTACTTACGATACAAGCTAAGTGGGTCGTACTTTTCTGAAATGTCTGATGCTGCGGGCACCATGTGGCTCGATACGAAGAACCGAGCTTGGCATAAGGGCTTATTAAACGCGTGTGGCTTAACGCTGTCTCATATGCCTGAGCTAGTCGAAGGCTCGGATGTTGCAGGTCAGCTACTGCCAGGCTTAGCGGAGCGTTGGGAAATAAATAGAGTCCCTTTGGCTGGTGGCGCGGGCGACAATGCTTGCGCTGCAGTGGGAATGGGTATAGTTGAAGCTGGGCAATCGATGCTGTCTCTAGGTACCTCGGGCGTAATATTTTCAGTCAGTCCTGCATTTCAACAAAACTGTGAAGAGGCTCTGCATAGTTTTTGTCATGCCTTACCTGATAAGTGGCATTTAATGTCCGTTCATCTGAGTGCGGCAAGCTGTGTACAGTGGTTTGCTGATGCGGTTGCTCACACTAAGGTCAGTGATATTTTTGATGAAACTGGGCTATCTAAGGTGGATGTTAGTCGTGCACCGGTATTTTTGCCCTATTTGAGCGGAGAGCGAACACCTTTAAACAATGCATTTGCCGTGGGTAATTTTTTTGGTTTAACCGTAAATACTCGTCAGATTGACATGCTCTATGCAATTTTAGAGGGGGTGGCCTTTGCGTTTAAAGATGGCCTTGCAGCGATGCAAAATGCCGGTCATCCAGTAAGAGAACTCGATGTGCTTGGTGGAGGAGCAAGGAGTCCATTTTGGCGAGATTTACTCGCTTCGGTATTGGATTGCAATGTCTTGTATCGCGCCGGAGCCGAGGTCGCTGCAGGCTTAGGTGCTGCGCGCTTGGCGAAATTGGCGGTTGAGGAAAACGCATGCCTGTCCGAAGTGTGCCGTAGCGCTGAATTAATTTCGACACACCAACCCAATAGCGAGCGTCAGGCGCTTTTAATGAATAGGTATAGCAAATTTACTGCGCTTAAAACCGCTTTATTGCCTTTTTTTAAAGAATAAAACAATTTTTGTGCCGAAAGTGGTTCTTTATTTCGGCCTACATGATTCAACAAATATTTTTCAAGGAGCACACAATGACAGCCTACTTTCCCAATGTGAAAAAGGTGCAGTACGAAGGAGCGTCAAGCCTTAATCCTTTGGCTTTTCGCCACTACAACGCTGAGCAACAAATACTCGGCAAATCAATGGCAGAACATTTGCGTTTTGCCGCTTGCTACTGGCATAACTTCTGCTGGGATGGTGCAGACATATTCGGCCAGCCGACCTTTAGTCGCCCTTGGTTGGCAGGTGAAAATGACATGCAGTCAGCAAAGGCAAAAGCAGACGTTGCCTTTGAGTTTTTTGAAAAGCTGAGTGTGCCGTATTATTGCTTTCACGATACCGATGTTGCGCCTCAAGGCAACAGTATCAGTGAATATATCAGCAATTTTAGCGAAATGGTTGATGTGCTAGAAGCCAAACAAGAAGCAACGGGTGTGAAGCTATTGTGGGGAACCGCGAACTTGTTTAGTCATCCGCGTTATGCAGCGGGGGCAGCAACCAGTCCCGATCCAGAAATATTCAGTTATGGTGCCACCCAAGTTTATCATGCAATGAATGCAACTAAGCATTTGGGTGGAGAAAACTACGTTTTGTGGGGCGGTCGAGAAGGCTATGAAACCTTATTAAATACTGATCTTCGTCAAGAGCGCAAACAGTTTGGCCGTTTTATGCAAATGGTTGTTGAGCACAAGTACAAAATCGGTTTTAAAGGGACGCTGTTGATTGAACCCAAACCGCAAGAGCCTACAAAACACCAGTACGACTATGATTCTGCAACAGTGTACGGTTTTTTGAAGCAGTTCGGCTTGGAAAATGAATTTAAAGTAAATATTGAAGCGAATCACGCAACACTTGCTGGTCATTCATTCCATCACGAAATTGCGACTGCGGTGTCACTTGGTATTTTTGGTAGTGTGGATGCCAATAGAGGTGATGCCCAAAATGGCTGGGATACCGACCAGTTTCCAATGGATGTCAGTGAGCTGACATTGATCATGTACGAAATACTTAAATCGGGAGGCTTTACAAGCGGTGGTTTCAATTTTGACACCAAGCTTCGTAGACAAAGTACCGCACCAGACGATATGTTGTTGGCCCACATCGGTGGTATGGACGCCTTGGCTTTGGCCTTGAAAAAAGCCGCGAAATTAATTGAAAACGACTTTTTAGCGGAAAAAACCAAACAACGTTATCGCGGTTGGAACACGGATCTAGGTAAACAAATAAAAGGTGGTCAATTTACACTAGAAGGCCTAGCTGACCACGCCACATTGGAAAACTTTTCACCCAAAATAGAGTCTGGTCAGCAAGAGTATTTAGAAAACCAATTGAATGGTGTTTTATTTGATTAAAATAGTAAAGGTGCGCACGGGCACCTTTGCTATCGTTTTTAAGCCTATAAATCTACACTGACCTTGTCGCATACTCCTTGTGCCATTTCGATGGCTCGGTCAGTGTTTTCCGCCCTAGCTAAACACACTCCCATTCTGCGTCGCCCGCTAACGAGCGGTTTTCCAAACAGACGAATATCAGTATTGGCTAGCTGCAAAGCTACATGCAGATTACCAAACGTAGCTTGTGTTGATTCGCCTTCAACCAGTAAAGCAACCGATGCAGAAGCGCCATGAAAATGGATATTTGGTACTGGCAACCCTAAGAATGCGCGGGCGTGCAAAGCAAACTCAGAGAGATCTTGAGAGATTAAAGTGACCATACCCGTGTCGTGTGGCCTTGGTGATACTTCACTGAAATATACCTCGTCACCTTTGATGAACAGTTCTACGCCAAATAGCCCCATACCACCCAGCGCTTGCGTTACTTTATGGGCGACGTCCTTCGCTCGTTTGATTGCTAGCTCACTCATGGCTTGCGGTTGCCAAGATTCGCGATAATCGCCGTCTTCTTGTCGATGCCCGATGGGTTCACAAAAGCTTGTCCCATTAATATGCCTAATGGTTAGTAAGGTAATTTCGTACTCGAACGGGATAAATGATTCGATGATTACTTTACCCGCACCCGCACGGCCACCTTCTTGCGCATATTGCCAAGCGTATTCCATGTCACTTGCTGATTTCAGCATGGATTGGCCTTTTCCAGAAGAGCTCATGATGGGTTTTACAATGCAAGGAAAACCAATTTTTTCAATACCGGCAGAAAACGCTTCAAAAGTATCGGCAAATACGTAGTCAGATGTCGGTAGTTTTAACTCTTCTGCCACTAAGCGACGAATACCTTCGCGATTCATCGTCAAGTGGGCGGCTTTTGCGGTAGGTACGACCGTATAACCTTGTTGCTCTAATTCTAATAGTTTTGATGTGGCGATGGCTTCTATTTCGGGCACGATAAAATCGGGTTTTTCTGCCTCGATAATTTTGGTAAGTGCCTCACCGTCAAGCATAGAAAGCGTGTAACTGCGATCAGCAACTTGCATCGCGGGAGCACAATCGTATCTGTCTAAGGCGACAACTTCGCAGCCCAATCGTTTGAGTTCAATTGCAACTTCTTTACCTAGCTCACCCGAGCCGAGCAAAACGACCTTTGTTGCAGAACTAGAAAAAGGTGTACCTAAAGATGACATGTAATTTCCTTTGAGTGGCTGCCATTGAAAATTGGCGAATGGCACGCGTATTTTTGCCGCTAAAAATAGACCATTACCTGCTTAAAATCAAAGGCTAATGCTTGAGAACATGTTTCATATACTCAGATTATTTAACTTTAAGTGAGAGAAAGGTCTAAGTAAGGGCACTTAACATCCATGAACACTCCTTATTACTACTGCGTGATATTTGTCGCATGAACAAGTCTGAACTGATAGCGGTAATTGCAATAGGCTGTTGCAACACTAATATCGAAAACACTTCGTATGAACCAATTGTAGAGCCCATGCACGCAAAGCATATAGTGCAAACTACCCAAACTGAAAAAAAAGCCCTTATGCCCACGTTGCTGGCGCCAGATGGCGTTAGTTATGTGAAAAACCAAGCAAGGACTGAAACGCTAGCTTTGCAGTCAACTACAATTTTCTATTTTTCAGACGGACAAAAAGCTCGTCACGCACAGCAAGAAAATCGTACCTCTCACACCCTGAATACATCGATTGAATAACAAACACGATTGGGTTCTATTTTAAAACCTGCTCTATTGTTGTCATAAAACCGCCGCTGAATAACAAGTTATACCCATTATTGCCATTTGCGCTGAACAAACTAATTTATTAGAGTTTAAGGTCTGTCGATCGAAGGTGTGCAATAGGCTCTAATGACTGTATATGCACGAGCAAACTTGACAGTACAAAACGACACGACAATAAAAAAATAGCAATAATAAATTTACGGCGGGAATATACCGCACTGATAATAAATAGAAGCTTGGGACAAAATTCATTCAAATTTTGTGCGAGTAAATACAGGCAGAAACCATCATGAAAACCAAACAAGGTATTTCGATATCTCTATTAACCATTTCTTTAATTGGACTATCTTCTCTCAGCGCTTGTCACAAACAGACAGCGGAACAAGCTGAGAAAGTCACGCAGGCGACGATGAGCAAAACAAATATTATTTACCCTCCCACCGCAAAAGGCACAGTAGTCGATACGTATTTTGGCACCGATGTTGCCGATCCATATCGCTGGTTAGAAGATGACCGTAGCTCGGAAACAGAAGCTTGGGTCAAAATACAAAATGAAGTAACTCAGCGCTTTCTGAAAACTATTCCTTATCGAGATCAGATTGCAAAAAAGATAAAGAACATTATCAACTATGAGCGAGTTTCTGCGCCTTTTAAAGAGGGCGAGTACACGTATTTCTATAAAAATGATGGCTTACAGAATCAAAGTGTCGTGTACCGACAAAAAGACGCGGGTGAAGCGGAAGTTTTTATCGACCCGAACAAATTTAGCGAAGATGGCACGGTATCGTTAGCGGGTATGTCTTTTAGTGAAGATGGCAGTAAAGTTGCCTACATGACTTCTACAGGTGGAAGTGACTGGCGAGAAGTCTTTGTCATGGATACGACGAGTTTTGAATTCCTAAGTGAAACACTCGTAGATGTTAAATTTAGTGGCTTGTCATGGTACAAAAATGAAGGGTTTTACTATTCGAGCTATGACAAACCTGATGGCTCTGAACTAAGTGAGAAAACCGATCAACATAAGTTGTATTACCATCAAGTAGGCACGCCACAATCAACCGATATCAAAGTATTTGGTCACAGTGATGCGGAAAAGCATCGATACATCGGCGCTCAAGTTAGTGAAGACAACCGATACTTGTTTGTGTCTGCGGCAAATTCGACGTCGGGCAATAGAGCGTATATAAAAGATCTATCCGCAAGTGAAGCTGAGTGGATAACGGTAAAAGAAAGTATTGAATCTGACGTTTATATGCTCAGTAGCATGGGTGATGATATTTTTCTCGTCACGAATGAAAACGCGCCCAACTCAAAGATAGTCAAAGCAAACATAGCCAAGCCCGACGTGAGTGAATGGCAAGATCTAATTCCCGAAACTGACAATGTGCTAAGCCCTAGTACAGCAGGCGGGTATATTTTTGCAGAATATATGGTTGATGCAGTATCAAAGGTATATCAGTACTCACTTACTGGAGAAAAGATCAGAGAGATCGCGCTCCCCGGCGTCGGCGCTGCAGGTTCGTTTGGTGGTAAAACAAATGAGTCGACAACCTACTATACCTTTGCAAATTATGTGACGCCTACAAGCATTTATAAATTGGATATTGCCTCGGGCGAAACCCTTCTTTTCAATCAACCTGAGATAGATTTTGATGGCACTGAATACCTGTCTAAACAAGTGTTTTACACCTCAAAAGACGGCACCAAAGTACCGATGATCATTACCTATCACAAAGACACACAGTTAGATGGACAGAATCCCACCATTCTCTATGGTTATGGCGGTTTTAATATTAGTTTAACGCCTCGTTTTAGCTCAGTCACAGCCGCTTGGTTGCAGCTTGGAGGGATATACGCGGTGCCCAATATACGCGGGGGCGGTGAATATGGTAAAGCATGGCACAAAGCAGGGACGCAGTTGCAAAAACAAAATGTATTTGATGACTTTATCGCCGCTGCAGAATACTTAATTGACAACAAGTATACGAGTAGTGATTTTCTTGCTCTGCAAGGCGGATCAAATGGCGGTTTGTTAGTGGGTGCCGTCATGACTCAAAGACCCGACTTGGCTAAAGTTGCCTTACCTGCGGTGGGGGTTTTGGATATGCTGCGTTACCATACATTTACTGCTGGTGCGGGATGGGCGTATGACTATGGCACCTCTGAGCAAAGTGAAGAAATGTTTAAGTATTTACGAAACTATTCTCCTGTTCATGCTGTAAAACCAGGCGTCGCGTATCCCGCGACTTTAATTACGACTGCTGATCACGACGATCGTGTTGTACCTGCCCATTCGTTTAAGTTTGCAGCAACCTTGCAATCCGCTCAAGCGGGCGAGTTACCAACTTTGATTCGCATCGAAACCGATGCCGGTCATGGCGCAGGCACACCTATCAGTAAAACAATTGAGCAATATGCGGATATCTATGGTTTTACATTGTTTAACATGGGTGTGACGAAAATAGCGAACTAAATCGAGAAAAGTACCGTGTATGCAGGCAGCGATTCCATTAGGCCGCGACCTACCAAGTAGACTAAAAACCGCTGCAAGTATGTCCATATACGCTTTGGTTTCTCATTCATGAAAAACAAATTTTGATTCTACTTGGTAGGTCGCGGCTCGGTAGAATCATATCCTGCGCTATCAACAGCACCTTTGTGGTGCTTCCGATAAATGTAACATTGGCAGCTAAGATTGCTCTATTACAACTACTTCACTCGGGACATGTGCCTTTACTTGTGGCTGAACATCACTACCGAAGTCGAACACTACCGCACCCACAAGTACGATAGCTGCCGCTAAGGATAACTTGAGCATCAGCGGGAAACAAAACTTAAACCATAAGTGATAGGGTACACCTGCCATACCAATAATGCCCATTAATACCGCATTGGTGGGAACGATCATGTTAGAAAACCCATCACCAAATTGATACGCCAAAACCGCAATTTGTCTATTTACACCAATAATATCGCCTACCGGCACCATTAAAGGCATCGTGACGTAAGCTTGACCACTTCCAGATGGGATGAATAAATTTAACAAAGTCTGCATGATAAACATGCCAACCGCGGCGGCTTCCGCCCCTAAGTAAGACAAGGGAATCGACATGCCGTGAACCAAACTGTGTAGGATCTGCCCATCTTCCATAATCAATGCAATGCCTCTGGCGATACCGATAAGAATAGCGGTGGTCGCGAGATCTTGTACGCCTTCAATGAATTTGTTGGCGGCAACATTTGCACTTAGCTGACCGACGATTACGGTAAATATTCCCCAAATAATGAATACTGCGCCCAATTGATATAGGTACCAACCGTGTTGAGATATCCCCCATACTGCAATACCGATAGCGAATACCAAACCAAATAAAATCAATTTGTGGCGAGAGTTCAAGCTTGGGTAATCAGCGTTATTGCTGTTGTCTAAGGGACAGGGTAAACCTTTTGTATAAGAGCGACCGGGATCGAGTTGTACCATTTTTGCGTAACGCCACACATGATGAAAACCAATCAATACAAAAGGTAAGATTAAAGCTATTCTTAATTCAATCCCTGAATAGAGAGGTAAGTCAGCAATTTGCTGCGCTATCATGACAGTAAAAGGATTAAAGGCGGATACACCGTAACCAATACCATAGCCTACAACCACCATACCAACGGCGGTCATTGCATCTAAACGCATAGCTTTGCACAAACCCACTAATATCAATACGAAAGGGATGTACTCACCGGCTGTACCGATGGCACCTGATGCCAGAGCAAAACAAAAAATGACCATAAAGACCAGCATATAAGGGCGTGTGCCAAAGCGTTCGAGTAAATTGCCAATCAGCGCATCAACCGTACCGGTTGCCCTTGCGATAGCGAGTACACCACCAACAATGAAGACAAAAAAGATCACATCTTGCGCCGCCGCTAATGCTCTAGGGATGGCGACAAAAAAGTCCATAGGCGTGAGGCGAATTTGTGTTTCTGCGGTTGTATAAGTGTTTGGCACCACCGCTTGTCTACCGTTTTCTAGGGTGACGGTTTCGAAAAAACCTTGTGGAACGAGCCAAGTAGCCACATAGGCCAACAACATCATGGCAAGGAGTAATACGAGTGTGTGAGGAACCTTAAATTTTTCTGTCATGTTTTTATTTTTATGCGTTAAGAAACTTCTACCGCCAGTCTACTAAATCTTGTAGAAGGTAAGCAATGAATAAAGCCAGATGAGGGTATCTTGAGTGAAAACGACGTCGATAGTACTGCTGTTTCTGTCAACGTCGCCAACGGGATAGTTCCGCCGGAATAGATTTTTAAGCTTTGCGTCTCACTGCAATGCCCGCAATAGCTAAAGCAAATAGAGCTATTGCACTTGGTGCAGAGACTTCAGCCGTGATTTCTTCAATCGTGATTGTGGCAACATCAAATGCATCTGGGTTAGATAAAAAGTCAATTAAGCTTGCATCCAATACACGGCCGTTTGCCAAGGTTAAGCCGGCAAACGCGGCGAGAGATTCTGCTGCTCGAATACTTGTCGAGGTGTCAGCCGGGCTATCTGTCGCTGTATTGCCTGGGATAAAGGGTGCAGCGTCAACATCTAATGCCTCTGTACCTGCATCCCATAAATCGGCACCCGTCACCGCAATCACTCTGTCACCTAGGTAATTGCCCGCGGCGTCAAATAGCTGAATAGCGTCATCACGACCAAAAAACGTGTCATTTGATGGCAAGATCATAGACAAAAAAGTAAAGAACATATTACTTGCTGGGTCGGTGATATTAATATCTAACGAGCCTGATTCGCCACCAAATAACGGTCGCATACCCGCGTCAGGAAAGATGACACCGCCAAGTGAGCTCGGATCTACAGTTAGTCTCTCACCCGCAATTGGCATGGCTTGTCCAAGCTCTGCTAAAGCTTCTAGGCCAGCAGAAGCTGTACCGCCAACATCAAATGCGTCAAAAGATGCGCCGTGAAACGCCGTGTATAAAGGTGTAAAAGCCAAGCCATTAGCTTGTGCGTTATTGGTTACCGTTACTCTGAGCATCGTTGCATTGGCGAATGTGCTTATGCTAAATAATACAGCGATAACTAAGCCGCTCAACACAGACCGCGAACGGACTCGTGATGTTAAAACGTTCATTTCCTTTTCCTTGTAATAATAGTCAAAATTCAATGGGTAGGGGGAGTTTGACTGTTATGCGTCAAACTTCATCATGGTAGTTGAAATTTTCGGAAAGGTTATCACAGCGCTTTTTCTAAGCTTAGAAAAAGCGCTACATTAACGGTAAAAAGTCATAAAAATCATAAGGATGATTAAAAGTTAACAAATTTGTAACTTTTTTATCACGGCGATTGCCTTGTTCACTCCGCACGTAAGTTGTGTACTGGCGTAGACATAGCGGCATGTGCTGCATGTAAAGCTATGATAAGCCAAGCGAGTAGGAGTGGCATCAGTCCAGCCACTATAAATATGCCAAGATTCAAGTCTATTCGCTGGGAAAATTGCTGTAACCAATGTTCCATTGAAATATAGGCCAAGGGCCAAGCAAATAGGTTTGCTATTAGCACCAATATAGAGAATTCACGAGTCAATAGCGTAATGATATTGAGCACGGATGCGCCCATTACTTTGCGAATGCCAATTTCTTTTCGTCTGCGTTCGGTCGTAAACGCGGCAAGGCCAAATAATCCCATTGAGGCCACAGTAATTGCCAAGCCACTAAAAAACAAAAAGACAGTGGCTTGTTTTTCTTCCTGCCTGTACATGTCGTCAAAGTTTTCATCAAGTGAGCTTCGGTTGTTTATTCTATTTGGCATCAGCTCAGAAAATATCTTATCAATATGAAATAAAGCGGCATCGCGTTGATCAGGTGCGTATCGAATGCTCAGTTGGCGCTCTTCATATTTCACCAAGTGATAAATTTGCGATTGGCTATCTTCGCGCACCGAACCAAAGTGAATATCTTCTACGACGCCAACGATCTTATAGTTCGTGTAACCAGGCGCAAATGGAATTTTGATAAATTTGCCAACAGCTTGCTCTGGCGAATAACCTAAATCGTTGGCGGCACTTCGACTAACAATGGCAAACCCGCTTCCGACCAAGTTATCTTGCGTCGGGATTTGAACAAAAGTATCACCTAGTTCTTCCGAAAAATATCTCCCAGCAATGAGTTTGATTTTGTAGTGGGGATGAAAGTGATAGCTAACATTGAGAGTCGGAATACTAACCATGTTTTCCGCAACGATATTCTGGTCTTCTCTGACATAAGACCAAATATCTTGCAAAGGCGAAGTGAGCAATTGCTGCGCACCGGCAACAGAAGTGATGGCGGGATGACTAAGTAATTGTTCGCGAAACGTATTGTATAAAATATGTCGATTAGGGTAAGCCTGCGTTTGGAACAAAGGGATCGTTATATTGTTCGCTCTGTCATAACCGGGATCGGCATTGCGAGCAAAATCGACTTGCTTAATCACCACAATAGTGGCGACGATTAGGGTAATGGATATTGCAAATTGTAAAACCACGAGTACTTTTCGAATATTTGTGGTGCCTTTGCCCTGAATAGCTAAACCTTTCAGCACCTGCTGTGGCTTAAAATGGGTGAGGTAAAATGCAGGGTAACTCCCAGCAAAAATGCCCACAATAAGCGTTGCTACTAATATACCGGAGAGACTTTCATAGCTGTACAAATTTACGTCGCTCATGTTCCGTTCGATAAAATGTGCAAAGTAGGGCAAGCTGATTTCTACAATGGCATTTGCGATCAGCATGGCGATGGCGGTAATGAGTGTGGATTCAACCAAGAACTGAACTGAGAGTTGTGAACGGCTCGCACCGAGTGCTTTGCGCACACCTACTTCTTTCGCCCGTTGCGTGCCTCTGGCCGTACTCAAGTTCATGAAGTTAATGCAGGCAATGAGCAAAATTACGATGGCTATTAGCGAAAAACTGTAAACGATTATATAGCTTCCGTTTGTTCCAATTTCGTAGGATAAGTTTGAATGGAGGTGGATGTCGGTCACGGCTTGCAATCGAATAGATTGATCTTCTGTCACGTTTTCACCAAACGAATCCATCAGCGCAGGAAATTTTGACTGTAACAACGCCGGATCGGTGCCCGCTTTTAGGCGCAAGTACAGATACGAATAGTTGACATCCCAATTTTTAAATTCGTCGGGCACCCAGTTTCGCATTGTTTCGTAGGCGATCAGTAGACTAAACTGCATATGCGTATTATGCGGCTGGTCAGCAAGCACCGCGGTCACCTCAAATGGCGTCTGGCCGAACAAATATAAGTATTGTCCAATGGGGTTTTCGCTGCCAAATAGGGTGTTGGCGAGTGATTTACTTAGTACTAAGGTATTCGCTCGATCAAGTGCGCCCTCTCTTGCTCCAGATATAACTTCAAAATTAAAGGTATCAAAAATATCACTGTCGGCCATCAGCATGTCCGTCACTTCTACGACCTTATCGTCTCGACCGAGGGTCATGTCAAAACCTGAACCCATGAGCGAGATTGATTCGATATACTGACTGAATTCTGCCTCAATTGCGTCTTTAAATGGAGGCGCAATAAGCGCTATGTGTAAGTCTTCATTGTCATAGTGTCGGGTCACACGGTAGATATTTTCGGCATCATCATAATATTTGTCGAAGGTATTCTCGTGACGTACAAACAGTAAAATCAAAAAGCAAATAGACAAACCCAGCGCCAAGCCAAGTATGTTGATGATGCTAAACAACTTGTTGACAAGGATATTCTGTATAGCAATTTGTAGGTAACTTTTAAACATGTGCGAGACCCACCTTGCTTGAATCTTGTGAGACCACTTGTCCATCGAACAGGTGAATGATTCTGTCGGCGTATTCAGCGTGATAAGGAGAGTGTGTTACCATCATAATTGTGGTGCCAGCTTTGTTCAGTTCGCTAAGCAATTGCATGACATCATCCCCGTTTTTAGAATCTAAGTTTCCGGTTGGTTCATCTGCCATTATCACTTTTGGTGAGGTACTAATCGCTCTCGCAATGGCTACACGCTGTTGCTGACCACCTGAGAGTTGTTGAGGCATATGTGTGGCGCGATGGCTAATGTTTAGTTGTTCCAACACTTCTTCAACGCGATCTTTGCGGTTTTTGGCACTTAAGCCTTGATACAAAAGCGGCAATTCAACATTGTCTGCGACTGACAATTCATCAATAAGATTGAAGCTTTGAAAAATGAATCCCACTTTTCCTTTTCGTTGTTGAGCAAGCTGACGTTCAGACATGCCGTGAATAGCTTCTCCATTAAAGTAGTATTCTCCAGAGCTGGGTGAATCTAACATGCCAAGTGTATTTAAGAGCGTAGACTTACCACAGCCTGAAGGCCCCATAATCGAAATAAACTCACCCTCATCGATATGAATATTGATATTGTTTAAGGCTTTGGTTTCGATATCTTTGGTGCAGTAAATTTTATTGATATTCTGTAGTCGGATCATAATTTGCCTTTATTCGTCTTTGATTTGTAAGTTGTCTGCGTCTGGATAGTTTTTATAGTTGGATACGATGACGCGTTCGTTGACCTTTAATCCAGCCAAAATTTCAACTTGGCTGGGGGTTTGGCGGCCAATTTTTATGGCTCTTCGCACAGCTGTGTTGCTGCCATCTTCAATAACATATATCCACTTTCCTCCGGTTTGTTGCATAAAAGCGCCATTGTCGATGAGCAAGGTTTCGCTTGACTCACTGAGCGCTAACTTTGGTGTCAGTGTTTGTCCACGGCGGATGTTGTCTGGTGAGGTACCTACAAACACCAAGTCTACCTCGAATTCGCGATTGATAATCTTTGGGTAAATCTTGCTTAGAGACAGTGTGTACTGATGACCATTGAGTTCAGCTATGGCTTGTTGTCCTAGGGCTAGACGGTGTAGGTAGAACTCGCTGACAAACCCAGAGGCTTTGAAGTTAGTGATATCATCAATTTGACCCAAACGTTCTCCACGAGCGCGACTTTCGCCTAGTTCAATATCAAAAGATGTGAGTTGACCTGAACGCGGGGCTTTAACTAATAAATTTTCCAGATTGGCTCGCGCTATATCGAGGTTCTGCTCAAGCTGTTTGACACTTGTTTGAAGCTGCGTAATTTGTTCTTGTCGCAGCTGCTCCTCTTGCCCCTGACTTTCTATAATCAGTGCTTTTCGAGCATGTAAATAGTCAATTTCGTCTTGTAGCCTTTGCAAGGCTTCCTCGCTGAGGACGTCTTGCATATTTTTTCGTCGAGCCAGTTTCTTCGCTGCCAAAGTTATCTGGTAGTCTACGTCCATCAATTCTCGTTTTATCGTCAAGCGATAACGCTCAATGGCAAGTTTGGTATTGCGCAAGTTATTCAGTTGCTCGCTGACTTGGGCTTCACGTGATATGAGATCCAATTGTAAGGCTGTATTGCTCAATTTTAGTAAGGCTTGTCCTTGTTCAACATACGCCCCTTCTTCCACAAAAATGGCCTCAACACGACCGCCTTCAATCGCATCTAAGAACACGGTTTTTAAGGGCTCTATGCTGACTCTGAGTGGGATATAGTCCTCAAATTTTGCTATCTTAGCTTTTGAAGTGATCAGGCTCGAGGCTAGTATAGTGTGTGAACCTGTTTTTTGGGGTAAAAATAGCCATGCAAGGTATATGAGCAAAGCGATGACCAACACCGTGACTAAGTGCCGAGCAGAAAAACGCCTTGTCTTCTCTATTTTCTTATCCATTCTTGGTGTGTTTTTTGAATCAATTGAGTTAATAAGATATGTTGATAGCAGCCAATAACGTGCCATCAAGATATTTGTATATAAAACAAGTAATTAAATGTAGACTGGCTGATTTAAAGTGTACGGAATTAATATAGTAAGTGTTCGAAAACGTACACTTTTTATGGAAATGAAGTAGAGTAATACAGCTATCATTTGTTTAAGTGAGCATAGCCAATGCAAGCAAAAATACAGTGAGAGAAAATGAGTAAAGAAGAGGCGAACATTCTTGTTGTAGATGACGATGCAGATATTTTGTTTACCGCAGAGATGTTTTTGAAGCGTCATTTTGGCAAAATTTATACGCTAGATGACCCCAACAATATTGAAAATCTTCTCCTTACTTCGTCAATAGACCTCATACTGTTAGATATGAACTTTGCGCTAGGTTTGAACACGGGCGCCGAGGGATTGCATTGGCTTAAACGTATATTGTCAATCTCGCCTGATATGGTCGTGATCATGATGACCGCCTACGGTGACATTGGTTTGTCGGTAGAAGCAATAAAAGAGGGAGCCACGGACTTTGTATTAAAGCCATGGAAAAACGAAAAGTTACTCGCCAGTATTCATTCTGCCCTACTACTCAGTAAATCAAGGCAACAACTTGCTAGTCTACAAGTTAGCCAACAAGCCCTGCAAACACAAACCACATCACCGGAGATTATAGGTCAATCCGCTTCCCTTAAACGCTTGCTTAGACAGGTAGACAAAGTCGCTATAACCGAGGCCAACATACTAATTTTGGGAGAAAACGGTGTCGGAAAAGAGCTCATTGCACAGCAAATATACCGTCAATCTTCGCGCGCAAATCGCGTGATGTTGAGTGTCGATTTAGGTGCTGTGCCAGAGTCGCTGTTTGAGAGTGAGTTATTTGGTCACGTTAAAGGTGCTTTTACTGACGCACACTCTGATCGTCCCGGCCGATTTTTAGCAGCGTCTGGCGGTACTTTGTTTTTAGATGAAATAGGCAATTTACCTCTCCATTTGCAAGCCAAACTGTTACGGGCACTAGAGCAAAAATCCATATCACCTGTTGGCTCCGATCGAATGATACCCGTCGATGTGCGTTTAATTTGTGCGACAAATGCAAATTTAAAAGCTTTAGTAGAACAAGGCGATTTCCGCGCCGATTTGTATTACCGTATCAACACGGTTGAACTTGTCGTACCGCCATTGAGAGAACGAATTGACGACATTCGTTTGTTAATCGAACATTACATCCGACGCCATTGCAAAAAATACAAACTCGGCAGTAAGTCTATTGATACTGACGCATTTCAAGCGCTTTTAACATATCACTGGCCCGGAAATGTGAGAGAGTTAGCGCATACTATTGAACGCGCCTTAATAATGAGTGACAACGACGTTTTATTGGTAGACGATTTTGTATTGCCATCAAATACAAGTGCGAAACCGAGTAAAATACCGAGTGAATTATTATCTAATTGCAATTTATTAGAGCTAGAAGCCTTGGCGGTAAAACAAGTGCTAGACAAGTATCATGGCAATATTACGCAAAGTGCAAAAGAACTCGGGATCACCCGAGCAGCCTTGTATCGCCGAATGAAAAAGTTTGGTTTTTAAATATGTCTTTTCGTTGGCGTTACAGAAGTACTCTAATCGCTTTGTTAACTGTTTTTGCTGGGCTCGTTTGGGCTATTGCCTATGTCACGACACAAACTCAGTACTTCTTTACCTCAATTGTACTCGTTCTTGTGACTGTAGTTTTGGTCGTTTCACTCATTTACTTGTGGGAGCGGCAATTGCGAATTCTGAGCAATTTTTTCGAATCCGCGAAACAAGGAGACTTTACTCAAGGTTTTACCGAGAGTGGATTGGGACGTGAATTGGCAAATGAATTAAACAATTTGTCGCTTCACTTCCAACAGTCTGCCAGTGCACAGCGAGCAGAAATATCCTTGTTAACCAGCATCATTCGTCAAGCGCCAATTGCGATTATTACCTTTGACAATAAAGGACGAGTTCATATTTTTAATCAAGCAGCCTCAGTACTGCTCAATATCAAGGCTCCTTCTTCAGTAAATGAAATATTGATTGACGGACACACATTACTTGAAATTCTAAACCAAGACGTACTAGAGCAAAATACGATTAAGATCAGCCAAGATGGTATTGTGTTAAATCTGAAATTTTCGGTCTCTAGCGTGTTTTTGCTGGACTCAGAACAGAAAGTTGTCACCGTCGAAAATATTGGCAAACAAATTAACCAAGCCGAGTATGAAGCGTGGAGGAGCCTGATTGGTGTGCTCACTCATGAAATGATGAATTCAATCACGCCAATCGTGTCTCTTGCGGATAACTGCAAAGACATACTCAATCATAGTTCGTTGTTTGAAGCGTTAGACAATACTCTCCAGCGAGATTTAGAAGATGTGCAGCGAGCTGTTGCCACCATATCAAATCGCAGTCAGGGTATTATGAGTTTTGTTGATGGTTATAGACGACTGAGCAAAGTACCTCAACCTAAGAAAGAAAGCGTAGGTTTACAAGGTCTTATCCAAAGTGTTGTGGCTCTCTGTGGTGATGCAATGAGCAACAAGAACATTCGATATTGTAGTGAGGTTTTACCCACAGATTTAAAAATATTTGCGGATCATCAACTTGTAGAGCAAATCTTAATAAATTTACTCAACAATGCCATTGACGCCTGTGAAAAAAACGGTCAAATAAAGCTGAGGGGAAAGCTTCAAAAGAGCAATGTGATCGTAGAGATAATCGACGATGGTTGTGGCATGGATAGCCATGTGCTTACTCAAGTGTTTACACCATTTTATACCACTAAACGCACAGGCACAGGAATTGGTATGAGTTTGGTGCGTCAGATTATGTATGCGCATGGAGGACAAGTGACCCTGTCATCTGAGCGGAATAGAGGCACTAAAGTCAGTTTAGTTTTTCAATAAGTTTAGTGCGCACTTTGTAGTATAATTTCAACCGATCCTAATAGTTTTGTAATTGAATTCTGGATAGCGAATTCCTCGTTGCGAACGTCGTGCAAACTAAGCTTCGTGATGTTTGTTACCCCGAATTTAATTTATATATGGGTCAACTAATGAGTAAACAGATTGTAATTGTTGGAGGCGGCGCAGGTGGCTTAGAACTTGCCACTACTTTAGGACATAAATTCAAGAACACAGCATCGGTAGATGTATTATTAATTGATAAGTCTCCTTATCATATTTGGAAGCCACTTTTTCATGAAGTCGCAACCGGTTCGCTGGATGTGGACATGGATGGTGTAGACTATCGTGCGCATGCGGCAAACCATCATTTTGAGTTTCAACTGGGCGAGCTGTGTGGTTTAGTGCGAGAGCAAAAGTCTATCCAGATAAAGCCAATACAAAGTGATAATGGTGAGGAGCTAGTACCCGCACGAGAGGTGTCTTACGATATTTTGGTGCTGTCGATTGGCTCTATTACGAACGATTTTTCGACTCCTGGTGTAAAAGCCCACTGTTTAACCATCGATACCACTAGTCAGGCAGAAAATTTTCACAAGAAAATTTTGAATGAGTTTTTGAAAATTAAAGCATCGTCTGAACACAAACCACTGAAAATCAATATTATTGGGGGAGGGGCGACCGGTGTTGAGCTTTCAGCTGAGTTATTTAAGCTCACCGATTTAATTAAAACATACGGTTTTACCAAAATCAGCCGCCATTCCATAGAAGTCAATTTAATTGAGGCTTCCAGTCGTATTTTGCAAGCACTACCTGAGCGCATCTCAGATTCAGCTGCAAAAGTATTGGCTCAACTTGGTGTCAATGTACATGTTAACACCCAAGTAGAAGAAGTTACCGCAGGTGGTGTGATTATCAAAGATGGCAGCATAATTGAGTCGGATATTAACGTGTGGTGTGCCGGCGTAAAAGTATCTGAGCACTTTGCCTCTTTGGGCGGTTTGCAAACAAACAGGATCAATCAATTTGATGTTTTACCCACTTTGCAGTCGGTTTCTGACGACAGCGTGTTTGCGATCGGCGACTGTGCAAGCTTAAAGCAAGAAAACGGGCAATTTGTGCCCCCGCGAGCGCAATCCGCGCACCAAATGGCTGCAACCGCAGCAAAAAACATATGTAATTTAATTAATGGCAAAGCACTACAAAGTTTTGTTTACAAAGACAAAGGCTCACTGGTTTCATTTGCTGATTACACATCGATCGGTTTTCTGTCGAGTTTGGCGCATAAGCAAGTCTTTGTTGAGGGTTGGGTTGCACGAAATTTATATGTTTCGTTGTACCGGCTGCACCAAGCATCACTGCACGGCTACATCAAAATGTTGTTGCTCATGTTAGTAGGACGAATTAATCGTCGTTTAAGACCCAGAATGAAGCTGCATTGATTGTATCGCGCATTTGAGTCGTAAATTATGAGCGCAACGTGGTTTATTGTGCTCAATTTATCTTAACTACTTCATCTCAATGAGTATAATTATTGACATGATGGTTTGTATTTCTTTGTCGCGGATGCGGTTGTATTGACTAAATTAATGAAGCTAGTTAGGGAGGTGGTAAGCACTCGCTATCTATTTAATAATAAAAAAACAAGCGTAGCCAATATGCTACTGTTATCAATGTGCTTCGTCGCTAACCAAGGAATGACAACAGAAAAACAAGTGGCTAGCCAGCCACTGACCGTCGCTGTTGCAAGCAATTTCTATGCGCCTCTAAAATCTTTATTAGCCAAGGCTTCGGTATCAGAAACATTTGAAACAAAGCTCGTCGTGGGGTCGAGCGGAGCCTTATTTGCACAAGCTATCCATGGTGCGCCATTCGATATTTTTTTGGGAGCGGACAAAGCTAGACCGAGTCGTTTGGCTGAGACATTAGCGACGCATCATCGGCCGTTTACTTATGCATACGGGCATTTGGTTATTTATCCTGCTGACGATGACATTCAGCCAAGTGTACTCAATCAGGCAAGACGCGTTGCGATTGCCAACCCAAAACTCGCGCCATACGGACAGGCTGCCTTACATTTTATTGAGGCTCAAAAAATCAATATGCCAATACGTGTATTTGGCAATAACGTTTCTCAAGTTTTTCAATTTGCCGATACTGGCAATGTGGATTTTGCTATTACGGCGGAGTCTCTGCTAATACAGGCTTACAACTTGTCACAAGATAACAAATACAAACGATACTTTCGCTTACCTGACAATGCCTATCCAGTAATTGAGCAGCAAGGGCTTATTTTAGTATCGATTGAAGACAAAGAAAAACTGCGTGAGGCTGAGCGCTTGGTTCAATTCTTATTGTCTGATAAGGCGCAGATGTTTTTTTCCACACAGGGATACAGGCGAGTAGAAAATTCGCATGAATGACTATTCAGCACTGGGCTTAACCTTCACTTTAGCGAGTTTTACGGTAATTATTTTATTGCTAATGGGCTTGCCGCTTGCGTGGAGCTTAAGCCGGTATAAAGGTAAGTTTAAACCACTAATTGAAGCTACTATTGCCTTACCCTTAGTGCTGCCACCTACAGTATTGGGGTTTTATTTACTGCTTGCCTTCTCGCCTGACACATTTATAGGAGCTCTTTGGCTCAGCGTTACTGGTGAGCAATTTGTATTTAGTTTTGCTGGCATATTGGTGGGCTCGATTATTTACTCTATGCCTTTTGTATTTCAACCTTTAGTAGCCGCGTTTGAGCAACATGCGGAGACTACCATACAACGTGCAAGTACATTGGGTATTAGCCGCAGTAAAGCGGTAACCTTACTGCTGTTACCACAAATTAAACCCGCAATTGTTACTGCCATCACACTTGGTTTTGCACACACACTCGGCGAGTTCGGTTTGATTTTAATGATTGGGGGTAATATTCCTGGTGAAACCCAAGTGGTATCCATTGCTTTGTTCAACCATGTTGAAACCCTCAATTATACTAGTGCTCACAACTTGGCGATGGTATTGCTGGGCTTGAGTTTTATCATGTTGGCTCTGCTCTATCGTTTTAACCGCAATCAACCTAAATTGTTTGTTCGTCGCCAAAATAAAGACAAAGATTCGTCTACAGACAAGGGTTATCACTGATGTCAGTTTCGCTAAACTTCAGTGTTCGCGCTAGAGTGGGGCAGATGGATCTTGAGGCAACTACATCCATCGACTTGTCAGCCGGTGTAGTCGGCTTGATTGGCGAATCTGCTGCTGGTAAATCTTCCTTACTCAAAGTGCTTGCGGGTTTAAAACATACGGCACAAATGCGTGCAAGCTTTGAGGGTTGGACTTGGACGGCAACTAGCAAAGAAGCAGCGCCTTGTGTATACGTATCGAATACTTATACTTTGTTTGAGCATCTAACAGTCAGTGAGAACCTGCGTTTTATAGAAAAGCACTCAGTATATGCTCACTACTGTCGTATCCCGCTGGAGGGTTTGATTTCTCAGTTGCATTTGTCTTCTTTACTTAAAAAAATGCCGAGTGACCTGTCTGGTGGCGAAACGCAGCGCGTGTTGATTGCCCGTGCGCTACTATCTGGAAAGCCAATATTATTTTTAGACGAAGTATTCTCGGCACTGGACTGGCGTACTCGTCAGTACCTCATGCATTTGCTATCCATTTGGCACAAGGAATACAAGCGACACTTTGTTGTAGTGAGTCATTCTATGCAAGACCTAGCTTTTTGCTGCAGCAGTGCTGTGCTTATGCAAAAAGGGACACTAGGTAAGCAGACGGGTATCAATAGCGCCATACGCGAATACATCAATAAAGACTATGAAGGTTTATTTGCAAAGCTAGCGGTGAAATATCACAACACGAATACGGTGCACGGCGTACACGAATATCAAGTTGTCGAAAGCCAACAAAGCGTATTTCAAAAATGTGACGAACGCAGTCAAATTTTGCCCGAAAGTCTTCAATATATTCTTGTTGACGCCAACAAGGTCAGCTTGCGCTTTCCTCCGAGAGCCTTGAGCTCTATGCTAAATAGCTTGCAGGTAACAGTGAGTGATATCGAGCCACATAAGAACGGAGCCGTTATTCACTTGGACGTCGACGGACAAACTCTCTTTGCCGTTATCTCAAAAAAATCACTTGATTTAATGGCTGTCAAAGTGGGAGATGTATTGTTGGCAGAGTTTAAGGCTTAGGGTTAAACGCAAGAAATGGCTTGAAACTTGGCCAAAATTTGTCTGTGAAATACCCAGTAAGGTATAAACGTTAATTTAACCCCTAAAGGGTATAAATAATAGTGACATCATTTTCAGGTCTCAGGTACAGTTACCTACAGAGCTGACTATCATTATCATTCCTTCCATATTTAATCGGTAAGTAGTTCCGCACAAAGGGCATTGTGGACGAAGGAGTGTCAGTCATGCAAATGAGCAATGGATTGTTTCGCGAGAATGCGGTCAAGCATCAATCCGCAAAACTCGATGGTGAAGTTAACATTGCCCAACCATTGAGTAGTCAAATCTTATTGCTAAGTCTATTGATTGTTGTGGTGTTACTGGCGTTCTTCTTATTTAATGCTGATTTTAATCGCAAAGAGACGGTACAGGGCTATTTAAAGCCACAAAGTGGTTTAACCAAAGTATTGAGCCCTAGAGCAGGGATCATAAAGCAAATATTGGTAGAAAATGGGCAGGATGTCGAAAAGGGACAGGCCTTAATGCTACTGCAATCGACAACTTTGCTTGCTGATGGCCGCAGTTTATCTCAATTGCTTCATGTTGAAGTTGTGGAGCAAATAAATTCGGTGGCGGCTCGTAAACTCGAGCTAGCAGAGCAACAAAATATCCGGCGTGACAGCTATGAAAAACAGATTGCTTTTCATAAACAAGAAGTGGTCGAAAACGACAAGCAGCAGCAGATTTTAACGACGCGCTTTTCGCTACAACAGAGTCAATTGTCGCGTTTGCGAGTTCTGGCCCAAAATGGTGCAGTCACAAGAAGCGAGATACAAGCACAAGAAGACGCAGTGTTGAGTTTGCAGCAGCAGCTTTCTGCTTTGTCGTCTCAGCGGCAGCAGTTACTTCAACAAATCAACCAAGTTAGCAGTCAATTAGAACAACTCCCATCTGAAAACTTACAACAACTCGCCTTGTTAGATGCAGAGCATTCCCGCTTATTGCAACGCCAGTCTGAAGTGGCGTCCAGTGATGAACTGCTTATTGTGGCAACGAATGCAGGACGAATAACTAATTTAAGGCATTCGATAGGTCAAAGCATATCTGCACAAGTGCCTGTGGCGACGATATTGCCAAAAGACATGCCTTTAAAAGCGGTGTTGCTGGTACCGACCCGTGCTTTCGGATTTGTTGAAAAGGGTCAACAAACGCGATTGCGCTTCGATGCTTTTCCTCATCAGAGGTTTGGACTATTCGGTGGACAAATTGTTGAGGTAGCCAGACATATCGTGTTGCCGGGAGAGCTTGTATTGCCTGTAAACATACAAGAGCCCGTCTATCCAGTTGAAGTAGCGCTTTCAACGCAAGCTGTAAAGGCATATGGAAAGAGCATGAATTTGCAATCTGGCATGTTATTAAACGCAGATATCGTGCTTGAACAAAGGAGTTTGATTAGTTGGTTGTTTGAGCCTATTACGAGTTTAAAAGGGCGACTCTAAAACTCGTATATATCGTCAAAATGTTAGCAAGACAATGCTTTGTTTATAAAAAATTAACGAATCACGGAGAACGAAATGAACACAAATGGAAAGAAAGAAAATCAGTCTAACACCCCTGAGCTACAAGAGGTTTATCTTCAAGACGACCTGCAACAGGTTTGTGGTGGATTGACCTTAAAAGAAATTTCACATTTTGCTTTTGACGAGTTTGCGAAAACGGGTTTGTTTGACACTCAATCGTGGCAGAACTTCTTCTATGGCTATGGTCATTCTTTTGGCCCGTTGGCAACCACCATATTAATTGACCAAAAATTTTTAGCACAACAGTTCCCTGATACTTTTGCTTTTTTGATCCAACACTAAGGCTCTGTGGAGTATTGTTATGATTTATCAATCCGAAGCGGCGGAGTGTGGGTTGGCCTGTATGGCCATGCTTGCCGCTCACTACGGCCATAAGACCGATTTAAATACACTACGAAATCAATACAGCGTATCGTTTAAAGGGGCGAACTTGCAGCAGCTCATGCAACTAGCTGAGCAACTGAATATGTCTAGTAGAGCCCTTAAGCTTGATATCGATGAGCTAAAACATCTGAAGACACCGTGTATTTTACACTGGGATATGAATCATTTTGTTGTACTCAAGCGCGTGAAACGCAATAGCATTGTCTTACTTGATCCAGCTATGGGTGAGCGCGTAGTGCCGATGCAAGACGTTGATAAATCATTTACGGGTGTTGCGTTAGAAGTCACTCCCAGCAGCGAATTTACCAAAAAAGATGAACGGGTAAGATTGGGCTTACGATCATTTTGGAGCAAGGTAGAGGGGCTGATCCCTTCGTTGACAAAGTTGTTTGTCTTGTCTTTGCTGATGCAAATATTCATGATCGCCGCTCCATACTATACTCAACTTGTTGTGGATGAGGTCTTGATCAGCCATGACACCTCGCTACTGATTGTGCTTGCTTTAGGTTTTGGTTTTTTGATGCTTATACAGGCGCTAACGCAAACCTTTCGAAGTTGGGTTGTCCTGCATTTGAGTTCGACAATGAGTGTGCAAATGTCCACTAATCTAATGCGGCATTTGGTACATTTACCTCTGAGCTATTTTGACAAGCGTCACATTGGAGATGTGGTCTCTCGTTTTGGTTCCCTAGGTGCGATTCGTGACTTGCTCACCAACAAGCTCGTGGAGGGTGTAATCGACGGCTTAATGTCAATCGCCGTATTAACAATGATGTTCTTTTACGATGCTACGCTTGCCTTTGTGGTTATCGGTGTTGTACTTGTATACGGCTTACTGCGTTTTGCCTTGTATAAGCCTCTTCACCAACTGACCGAAACCAGCATCATGGCCTCTGCAAAAGAACAGAGCAATTTTATGGAAACCGTGCGCGGTATGCAGAGTATTAAGCTGTTTGGTCAACAGACTCAGCGCTTGAACTTGTGGCAAAACCGATACGCCGAGGCCGTAAATCAAGAATATAAGTTGGGCAAGTGGGGCATTTCCTATGAAACTATCAATACCTTGTTGTTTGGTGCAGAAAACATATTGATCGTTTACCTAGCGGCAAAAGCAGTCATAGCCGGTGACATCAGTGTAGGTATGCTATTCGCATTTATGGCTTACAAAAATCAGTTTACAAGCAGGATGTCAGCATTGATTGGCAATGTGATTGACATCAAAATGACGAGCTTACATTTACATCGTGTTGCAGATATTGCGCTAACTGAAAAAGAAAGTGAGGGGGCGAATGTACAGTTCAGAGACGTATCTGGTCAGCTAAGTATAAATAAGCTTAAGTTTAGATATGCGGATAATGAGCCTCTTCTATTCGATGACTTGTCGATTGATATTGAAGCGGGTAGTCATATTGCCATTATAGGCCCGTCGGGAACCGGTAAAACGACCTTAATGAAGCTCATGCTAGGTTTGCTTTCACCCGAGAGTGGAAAAGTAATGGCAGATAGTATTGATATTAATAGTTTGGGGCTTAAGCACTATCGTTCTCAAGTGGGAGCGGTGATGCAAGAAGATCAATTGATGACCGGTACATTAGCAGAAAACATCAGTTTTTTTGACCCAAACATGGACTTGCAGCGTGTAGTTGAAGCAGCGCAATTAGCTGGGATTCATCAGGATATTTCGGCCATGAATATGGCGTATAACTCACTAGTTGGTGACATGGGCAGTGCATTATCTGGGGGGCAAAAACAGCGTTTGATGTTAGCTCGTGCCCTATATAGGCAGCCCAAACTCTTGCTGTTGGACGAAGCAACGAGTCACCTCGACCCCGGTTTGGAGTACTACGTTAACCAAGCACTCCAAACTCTTAAAATGACGCGAATTGTGATTGCACATCGAACCGAGACTATCTTAAATGCTGATATCATTTACCAACTTAGCGAAGGAAAGTTGGTTGATATCACCGAACAGTATCGTAGCGCTTATCAAGTAAAAGCGGCCAGTTAACCCTGCTAAATTTCATTGCTGAAAGACGCACAATCTATCTTTTAGCAATTGGGTATAACCCTATTACCAACGTTTAGCCGCTTGCGTATCTTTAGCATTGGCTGTGACCCAGCGTTGCCCTGAATGAGTAAGCTCTTTTTTCCAAAAAGGCGCTTGTGTTTTTAGGTAGTCCATAATGAATTGCGCCGCTTCAAAGGCTTGCTCCCTATGGGGCGAGCTAACACCAACAAAGACGATTTGATCGTTCACCAGCAGCTCGCCGATACGGTGTATCACTTTTACTTTCCCCAGTTGCCACCGCTGGTGAGCAGTTGTCACGATATCGAGTAAGGCGCGCTCAGTCATGCCTGCATAGTGTTCAAGGCTGAGCCCCCTAATTTTGTGGCCTTGATTAAAATCTCTAACCAAGCCAGTGAACATAACAACCGCGCCGTCTGCTGTGTTGTCCTGAACAAGTGCTTGATATTCTAGACCTACATCAAAGTCTTTTACTTGTACCTTAATGAGCGAATTTGTCACCTTAACCACCTGTGACCGGTGGAAAAAATGCAATTTCGTCGCTATTGCGAATAAGCGTATCTTTGCCACAAACCGTTTGATTCACGGCAATAAGTACGTCATTCGCTTGAATGGCAGCGTGCCAATTTGGATTTTTGTTGGAAAGGAGTGTGATCAAGTCCTCAACACTCGCGTTCTCCGGTAAGTCTATTTCGATTTCTGCGCAATCTAGCGTTTCTCTTAAAGAGGCAAAAAATTTTACAACCGCCATAGTTTACACGTCACTTGATGGCTCTGAGATAAGGGTATCTGGATGCTGCCATTCACCTGTTTTACCTCCAGTTTTTCTTAATACGCGAATGCCCTCAATGCGCATAGCAGGATCAGAAGCTTTACACATATCAAACAGTGTGAGTAAAGCGACATTGACGGCAGTCAGCGCTTCCATTTCTACGCCAGTTTTGCCAGACAATTTGCATAGAGACTGCACGCGCAAACGCGCATTTTTTTCGTCTATCTCTATCGTTACATCGACTTTTGATAGCATCAAAGGATGGCACAAAGGAATAAGATTGCTGCATTGTTTGGCAGCCATGATGCCCGCAATTTTTGCCGTAGTAAGTACATCACCTTTTTTGTTCTGTTGTTGGACAATTTCCTGCATGGTCACCAAATTAATATAGATGTAACCTTCGGCGACCGCTTCTCTACTGGTGATAGCCTTATCACCCACATCGACCATGTTGGCCTTACCATGTTGATCAATATGCGAGAGTTTACTCACTTTTGACCTCGGGATAATAGATGCCCAACAAAGTTGCAAGGCTTATGAGTGCTGTCGAGTTGTGGCGCAATCAATGCCCATCCAGTTTTACAGGCGCCAGTAGAGCCAGGTAAACAAAATATCGCAGTATAATTAGACAAGCCAGCAAACGCTCTACTTTGAATTGTCGATGTGCCAATTTCTTCGTAGCTTTTGGCTCGAAACAACTCACCAAAACCGTCTACTGTTTTATCGAATAGTGGGCTGATAGCTTCTGGCGTAGAATCTCTAGCGGTAAAGCCCGTACCTCCGGTAGTCACAATCGCGGTAATCGTTGGATCAGCGATCCATTTTGAAATCACCGCTCGCATTTGATAAATGTCATCTTTTACGATTGCCTTGACTGACACAAGGTGACCATCTTTTTCAATGGCTTCAACAAGGTATTTTCCACTTGTATCGGTTTCTTCATTGCGCGTATCAGAAACAGTCAATACGCCAATATTTAGTGCGGTTTTTTCACTCACTTTGTTTCCTTGTTACTTTGTTGTGCTTTTGCCCGTGCATAGTCGCTCGGCCTGTTAATGTTAATCCATTCTGAAGAAGAATTATCTAGTTTTTCTGCGCGAATAGCGCGGAATAACTCGCGTAACGACGGGCCTCTGCTATTTGGGTCACTGAGTACCTCGTCTAGCCACTGTTTTGCAGTGCTTGTATCGTATATTAGCGTAGGCAAGTACAGATTTTGATAGTAAACACTGGTTTGATACCGAAGGCCATAAACAATGAGTGCATCTAACGCTTGTTGGGGAATAAATGGGGTATCGACCGCACTCACAAGAAGGGGGGCCGAGGAGAGATCAAATTTCTCATGAGATAGCGCAGCATGAATACCTGCAGTTGGGCCTTTTTCAGAATAAATATCTTTGATGCTATTCGAAAACTTGGGATGATTAACCAATACATGTGTGCAACCACAAGTGGTAAGCAATTGCTGACTAAGGGTGATTAGGGTCTTGCCGTTAATGCTTAATAGGGCTTTGTCTTCTCCCATGCGACTGGACTTTCCGCCAGCTAAAATCAAGCCGTTCATTAACCACCAAGCATCGCCAAGTGACTGGTAGCGCCAGTAAATCTATCGTGCAATTCATGTGATAGTTTTTTAATACCCATAGCGTTTTTAAGCGCATCTTTTGTACCCTTAACATCACCTGAAATAAGATGTTGACGCAGTGAGATGCCTTTTTCTGCGAACAGGCACAAATGCAGCTTGCCTAGAGCTGAAACGCGTAAGCGATTGCAAGTGCTGCAAAAGTCTTTTGAATAGGGCATGATAAGGCCTATGCTGCCTTTGTAATCGGGGTGTTCATACACTTTTGCCGGCCCTGCGAGTGTATCGCGTGACTTTTCTGTCCACCCTCTCGAAAAAAGTTGCGTTTGAATATATGCACCTGACAAGTGATTTTGCTCGAAGTACGCGGCGTTATCGCCCGTTTCCATCAATTCGATGAAACGAATAGAGATGTCTCGGTTTTTTACATACTTATAAAACGCGTCTAGTTGGGTAGGTGTATAATGCTTTAGTAACACTGCATTCAACTTGACTTCTTTTAAGCCAAGCTCTACCGCTTTATCGATTCCCTCAAGAATACTTTGTAGTTGCTTGGAGCCGGTAATACTCTCGAAGGCACGAGGATCTAAACTATCAATGCTTACATTTAAATGGCTTAAACCGGCGTCAAACCATTGCTGAATATCTCGTCGAAGCTTGTAGCCGTTGGTAGTTAGCGCAACGCGCTCGATGCCTTGTGTATTGGCACAGTATTCGATGATTTCGGGCAAGTCTTTTCTTAAACTTGGTTCGCCACCAGTGATGCGGATCTTTTTTGTGCCTAATTCTGCAAAGGCTTGAACCAAGGTTTTGATTTCAAGCATGGAGAGAAAATCTCGAGAGGAGCCACACTGGTAGCCATCGGGTAAACAATAGTCGCACCGAAAGTTACACACATCAGTAATGGACAAGCGCAAATACTCGAATTTACGCCCAAAATTATCGCTTAACATCTAATCTCCATAAACCACCCCACGTTTCAATATTAATGAAAATCAATGTTAAAACAACACCGCGAAAACTAAGGTTATTTGAAACATAAAGCAGACTTCGCATTGGAGCCACTATTCGATACAAAATTTGTTTTTCAAGGATGAAAAACCAAAGCGTATATGGAAATACTTGCCGCGATTTTGTATTGAATAGTGGCTCCAATGCGATGCCTACTCGATGCTCGACTGCCAAAGTCAAAAAGCGCAAAGATGTTACCACATTCGAGCATTATCAGCATCATCGGCAAGCTAACTTATCCTGAGCCGAATTAACTAACTTGAAAACCTCAAATAAAATTAAGCATGCCAGTTGGGAAGTTCTGCAAATTGGGAAATGTCTTTTCGATTTCGTCGGCACTCAAGCCAAACCAGCGTCCCAAAGGTGCGGCAAATTGTTCAATCGAGGTACTTGGAATTAAACGACCGTTCCCCGCATCCTGCTCATGTTCAAAGGTTGGGGGAGGAATTTCACCAAATATTTGCTGCCCAATTACCGCGTCACCAATCACAAAATGATGGCCTCCCCAGCCGTGATCCGTGCCATCTCCATTGACTGTCAGCGTTCTGCCAAAATCTGAGGCAGTGAACAAAGTCACTTGAGAGCCTAGCCCCATTTCTTGTATAGACCGGTAGAAAGCATCGATGCTTTCGTCCACTTGATTTAGCAATGAAGGCAAGCTTGTTGCTTGGTCAGAATGCGTATCAAAATTGCCAATACCAACAAAAAATACCTGCCGTTTGACCTCCAGTTGGTCGCGTATGGCGATACTTTCGGCAATTACCCTGAGTTGCTGCCCCAATGGAGAAGTGGGGAAGGGAGTGATGAGGCCGTCTGCATTGAGTTTTGAGCGATTATACTGCTCGTTGGTGAGCAAAGAGTTTTGCATTAAGCGCAAAACATCTTGTCTGATTAAATGTTCACTGCTGCCAACTTCCCCTGCGAAGTGTTGGCGTAAGCTATTATATAAGCCCTGCCCAACGTTGTCTTGCGCGTTGGCAAATTGTTGTAGCAGTTGATTGCTAGCGGCACCTTGTGTGCTGATTTGATAAGGTTGGGCTCGTTTTCCGGTCAAAAACAAGGCGTCCGCGCTACTACTTATAGTTGAAAAATCAACACTTTGGCTTGGGTTTCTCGTGATGGCTGCGTCGGCAAACAAACCACCCCAACCAAATTGCGCACCCTCGGGGGCGCTTGCTTGCCAAACAGACTGCTGATCATTGTGTGAGAATAAACGCGGCGGCAATAATACACTACTTTCCATAAAGCTCTGACGGTTTGTTGGCGCAATAAGTGGCCCTACATTCCCGATAATCGCCGCGCTACCTGTATCAAAAAGTTGTTTGATTCTGCCGAGTTCCGGTGGCAGCGCAAAGCGTCTCTCGCCAAACGAAGCTTGGTTAATCGGGTTGAGTGGTAATAAATTTTCCCGCGCGCGCTGAGTGCCTTGAGCTGTCAAAAGGCTTTGTCTTATAGAAGCATATTGCTGCCAACTTGCTTGATCATATGGTAATACAACCTCGTGATTGTCTATACCACCAAATAAAAATACGCAGACTAGGGCTTTATAGTCGTCATTCGTTTGGGCATGTGCGCTAAATGAGCGCAAAGATTGTGACACAGCACCCAGACTAGCAATTGATAGTGCGCTGGCACTGGTGGCCTTTATAAAATCACGTCGATTTAATTTCCGCATAATTTGTCCTATGTTTGCACTATGTAGTCGGGTGAGGTCAAGGTCATAATGATTGCAAACATGACTCTAAGTTCTGCGCCATCATTCTCAATAGGAAGCAAAGATACAGTATCGATGATATGTTGTTTGGTTTCGGCTGACATTTGATTATTCGTAAGTACCAGATCTAATCGTTCTAACAAGGCAGGTAAATCCTCAGCGAGTGCTATTTCGTCAGTGTAGTCGGCAACAAAGCTGTCTAGCGCATTTCGCGCATCTAGGTCAACTTGGTCTTGGTCGTATTCTTGTTGTATTTCAGCCAATTCGTCGTCATCCAAATCTGCGTGCCCACCTGTGACGAACCAAGCCATAAAGTTACTAAAGCCTGGGATGGTTGAGGCGTTCATTATCTGCAACTCCGGCACCGTTAATGCTTGGTCGCCGGTAATACTATTTGGTGCAATGTAGCCAGGTCGATAAAAGTTGAATACAGAGCGAGGCCGAATTGGATGTTGCCCCAGTGCTCCCGATCCACTGGTGTACCACAAGGGGATGGTAAATTCAGGTGTTACATTTTCGACCTTAAACGCCCTTGCCCAATGAGCAAAGCGGATAACTGGCTCTCGTATTTTTCCAAAGCTATTGGCTGTAGCTGTTGGTAAGTTTTCATCGCGTGCATTGGGATCAAACAAAATTGCGGCGATAGTGGCTTTTAAATCGCCCTTGCGTCGTTCGCCCACTGTACGACCATCGGGTAAGGTAAACTGACCTTGCTCAAATGCCCTTGCCACGCGCTCGACATATTCTGGTTGTGGGTGGCTAGTGGTAAAGCGTTGGATCAATTGGCGGCTAATAAAAGGTGCGACGCTCGCTTGCGACATAATGTGATCCAAGGCCATATCAATACTGCGAGTGACATCTGTATTAGGCGGAATATTCAGGCCTAAGAAAGATTTTTCTGATGTCGAATGGTTTTCTGGGTATGTTGCCAAGGGGATACTATACAACTTAGCTCGTTGAGTAAAAAAGTCGTCTTGTCTATTTGCGCGAGCAAAATCAAGGTGTAAACCGGTAAATACTTTCGCTAGGCCTGTAATATCCTCATTGTCGTATAATTCAATGACTTGATTGTCACTGTTAGTCGCTAGGGTACCGTCCATTTCTAAGGCTAAAAGTCCAATGCTAAAAAGCTGGAGCAATTCACGCGCGTAGTTTTCGTCCGGCACACGTCCAGTGGTAGGGTCCCCTTTTTCGTTTCCTAAGTAAGTGAGGTAATTTGCCATTGCAGGGGAATAGCTAATGGCTTCAAGGAGATCGCGGTAGTTACCAAAAGCATGCTCATTCAGGATGTCTAAGTAGTAACCGACGGCTTCTGGTACATCGTGTAACACATCGCCGCCATTGCTCGACACCACGAGTAGTTGTGATAAGGCAAATACCATACGTTGACGTAGTTGATCCTCACCTTCTATCGCACTTTTCCAAAAGGTAAATGTAGTGGTGGCGGATGAAAAGCGGTTTTGTTCGTTGTTTGCTACGCGCGTTTTGTAATCGGCGATTCTCGGCAAGTGAGGTTCGATGGGCAGCTCAAATTGCCTGATTATCCAATCGGAGGCAGAGCTGTCTGTCAACTCAATAATTTCTTCATACTTTGGGCCAAAGCTTGCCTGACTCAAAAAGCGCGCCGTTTTTGTCGTGCTTGAAAATGTCGTATCGACAATTGGCTCAGGTGCGGGCGGCGCAGGTGGCGGGCTAACCGGTGGCGTTGGAGCATCACTCCCACCGCCCCCACAGGCGAGCAAGGTAAAAATTAAACCGAGTAACCCTAAAAGTCGCAGCGCAGGTTTACTTTTATTTAGCTGATGCATCTGAGTCATTTCCAGAAACATTTTAACAATGTCTCATTTAGGACAAGTAAATTTACAATAGATTTCATTTTTTGTTGATGATGTTGTGCACGGTCAATATTGTGAACTTCAATGCATTAAACGTACCAAATATTTTGAAATATTTTCTTAACTAAATAGTCATTTATTTGAAAAAAATACGTAAAAAATCATTCATTTAAACGTCACCGAAAATTCATCCTCCTTCTCTAATGTGTGCGCCAAATATTTGAGTACGCTTCTTAGGGAACAATAACATGAATAGTAAAAAAACGTATTTGGCTTTAGTTGTCGCCACGGTGTTTTCTCAGCACGCTTATGCAGAATCGAGTGAGGCAGGTGAAGCAGAAGTTGAACAAATCTCAGTTGTTGGCAAAAGCACAACATTCGCAAACAGTGCTGCTAACCAGTCAATGATTGATCAGCAGTCTAATATTTCTAGCGTGTTGGCGGTTATTGATAACCTACCTGGTGTATTAATTAACGAAGGTGATACATTTGGTGCGGATGATTGGTCAACATCCATATCAATTCGCGGATTCCAAGTGGACTTGAGCCAACAACAAATAGGTATCACTATTGATGGTATCGCTAATGGGAATTCAAACTATGGCGGTGGCGCAAAGGCCAATCGCTATATTGATACTGAAAATCTAGGTTCAGTCGAAGTAGCGCAAGGTACAGCGGATATATCTTCTCGTTCCAATGAGGCACTTGGCGGCACGATTGATTTCACTACCTATGATCCATCTGATACAGAGCAAGTCTTAACCAGCTTAAGCATTGGTGATTTTGGTGCGCAAAAGTATTTTGTCAGGTATGAAACGGGTGAAATTTTCAAAGATACTTACGCTTGGGTCAGTGTGTCGTCCCGTGAAAGTACGGATTGGATGGACGGGGTAGCTGAAAATCAGGGTGATCATTTAGCAGCAAAACTGATATCTATGACAGACAGTGGTGAAATTACGGCATACTTGTCATATGACGATGTGCACGAAGATAACTATCAAAGGATCTACGGGCTAGAACAATATGCACAAAATCCTGAATGGGATCAGCTAACCAGTGACTGGTCAGGTATTCCTTATGTCGATCAGGCTTATCGTCGCGGCTGGTCTACCTTACGAGAGAATTTATTTGGCTATTTACAAGGTGAGTGGGACTTAGAATCACTCAGTGTCAAAGCCAATGTTTATTTCCACCAAAATGAAGGGCGAGGAGATTGGGTACCGCCATATATCGTGGATGTGGTAGACGATGGAGCAGCCGGTCATTCAGAGCTTATTGGTGGCAATGTTGTCAACGGTGGCGCGCCACTCGGACAAATTTATTTTGTTGATGCAAATGGCAATGCTTTAGGCCCTCTTGAAGCTTGTGAAAGCTCTTTAACCTTCCCCTACGGCGGTGGCGGTCCACAGTTTGATCCAGCATGTCATGAAGACAATGCGATACCTGTTGGCTCATACAGGCATACGCACTACCAAAAAGATCGCTATGGCTTTAACGCCGACTTTATTTGGGAAACGCAGATCGGTGAGTTTAATAACACACTTCGTGGCGGCTTTTGGTATGAGGATTACAATCGCGAAGAATTCCGCGACTGGCATAAAATCATCGATTCAACGTCGTCTTTCCGTTTTGACCATCGACCTTACTGGGTACAGTATGACCGCGAGTTTCCTGTAGAAACTATCATGTACTACCTGCAAAACGAAATTGACTTTGACTTTGCTAAAGTGTCGTTCGGCCTTAAGCAATTCAACGTGGATGTAAAGAAGAACGACAATTTCAATGCCGCTAACAACTTGTCTGTTTCATCTGACTCTGACGCTTTGTTGTCCTTGGGTATCGTTGCGCCGATTTCGGATAGCATAGAAGTATTCGCTGGCTATCAAGAAAACTTTGCCGCTATCAAAGATGCGGTACTTGAGCGTGATGATGCAGATGTCAGCTTAGTTGAGCCTGAGACAGCAGAGAACATTGATTTAGGTTTGCGCTATGTGGGTGATAACTTAAACGCTAGCCTGACTTACTACAGCATCGAATTTGACAACCGCATTCGTTTTGTAAGCAATGAAACCGTTGATGGCATTGACTTTTTAGAGTCGGCTGCAGGTGGATTCATCAATGACGGTGGTGTGGAGTCGACAGGTATCGAAGCGTCGTTAAACTACCGAATTACTGATAACTGGTCTTTCTACACCTCATTTACTTTGAACGATTCGGAATATACAGATGCTGAAATTGCAGGTAACACCGTGCTTGGCTCAGCAGAAGAGCTGTATGTTTTTAGCTTTGACTGGGCAAAAGAAGACTACTTTGCTGGCTTGAGCACGAAATACGTTGGCGACCGTTTCTTGAACCAAGAGAATACTGTAGAAATCGACGGTTACACGCTGAGCGATTTATACATCGGTGCTAACGTGGATTTGTCTGAAGGTATGAAAAACATCAATGTTCGCCTTACTGTCAACAACTTGTTCGATGAAAACTATCTCGGCACTGTTGCCTCAAATGCTGCTTGGTTGGGTGCACCAAGAACGGCTGTTATCAATATTCAAATGGCATTTTAGTTTGAAACTTACTTCCCTCAACGAGTTAGACGGCGTTGAGGGGAGTCGACACCTATCACTTCGAATTTAGGGAACTTGCAAGCGTGAAAACGACAACCTTGTTAGCATTTATTACGGTACTAGCCAATGCATATATTTTGCTTGCGGGCGCAGCGTTGGCTGAGGAGCGAACACTGATCGCATTTGGTAGTTGCTCACATCAAGATAAACCATTGGATATCTTAGGGACGATTGCGAAAGAGCGTCCTCATGCCATGCTTTTCTTGGGTGACAATATTTATGGCGACACTGAAGACTTTGATGAGCTTGTTCAAAAGTATCGAAAACTGGGCAATAATCCAAATTTTCAAGATTTAAAGCAAGTAACTCCCTTACATGCGATATGGGATGACCATGATTTTGGTTTGAATGATGGCGGCAAAGACTTTGCCTTTAAATCCCAAGCGAAAACAGCATTTTTAGATTTTTGGCAGGTGCCGGATAGCGACCCACGCCACAAGCAGGAAGATGGCATATATCACAGTAAATGGTTAAGAGCTAAAAATGGCCGAGCGGTTCATGTTATTTTCCCTGACCTGCGATGGAATAGAGAGAACATTGAAAGTGTAGGTCGAGCGGGTTATTTTGAAGAGCGTGAACCAAAAAACATGGGACCATATAATCCAGATCTTAGTGAAAAGCGAACCATGCTTGGTGAGCAACAATGGACGTGGCTTGAAGCAGAGTTAGCCAAGCCCGCTGACATAAAAATATTGGCCTCTAGTTTACAGATCCTAGCTGATTTTACTGGCTGGGAAGCATGGAATAATTTTCCCTACGATTTTAATCGACTGACCCGAAACATTGAAAACAAAAATGTCAACCACCTACTGTTGATAAGTGGAGATACGCACTGGGCGGAAATCTCTAAGCAAACATTGTCCAGCGGCCATGAACTCTGGGAAGTGACCTCTTCAGGTTTAAGTGAAGAATGGAAAGCCATCAGTCCCAACAAGCACCGAGTGAGTGAACCCTATTATAAAAACAACTATGGCGTTATCGATATCGTGTGGAAGGAAACTAGCGCAGAAGTTGTGTTTGGTTTTAAGGACAGTGACGGTAAATTTGTCGCCAAAACTCAATTGAGCATCGATTTGTAGTGATATTTTTGGGGGATGGGCGAGACGGTTGAAATGCCTCTATTCACATCTTTTGTTTAATTCGCCGACATCCCCGTATATAGCCGCTTGTGCATGTATTTAAAAGCATTCAAAACATGACGTCATGCTACAGCGCTCAATGTACTAGCCAAAGACTAGGAATGGATTTACAGATTCAATGCGGATAAATGGTACCATTGCGAACAATGATTTCGAGCCAGTTTTCAGATGTATTTAAAGCCATATCTAGTTCTTTAGGCGTCAATTTGTCATGGAGTTTTTGATTTAACCAAGAGTGTTGACTATATAATTCGCTATCCTCAGTTATTTCAAGAATTAAGTGATTCATGGCGTAAGCTTTCACTAGGCCATTGCTGCCGTATTTTTGAGAGCTATACATACGAGAAAGACGCTTTAGCGCTCTAACACTTCCGTTTTTTGCGGCCTCCTCAAGGAAACTAAGTTTTTTCTGCTCAAAATCATCCCGAATACGAATAAATTCTTCCCTTTCGAGTTTATCGAACCCCTGCGAGGCCATAAAAAATTCTGGACTCATTTTTCCCAATTCTTCTTGCGCTTGGACATAGCCGTTCTTAGCAGGTTGTAAAAGATAGTGATGAAATTCATGCGTCGATGACGCTTCAATTCCTAAACAATACTCATATTTGTCTTGAATACTTTGCATGGCGAGCTCAGCATCCGAGTATTGAGATGCCTCAGTTAATTTGGAGTCAAGAGAATCTTCATCAAAAGCTGCGCTGTAACAATACCTTAAATTCATCGAGAGAATGAAGCTTGCTTCGTTATCCCCATTGTCTGCCTTAGATTGCAACAGTGAAAAATGAGCCAGTAATCCATCGTCAAAATACCAATCAACTCTCTTAATCTGCTTGAACAGAAATGAGATCGCGTCGGTTTTATCGGGGTATGAACTCAATGGAGAAATGGATTGAGATTCGATGTTTTCTTTTGATTTAGTTTTCGTCTTTACTAAATCAGTATTGCTACTAATTTTCGTCGATTCGACAGCTGATGGGGAATCATTCTGAAAATAAATTAATGTACCTACAATACACGCGATGCAAATAAAGACAAGCTGATGTACTTTTGTTTTCAGTTTCATGGATTGAATCCTCATCCCTGTCTGTCCTTAGCTGAGCACATTTCTAACTATGAAATTCAATGGCATTTGTAACAGTATGGTGCATTGAACAGTCTTGCAACGCAAATATATGTATAGATACCAATATAATTGAACCACAAACATCCTCAAAAGTAATTTAAGCTTTTTAATCAAAAAAAACGTATCATGTGCACATATTATCTATTCAACTCATACATCGCTCAAATCTGTTTTTTCGAGCGATTCGCGAAGTAATTATTCGACGTAAATAATGATACTAGAAACTCTCACTATTACAGTTTATACCTTGTCTGTGTTGCTGATTTTTGCTTTTAGTCTTTGCCAACTAAATTTACTTTTCAATTATTTAAGCGCATCGAAGCGTAGCTATGAGCGTGAAGATTTAGAATTCGACGAGGCATCGCCGCTTCCCACGGTTACCATTCAACTGCCTATTTACAATGAAAAGTATGTTGTTCAACGTTTGTTGGACAACATAGCCAGTTTGGATTATCCGCGAGATAAGCTTGAAGTGCAGGTGTTGGACGATTCTACCGACAGTTCTATCGAATCAACGCGATTGCATATTGCGCAGTTGCAAAAAACAGGATTGGACATTCAGCATCACACACGATGTAACCGAGAAGGCTTTAAAGCGGGCGCCTTAAAAGAGGGTCTAAAAAGCGCCAAAGGCGAGTTTATTGCTATTTTTGATGCTGACTTTTTGCCCGCAGCGAATTGGTTGAAGCTTACCTTGCCCTATTTTAAAGACCCCAAAATAGGGGTTGTGCAAACGCGGTGGGCACACTTAAATAAAGATTATTCCTTACTGACAAAAGTACAAGCTTTTGCGCTTGATGCCCATTTTACATTGGAGCAAGTCGGGCGAAATAGCAAAGGACATTTTATTAACTTTAATGGTACGGCTGGGGTATGGCGCAAGCAGTGCATTGAAGATGCAGGAAATTGGGAAGGGGATACCCTTACTGAAGACTTGGATTTGAGTTATCGAGCGCAACTAAAACAATGGAAATTCAAATATTTGGAGCAAGTGGAGACACCTGCAGAGTTGCCTGTTGCTATTAGCGCGGCACGATCACAGCAGTTCCGTTGGAATAAAGGTGGTGCAGAAAACTTTCAAAAAATGCGGGATAAACTGTTTGCTGCTGAGCACTTGCCTTTGCGAACCAAATGGCACGGCTTGTTTCATTTGTTGAGTAGTTCCATGTTTTTGAATGTGCTGATTGTCGCATTACTGAGTGTGCCAATGTTGTACATGAAAAATGAATATGCACATTTGCACGTATATTTTTATGTCATGTCATTTTTTGTGATTAGTACAGTGATATTTTTTGTTTGCTATTGGTACATGTTTAAACAAATGTACGGTGGGGGAATACGAAAGTTTTGCCAGTACATTGGGATGTTTTTTACTTTCTTTAGTATAGCGATGGGGTTTTCACTTCACAATTCTATTGCCGTGATCCAAGGGCATTTAGGCAAACGCAGCGAGTTTATACGGACGCCCAAATTTAATGTTAGTGAGTTAAAAGAAGCATGGAAAGACAACGTGTATCTAAAAAGCAGTTTATCCAAGACGGTGATAGCGGAGGGTCTGCTCATGCTATATTTCGCCTTTGGTTTGTACTCAGCCTTTGTTGTTGGTGATGCAGGGGGAGACTTCGGGCTGTTTCCGTTTCACCTAATGCTCTTCTGTGGTTTTGGCTTTGTATTCTTTAAGTCGATTTTTAGTAGGGGCTAGGGGCTGTTTTCCTGTCTTTTTCACTGCGAATAAGACGATTCATAGTTGTCACCTTATTCAATAGCGTTTATTCTTCTTGCTTTCCTCGTTTTTTCTATATTTCTCGGGGTGCTTTGAGCCTGCACCGTCTTGGTTACGCAGCTCATCTATTTTTTAATGCGCATTGGGCGCGACTTATCTAACTAGGAACAAGTAATGGCAGCGTTTGGTACAGTATTTATGCCGCAAATGGCAATCACCAAATTTGAAAACGGCAATTGGACAGATACTACAACTGTCTCCTCTGATAGTATTTCCATCCACCCCGGCGCACATGTCTTACACTATTCGAGTACTTGTTTTGAAGGTTTGAAAGCGTTTAAACACGATGATGGCGGTGTGTATATTTTTCGCATGGATCAGAATATTAAGCGTTTTCAGCAAAGTAGTGAGCTACTCAAACTGCCTTCTTTTGATCCTCAACAAGTTGAAGAGATGATCCTTGAGCTTGTTAAACAATATGCTGACGAAGTACCTGCTCCGCCAGGATCAATGTATATTCGCCCCACGCATGTTGGAACAGAAGCCTCTATCGGCAAAGCAGCCAACCCCTCACTAAGCTCGTTGTTGTATATATTGCTTTCGCCGGTTGGTGACTACTTTGCCGGTGGAGCTAAACCCTTGCGTCTGTTACTTGATGAGACTGGCATGCGCTGTGCCCCACATATGGGAATGATTAAAAGCGGGGGTAACTACGCCAGTGCGCTCGGGCCGATTTTAGCGGCAAAAGACGAGGTGCAAGCTGACCAAATTCTGTTTTGTCCAAATGGCGATGTGCAAGAAACTGGCGCAGCAAATTTTATTTTGATCGATGGCAACGAAATTATTACTAAAGGCTTAGATTCAAGCTTTTTGCATGGTGTTACGCGAGCATCTATCCTCACTCTTGCCAAAGACCTTGGTATGACCGTGAGTGAGAGAGATATTACGGTAAGTGAACTACTTGAGCGCTCTGCAAAGCCAGGTGTTGAAGCCGCCTTATCGGGCACGGCAGCAGTGTTAACCCCAGTTGGTACATTTATTCACAATGATAAAGAATACACTGTTGGATCAGGGCAAGCGGGTGAGACGACCATGAAGCTTAGGCAAGCGTTGAACGACATTCAATGGGGTAAAGCAGAAGACAAACACAATTGGTTGGTTAAAGTATTATAAAAAAGACAAACCAATACTTATGGTGACAATAATGGTCTCAAGCGCTACCGTGGTCAAACAATCGTAATGACCACGGGTATCAATTTTAAGACAAAGTTTTTAACCGAGCGCGCATTACAGAGTGCCAGCCGTGGGCAAGCAGCATCTATTTCAGCTTTGGAAACTGCTTATGAAAGTGACCGCGGCAGAATTTTAAATTCAGTGGCTATTCGTCGCTTACAACAAAAAACGCAAGTTTTCCCTTTAGAGCGGAATGCAGCGGTTCGCAGTCGCTTAACTCACTCAATGGAAGTGATGCAAGTGGGGCGATACATTACGCGCAAAGTATTTTCCAGTTTGTCCGACAATCAAAAAAAACAATTTGGATTAGATGGTCTAGAGCGTGTTTTTGAAACAGTGGTCGAAATGGCTTGTTTGCTCCACGATGTGGGCAATCCGCCGTATGGTCATTTTGGTGAAGATACCATTGTCAATTGGTTTAAGCGCCATATCGATCAATTAACAGAACTGTCGGGTAACAGCCTCGACCAGCATCAGCGGCAAGATCTCATTAGTTTTGAGGGTAACGCACAGGCCATAAGAATAGTGCACAGTTTGCAAGCCTTGAACCTAAGCTATACGCAAATTGCTAGCATACTCAAATACACGCGTTGTGCCGCTGAGCCCAAACCCATCGATAACTATTTAAAGAAGAAACCCGGTTATTATTTATCTGAAAAGGGCATTGTGTCAGATGTCCTTAATGCGCTCAATATTGAAGCAGGATGTCGACATCCTGTGGCCTATATCATGGAAGCAGCTGATGATATTGCCTATTGTATAGCTGATCTAGAAGATGCGGTAGAGAAGGGGATTATGTCTACTGAAACCTTGTCTACGCGGCTTGTCGAACGCTATCAAGAGATCGCGAAAGACTTTGGTATTTCGGATGAAAAAGACATTGGAAAATTAGCAGACATTGTCGCGCGCGCCAGCAAAAAGGCAGCTGATAATCATGTGGTCAGCAACAGTGAGTATTTTGTTAGTTTACGGGTGAGTTCGCAGCATATTATGGTTCAACATGCGGCAACACGTTTTATCACGCACATTGAAGCGTGCTATCACGGCTCGTTCAATGCGTCTTTACTCGAAGACAAGTCACCAGCCCATGCAATATCGGCAAGCTTTAAAGCAGTGGCTTTTGACTATGCTTTTAGTCACCACGAAGTAGAACAAAGTGAGTTGCAAGGGTATCAAATTATTTCTGGGCTATTGGACAAATATGGTCAGTTGTTGGCTTTGACTGAAAGTGAGTTTTCTAGCTTATTTAGCAAAAAATGCAAGTTTCCACTCGAAAAGCGCTTGTTGAAAAAGCTAGCTGATAAACACGTTAATGCCTACAAGCTAGCGGTGGCAAATGAGCCTCAATCAGAGTTTTATTTCCGGTGTCGAATGGTGCAAGACAACATTAGTGGTATGACTGATCATTTTGCCTATGATGACTACAGAACCTTGTTTGTGTGCGAGTGAGTTAGGGTAGCTTTAAGCGTTCTCTGACCTTGATGGAATACCAAATTGAGGGAACAATTACGGCTATAGACATGAGCAGCAAAATCCACGAGTAGTGTTGAGCAAATACGTTGATGTTGGTCAGTTCTGCCGCCAGTTCACTGTTAACATGCTTTGCTTGTGAAATGGGTCCAATTGCGGCTTCGTTGGCGATTGAAAACGCATTGCTAAATGCACTTTGCCAGCCCAAGGCCGATAAGGATGCGTAGGCTTTATAGGCGATGGCCGAAGCACCAAAACCTATCAGCCCCAAAGTGATCGTCCCCAAACTCAGTAAACCTATGCTTACTGCGCCAATACTGATCACGCCTAATGAGACTATTCCTACACTGATAGGGGCAACTGCAACCCCTCCCCACGCGATGAGTCGCCCAAAAGCAAGTTCTCCGCCCGCTATCCAAGCATTTACAGGCGTATCACCTTCCTCTGGCATGCCAAAGCGAATATGAATGAGAGGAATACCGGCCAGTCGTATGACACTTTTGTATTCTCGCTTCTTTTGAAAGTTCTCGTCGTCTGTTTGAGTAAAAGCGTGAGCGTTATTTTGTCTCTCGAAGGCTCTCAGTTTGCGGGTACCCGTCACCATTTTGAAAGTCAAAACTAAATAAGAAATTAAAAAGCTGAAGGTTAAGATTTGTGACAGTACTAATGCCACGTGTGTGTATTCTGGCCATGACATTGCAAGGTGTTTGAGTACGAAAATAATACTTACATAGACGCCTGCAAATAAAAAGAAAAGTACAGTAAATAAGATTACGCGCTTGCGCTCATTGCGCGTGCGAGCTTGATCTAATCCTGCTCGTAAGCCAAAAAACGCACTGATAAATCCAGAAAATATAGCTAACACTGGCGCTAAGCTCATCCACTTTGCTGTTGAGGCTGCTTTAACTGAGCCAGCGCCAATCATTGCAGCTTTAGCGGGGGGAGAGCTCATGTTTATAGATGCCAAAACAGCAAGTGTAAAGGCCGTACCTGAGCGAGTATGTTTAAGGGAGCGCTCTACCATCGATTGCACCGCTTTTTGTAGCAATTTGCGGCCACGCGAGAGTCTTTGTTTCGCGGCTTCTTCTGATAAATCGAGTTTTAATGCGACGGCTTGTACCGAGTTATGCTCACGATAAAATAAAACGAGGGGCTCGCGATAGGTCTCAGGTATATGTGCTAATGCTTGCCACAGTATTGCCTGTTCTTGTGCGCTTATTGCGGCATCTTCCAGCTTTGCTTCATTGCTTACTCGCTTGAGCTCTGTCGTCAATTCGTCGGCGTCGTTGACTATTTGCTTGGCTTCTTTTCTTAGAAAGTGATTGATTTTAAAGCGTAGTATTCCGCACAACCATGATTTGAGTTTTTCTGGTTCACGTAAGTTATCGAGTTTTCGCCATGCTTCGACAAAGGCCTCTTGTGCAAGATCTTCACTGTGCTTTATGTCGCCAATAGCCGCGTATGCGATAGTACAAAGTAAGGTTTGATAGCGCACCACTATGCTGGTGAACGCGTCGCGATTGCCACCAAGGCAGGCGAGAACAAGTGCGGTATCAGTTTGCTCTTTGTTACGGGTTAATTTTCCAATGAGATGAAACATCACTGCTCGTCTTTTCCAATTTATCCATTCAATGAATAGTAAGTGTCGTTTTTGTTCAAGAAGGTGACACCTTATTTCAATGTTTTTTCGTCACCTTTTATTTCCCATCGGCACTTATTAAGGAATCGCATGTTTTTCTGAATCAGTAACGCAGAAAAGTATTGCTCGCAAAACCAAGAGATTGCGGTCTTGTTTTGTCAATTTTAATACAAGCAATAAGGATACTTATGAACACTAACAAATTTGAATCGCCTATTCTATATTACCTCTGTTTTGCTCTTAACTTGGTTTTACTGCTTAGCATCGGTGTCCCGAGTAGTGCTGGTGCATCCGATCAAAACCCTGCCCGAGTTCCAGTTATAGTGGATGACTTTAGTCACGAGACACAAAATAGTTGGGGTTACCCACGATACTATGTCGATGATACCAGTGCAGGGGGAAGCACTAACGTTAAGCATAGTATCGTTGATGGCCATTTGCGTATGGTGGGTGATATTGTGCCGCCACGGGGTCAACCCGGCTGGACAAGTGTGGCTCTATTGCTTGATCAGACCGGTGGTGCGACAGACCTCAGCCACTTTACGGGAGTAGAAGTACGGATAAAAGTCGATGCCGGTAATGTTTCGATCTCCGCAAATAGCACTGAAGTGAATAACTTTGATTACCACATAGCACCTGTGCAAGTGAAGAGTGATGGGCAATTTTACACCGTTAAGCTGCCATTTACGTCCATGAACAGAACATGGTCTGAGCAAACACCACTAAATACCCAAAGTATTGGGAGTCTATCCATTGTCGCTTATGGCCTAGAGCCTTCAACAGTGCGGCTTGCTATTGATACGATTGGTTTTTACTAGCGCCAGCGTATGAAAATAACCAACCTGTAGGCGTTTTAAATTTTAAATTTTTCCACTAGTGCGGCCACCTGTTGGCTTAAGCGAACAATGGCCTCGTTATTCGATGAGCTTTTTCGCGCAATTTCTAGGGTTCTGTCGTTGGCTGTTCTAATAAACGCGATGTCGGATTCGATGGATGTCAAAGTTTGACTCTGCTCTTCTGCTGCAGCTGCAATAGTTGTCGCACTGCTGACATTGCGATTGATTGCATTTTCAATTTCGGAAAAGGTTTCTCCTGCTTTTGCAGCCGACTCTACATTGTCCGCAGCCTGTTGCATACCACTATTCATGATATTGTGAGTTGTTTTCGCCTGTTGTTGTAGTTGAGAAATGATCTCTTCGATTTCGCCTGTTGATTTTTGAGTGCGTTGTGCCAGCGTCCTTACTTCATCTGCGACTACAGCAAATCCTCGGCCTTGTTCTCCTGCCCGCGCAGCTTCGATGGCGGCGTTCAAGGCGAGCAAATTGGTTTGTTCAGCGATACTTTTTATGACATCGACAACTGCACCAATAGATTGTGCATGTTCATCTAGTTTGGCGGTTTTTTCTGTAGATGATTGCACGCTATCTGCTAATTGTTGTGTTTTTTCGTTGGCGATCCGCACGTCATGTAAGCCTTTTCCAGCCAATTCGGTTGTTTCTTGCATCACGTCAGCCGAACTGGAAGCTTGGCTAGCAACGTCTTTTGACGAAGCACTTAAACCATCCATCGAGTGGATAATGCGCGATACTTTCTCGTTTAAATCACTGACTAAATCATTCAGCTCTTTGATGTCTTCATTGCTTTCGTCAGATGACCGGTCGAGGGTGTGTGAAACCTTGCTAATATCACTCACTATTTTGTGGACGTTATCGATAAAATAGTTGATCCCAGTTGTCAGGGCATGAAGTTCACCTTGTGATGATAACTCTATTCTTCTGGTCAGGTCGCCGTCACCCTGGGCAATATCGTTTACACGTTCTGTTATAGCCGTCAGTGGAGAAATGATGAGGCGATGTATCAAAAAGCCTGCAACACTGAGTAAAATCACTGATAAGATCAATATTTGAAAGATACTGCGTTTTACTGCCGCGCTAAACGCTACATCTAATGAATTGCCCGAAAAGTAGAGTACAACCGAGCCTGCGGTAAATGCTTCATCTTGATCAAAGTAAACGATGTCCGTCTCTTTAGTAAATAGCACCTTTCCTTGATACTGCCCTACGCTCATCTCCTCCTTATCTTCATCCCATCTGATGTCAAACAGGACTTGCTTTTCCAGATCAAACGCACTCACCCCAACTAAATCATTTGTCCCTAGCTCGGCACTCGCTGCCTTTTGCGCAGAGTCTACGTTGAAATTCCACATGGCATCGGCAAGCGTCACTTTTATGCGTTTTTCGGTATTGCTAGCGTTGGCCTCGAGTGTACTGGCAAGGGTACGTTGGCTTATCCATATATCAAACACGCTATAGATAAAAAGAGTCGCAATTAACGATACTAATAAGGCTATATTTATTCTTTTTCTCAAACTCACCTTGTGGCTCCGTTAGATGTTGTTGTCGCATTTGTGAAGTTCGCCTCTGTTGAGCACTTAACAAAGGCTTTCTTGAAAAAAGGGCATGAGCTTCTACACTTATTTCATAGGAGAGCCAATGCTCTCTTTATAAAAAATAGTTTAAATATATTGGATTACAAACTTTCTTTGGTTTTGTTATCTAAAAAGGTGACGTGCAAAATAATGAAGTGTATCACTCGACGTTTGTTCTATCTCTTGACTGTTGGTCATGCGTATTTGCTCTGTTGTTTCAATCTCGTACTAGCTGAAGAAATAGACATCGGCATACTCGCAAGTTCTGGTGGGCAACGCAGTTTTTATACTTCTTTTGCTGAACAATACGAACGGGATAATCCGGGTCAAAAAGTACATTTTATCTTCATGTCTGATGCTGAATTTAAGCAAGCATTAGCAGAATGGTTTGCACAAGGGAAAGGCCCTGATGTTCTTAATTGGCAAGGTGGGGAGCGTTTGTTCCAATATGTCAGAAAAGGCTACATTGCTGATATTTCTGATGTATGGCAAGAAGAAAACCTCGAGGCACATTTTACATCGGGTGCGTTTGGCACGGTGACCTTGGACGGTGCTCAGTTTGGTGTGCCAATTTCTTATTATCAATGGGGTTTTTATTACCGGCATTCTTTGTTTGAAAAGTTGGCCCTGTCTCCCCCTGAAACATGGGATGAGTTTTTGCGGGTTTGTCAGGTACTAAGTGAAAATGGCGTTGTCCCCATTACCATAGGTGCAAAATACAAATGGCCAACCTTGGCATGGTTTGATTATTTAAACTTGCGCTTAAACGGTCTGTCTTTTCATCAGCGTTTGTTGAAAGGAGAAGAGTCGTTCCAAGATGAGCGTGTGTATCGCGTGCTAGAACACTGGAAGAGCTTACTTGATAAAAACTACTTTGTGACGCAGTACTACAAGTGGAAATGGTCTGACGCGATGCCTTTCCTTTATCACAAAATGTCTGGCATGACCTTGATGGGTAACTTCTTTGCTGGGGATATGCCTGCAAGGATTAAATCAGATTTTAGATTTTTCCGCTTTCCAGTACTGAACTCGGCAGTTCCGTTGTATGAGGAAGCCCCAACAGACATATTTATGATCCCTCAATACTCAGAAAACAAAGCCGCTGCCAAGCGATTTCTTAAGGTGATTGCGAAAGCAAAATTTCAACAAGACTTCAATCAAATGCTTGGCGCGATTTCACCTAATACCAACAGTAAAAGCAATGAGGATTATTTTATCCAGCAAGGAAAACTAATTTTGGGTGAAGCGCAAGGCGTTTCTCAGTTTTTTGACCGCGACACAAATAACGATATGGCGCAGGCTGCTATGGATGTGTTTTTTGATTTTCTGGCGGATAAAGACATCGAGGGAGCGCAGTACAAATTGGAGCAGGCGAGGCAGTCATTTTTGTTGTAGCGCTTTTGTGATAAACAGCCTCTAGTTTTGAGCGGTAAAAGCGGCAAGTACTCGGTTACTAAAATAACGGTTGTGACTATTTTACTCACCAAGTACTGCCGTACAAGGGAATCGTTACTCGGATTCGTAGCGTCTTTCTACTTTTTCCATAAGAGAAGCATCGGCAAACTCGAAATTTACTTCGCGATATACGACGATATTGCCGTCAACTTTGGAAGAGCCGTCTATAACTATTTTGGCGGGTTTGTTGTACCAGTCTTGCCCCTGTTTTTTGCGTCCGCTAAGAATAATGTCACCCTTCACATGGCTATTGTCTCTTAGGTAAACACTGCCGTTAACGGTTTCTACATTTTTTCCCACCGTTGTGCCAGTCAGATCAACGGAACCATTTACCGTTTCGACCTTGCCTTTGATTTCACTGCCTTCGTCTATTTGTATTTTGCCGTTAACCGTTTCAACATCTTTTCCTACCTTTGCATTTTGACCAATACTGATTTTTCCATTAACGCCTTCAATGCTTTGGTTTACGGTGGCATTTTCGCCGATGCTTATTTTGCCGTTGACGCTGGAAATTTCGTTTGCAGTTACGTCGTCACCAATGTCAACCGTACCGTTGTTTGAGGAGATTTCTGAGGCACTTACACCATCACCAACCCTCACTCTACCGTTGGTACTTGATATCTCATCTGCCTCAGCGCCGTCTGGTACCGAAACACTTTTATTGGCACTCGTGTAATCGTTGCCAGACTTGTAGCGATGTTGATAGTCTGAGGCATGCTCGTAATCAGATGCACCCACATGAATAATGCAACCAGCCAATAAGAAGCTTGATGCTACAGCAGCAATAAATCCAAAAACGGGTTTTTTTGTTTGGCGAATCATTTTCAATCCTTTCCTAATCATGGGCAGTAATATGTGTTCTATTTAGCATTCGCTGTACCAATTAGGTAATTACATAAATATCAATAACTTAACGATTGCCAATTTATATTCGTCCAAAAGAATTAGTCAAATAAACTAAAAACATGCCTATTTGCTATTTTTTTGGTTTAATTGGGCATTGCACTAACTAACCATTATTTGTTTAGTCGACGCGCTTACTAGAAAAGTTTAAAGCAAGGTAAAAAAACTTGGTTCAGTGCCTTTTATTGTTTCCCGCACGGCGGGTTATACTTGAAAGTTCCCTCCTCTTTTGTCGCAAAATTTATTTTTCATGGACGAAAAATCAAAGCGTATATGGATATACTCGCAGCGGTTTTGCGACAAAAGAGGAGGGAATTTCCAAGTACAATCCCATCGTGTTTCTTTCTGTTGGGTAAAAGCTCGCACTAATGAATATGAGGAGAAAGAGTGGGTATAGTGTTACTTTTAATAAAAAGTGGTCGCGATGTTTACAGAAAGTAGCGTGTTGAAAGCGCCTCTGGTTTTTTCCTTAAGCATGATGACTTTTGGGCAGTGTGTGCTCTGTGTATCTATGTTGATTTCCAATTTACGTGAACACGCCTCTAACATAATCCTTACCGTGTTTTTCTCAATTAGTGGAATGCTCGCGATTACCCCTGTTGTCGAGATGATATTGCCGAATCACTTAGTGACCTATTTTTCTTTAAGCCTACTTGGGTGGCTGATGCTAGCGCCTAGTTTGTGGTTGTATGTGCAAGCAATGACATCTACTGAGCCTTGGAAGCTGAGCTTAAAAATGGCCTATCATTTTAGCCCAGCTGTGTTGGGCATCTTGGTCAGCGTATTGATTTTGAACTTAAGTGAACAAGAAGCTCATGATATTTTTATTGCAGGCAAGGATATAAACGAGGGCTATTTACTTACCGTTGTTGTCGCTTTGTTCATCACAGTGCTTTTCTGGATAGTGCAGACCACCTATTACAGCGTTAAGATTGTCAGGCAATTATTGCATTACCAAGCTTTGCTTAAATCGTTATTCGCCAACAATGAAAACCGTGAGTTGCTATGGGTTTATTGGGTATTGTGCGCGGTAGTATTGTCATGGTTATCGCTGTTAACCCTGATATTGATCGATATGTCCGGTACTGGCATAAAAAATGGTGTGTTGCTTGGTGTCGTTTTCTCACTTGTGATGGTCTGGACTTTGGCCTATTGGGGGCTGCGGCAAAAGCCGGGCTTCGAGGGGCGTTATTTGATTGCAGAATCGCAAGCTGAGGCTGAGATAAGTCAGGATAAACATGGTACAGGAGAAAGTGCGTCACCAGCAAAAAAGAAATATGCACGTTCTGCGCTTGGAGCAGAGCAATCGGAGCGAATTGCTAAAAAGATAAAGATAGCAATGGAAGAGGATCAGTTACACCTTGACCCCAATATTTCATTGCATATATTGGCCAAGCATGTGGCCATTTCGCCAAACTATATTTCGCAAACACTTAACGAAACGATGGAGACAACTTTTTTTGACTTTATCAACAAGTGGCGAATCGAAACGGCTAAGCCCATGATTATTGCAAATGAAGACAGTGTGCTTAACATAGCTTACGCAGTAGGATTTAATGCACGTTCTTCTTTCTATAAAGTATTTAAACGAGAGACGGGTCAAACGCCCACAGAATACCGCAAGTCAAATGGTAGCTGATCGAAACCCTAGACAAATTGAGGTGTTTTTTAATGTTGAATAATAAGGAATGTAAGTGAATAAGAGTGTTGTAACGAATATCGTAGCTTTGTTGGTACTTGTATTAGGGCTGTATTTGCAAATAGATGTGCTATTCGTTGTTGGTGTATTTGCTTTAGCTGGGGCAATAACAAACAGTCTAGCCGTACATATGCTGTTCGAAAAAGTACCCGGCTTGTATGGCTCTGGGGTGATTCAGATTAAGTTTGAACAATTTAAGCTTGGCATACGATCTTTAGTCATGGAGCAATTTTTTAGCTTGGAGAATATTGAAAAACTTGTTCAAGCGCAGGCAGCTTCAAACTCGAGCTTAGATCTTCAGGCTGTTATCGAGGACACAGATTTATCCCCTGCCTTTGACTCATTAGTGAGCACTATCAAAGCCAGCTCTTTTGGTGGTATGTTAAACATGTTCGGCGGTGAAGAGGCCCTGACGCCATTGCGTGAACCTTTTATTGAAAATCTAACTGCTTCTGTTGTGCAAATTAGTCAATCAGATGACTTTAAAGACAAACTGAAGCTAGCGGGCACGCACACTTACGATCCGCAAGCCATGCACAAGAAGATAAACGCACTTGTCGAAAGTCGCTTAGATGAGTTAACGCCTGCGATGGTAAAGAGCATAATTCAACAAATGATAAGAAGTCACTTAGGCTGGTTAGTCGTATGGGGCGGATTTTTTGGCGGGCTAATAGGCTTATTGGCACATTTACTGGGTATATAAATGATAAACATAAAGTTAGGCTTGAGCCGTTTGTTGCTGGGTAGTTTTGTTGTTATCTGCGCATGTTCTGTATGTGTGTTTGCTGCAGATGACAATACTGTGGTTTTTGATGAGTTTCAGTATTTGCCTTCTGATACGGTTAGCCAAGACATTAATTCTGCGTTGTCCAAAGCTAAGCAAAGTAACAAGTTGTTTTTGCTGGTTTTTGGCGCACAATGGTGCCATGACAGCCGAGGCTTGGCGGCGAAGTTTTCTGATAAAACGATGTATTCTCTATTACAAGCCAACTACGAAATCCTATTTGTTGACGTAGGTTATTTGGAGGACAAGCGTGCGCTCATGCAGCGTTTTTCATATCCAGGGTATTTTGGCACACCCACTTTATTAGTGATTGAGCCAAACAGTGAGCGCTTACTTAATTACGATTCAGTCAGTAAGTGGCAGAGTGCAGATTCAGTGCCTATGGATGATTACCTCAGTTACTTTGCCGATTTTCCGAATAGATTGCTCAATGAACTAAGCCCTGCCATAAGTGAGTATTATGCGTCTCAGATTGAGGCTTTTGAAAATCGCCAAATTGAGCGTTTGTTTCACGCATACAGTAAACTTGGCCCTATGCTAAAGGGATACAAAGAAGACACGCTCGACTCTGACGAGGAGTTTAATGCTGCATGGGTAGAAGTCCGAAAATTTAGAACACAACTTCAGCAAGATTTAATTTCTCTGAGGCATCAAGCACAGTTGCAAGACAAAACAAACCGTAGGCAGCCACTAGTATTGCCTAAGTATCCAGAATTTACGCACCTATAGGATTATAGAAGTATGACCGTTACAACTTTTCTCAGCAACAATCAGCCACATTCTCCTTTATCTGCTAAGTTTATTCAAAGCAGTAAAATCGCCGTTGCATCCCTTGCCTTGTTTTTTGGATTGAGTGGCTTAAGTCATGCTCAAGAAAAAGTTGAAGCGCTTTATCAGGCTAACTGTGCATCGTGTCACGGTGCCAAATTAGCAGGTGGTATGGCAGACTCATTGCTAAATGATAAGTGGTTAAAAGATGGTTCTCCAGCATCACTGACGCAAATTATTAAAAAGGGCGCCGCCAATTACGGTATGCCTGCTTGGGAGTCAGCCCTATCTGATGAACAAATTCGTTCATTAGTCATTTACATCAATGAGCAGCGTTACAAGATTGCGCGAGAAGCAAGTAAAGGCGATACGCAAGCCAAAACTATTACATCTTTGGGGCATACATTTAACATAGAAACACTACATGTGGCTGACAGCATATTGTGGGCACTAGAGCACTTGCCTGATGGCTCTATGTTGGCAACACAACGAAATGGCGAATTGTTGCATATTTCAACTAGCGGCGAATTGATTAACAAAGTGAAAAACTTGCCTGCTATTTGGCAAAATGGTCAAGGCGGTTTGTTAGATATTACCTTGCATCCAAACTTTGATAAAAATGGCTGGATTTATCTGTCTTACGCGAGCTCGAAGGATGGAAAAAATGGCACAACTAAAATCGCTCGAGGGCGAGTCAAAGATAACACATGGGTCGATCATGAAGATATATTCGTAGTGGCGGATGAGGCGCACACTAGTTCGCGTCGTCATTTTGGTTCTCGCATCGTTTTTTCTGAGGGTTATGTATATTTTGGTTTTGGTGACAGAGGGGATAGACCTAGTGCTCAGGATATGAGCTTACCAAATGGCAAAGTATTTCGTTTACATGACGACGGCCGCATTCCCGAAGACAATCCTTTTATGGCGCAAAAGGATGCGTTGCCAGGCATTTGGAGTGTAGGTCATCGCAACCCTCAAGGCATGGTGGTAGAGCCTAGCTCAGGGCGTATTTGGCAGTCGGAACACGGCCCAAGAGGAGGGGACGAAGTGAATGTTATTCACAAAGGTGCAAATTATGGCTGGCCAGTAATTACTTACGGTATGAATTACAATGGGACGCCGATTACGCATTTAACAGAAAAAGAAGGTATGGAACAACCTAAGCATTACTGGGTGCCGTCTATTGCAGTTGCGGGCATCGATTTTTACGATGGCGATATGTTTACGCAATGGAAGGGTAAAATGCTCGTGGGCGGCATGGGCATCCAGGAATTGCAGCTATTGACCACCCAAGGAGAAAAGGTTGAAAAGGTTGAGCGGATCTTATCTGACCGAGGTCGTATTCGCGATGTGAGTGTTGCATCCGATGGCGCAATAATACTTGTCGTCACGATAGACGGGAAAGGGCATGTTTTGCGATTGTCAGTATAAGAGCCCAGGTAGCCAAAGCGTAAGTGCTGGCACGAGCATAATCAGGAACAACACGAATACTAAGGGTAACAAAAACGGCAATGTTGCCTTTGCGCAGCGTTCTATTGGCACCTCTGAGACTTGGGAAAGGACAAAGAGTACCATCCCTAGTGGCGGCGTGAGTAGGCCTATCATTAAGTTTAGCACCATGATAACGCCAAACTGAACTGGGTCGATACCAGCAGAAAGTGCAATCGGCAAGAGAATGGGGGTGAGAATGGTAATTGCCGCGATGGTTTCCATAAAGCAACCGACGACAAAAAGTATGAGGGTTATAGTAAGTAAAACGGCATATTTATTTCCCTCTGCAAAGCCTAATGAGTCAGCGACAATTTGATGTATGCCCTGACTTGTCAACACCCAAGAAAATATTGCGGCACCACCAATGATTAACATGATACTGCTGGTTGTTTCAATCGTGTCGAAAGAGACTTTAAGTAAGCCCCTAAGACTCAGCGTTCTATACCATAAACTACTGAGTAAAAATGCGTAAACGCAAGCGACGACGGCTGCTTCGGTCGCGGTAAAAAATCCGCTCAAAATTCCGCCTACGATAATGACAGGGGCAAGTAATGAGGGAAATGCTTTTTTGAATGTAAGAAGTATTCGACCCAATGAGAATTTTGCGTCTTTGGGGTAGTGCCGTTTACGCGCATAGATCGTCACCATGATAGATAGCGCTAAAGCCATCAATAAGCCGGGAATAATACCAGCAGCAAAGAGTTGACCAATTGAGACGCCCGCAATAACTCCGTAAATAATCATCGGTAAACTGGGTGGAATAATCGGCCCTATCGTAGAGGAGGCGGCGGTGAGTCCGACCGAAAAATCCGCATCGTAGCCTTTGCTTCTCATCGCCTTAATTTCGATTGCGCCTAAGCCTCCCGCATCGGCTACGGCAGCCCCTGACATGCCGGAAAATAAAATTGATGCACCGACGTTAACATGACCCAAGCCACCCCGGAGCCAGCCCATAAGTGCGCCTGCAAAATCGAATATCCGCTTAGTGATTCCGCCTTGGTTCATTAATGCGCCAGCGAGAATAAAAAAGGGTATCGACAACAAGGGAAAACTATCCATGCCTCCGACCATTTGATGTAATACAACCAAGTCGGGAATACTGCCCTCAATAAGGATAGCGACTAATGAGGCGATAGCCAGCGCAAATGCAATAGGTACGCCGAGTAAGATGAGCAAAAATAAGGTGATGAAAAGTGCGGCAATGATCATGGCGAAATGCTTACTCGTTAATTGGGTAGGTGTGGTTTAGCGGCATGTTTAAAGCTGGTAATTGTGTGCATGGATGAACGCAGTAAACACGCTAACAATGCCAAACCTACTAGCCCATATAGTGCGCTAATAGAAAAGGCGAGAGAACTCATTTCATGGCTACTTAGCAGTGGCATGATCTTGACACAGGTATAAAGTAAAAAAGCTAAAAATACTGTGTTGATAAGTGAGAGTATGCTCATAACTGTTGACTTCAATACTTGTGGAATAAAGCGCTGGAAATATACAAAGCTGATATGCGTGTTTTTCCTAAAACCGATAGACGCACCCACAAATGCCAGTACTACTAACTGATATCTAGCGACCTCTTCTGTCCATCCTAGTGGCGCATTGAGCACGTAGCGACTAAGTACTTGTGCAACTAGCACTAGCGCCAGCGTAAAAAACAATAACAAAGACAACCAGTCTTCAAGCCCGATCGACGAAAAGTCAAGCTGCTCGTCTTTTGGGTCATCCCAGTTAATGTCGTCTGTGACTTTGTCGCTAGAGGGCTTGGATGCGTGCATAGATATCCCTGTCGTACGAAAATGTGGTGTGTTCATAAAATTTCAGCACTTTTTGACGAAATGCTTCTCTATCAACTTGATTGATAGTGACCCCTTGTTTTTCAAACCATGACGATAAGTTCTGCTCGTTAAATCGCACTTCTTCCGAGGTTTTTTCAGCGGCCAAGTTGAGCACTTCACGAAAAATTTTACGATCATCTGCAGATAACTCAGCCCATGTGCGACCGCTGACGACGGCCAAGATAGAGCCTAGTATGTGACCCGTTAAATTGATATGACTTTGTACCTCATAAAATTTCTTGGCTTTAATCGTGGGCAAGGGGTTTTCTTGAGAGTCCACGACCCCTTGCTGAATAGCTAAATATACTTCTGAAAACGAAATTGGACTGGGCTTAGCGCCCAAAGAAAGCGGGAATAATTGGTACACCGCTGCACCTGGTACTCTGATTTTTAAGCCTTCAATATGCTCTGGGCTCGTGACAGGACGGTTCGCCGTTAAATGACGCTCACCATAATAGCTAGAACTGACGATCAAGTTTCCGCCTGATAGCTGTTCATACTCTTTGCTTATCTTGGCAAATACCTCAGACTGGATAAAACGTCGCCAATGCTGATAGTCTTCAAAGATGTATGGCATCTCGGATAAGCCAAGCGGCTTATAAAGTTGTGAGGCAAAGCTGGTACCTGTGTATATAATGTCCAATGAACCAAGACTCAGGCTTTGGTTAATGTGTCCTTCTTTTCCCAATGATGATGAAGGGTAGACCTCAATTTTATAGCGTCCAGCCGTACGTTCAAATATTTGCTCACTAGTCCATAACGCCCACTTGTGAAGAGGATGAGAAGGCTCATATACGTGCGCCCAGCGAATGATCCGCGTATCTATCGAGTCAGGATTGGCGTCTTCGGATTCTGCACTAGCCTGAAAAGACAAACACAAAGCAAAGGCTAAATACAAACAACGGATAAAGATAAGTTCAACCTCAAATGTAAATAAAATGTATATGATTTAGGTTATCTCATGCACCTATCAATATGCAATGTAAATGTTTTATGCATTATACTTATCTCGCATCTTGAATCAGGAATACACAAGCATGGCATGGATATTTTTTACACTCTTGGCGGCGTTTATGCAGAGTGGTCGCAACGCCTTGCAAAGCAGGTTAAGTGCCGAAGTGAGTACCTCAGGCGTGACTTTAGCAAGATTTGTATTTGCCTCGCCTATCGCATTCCTCTATTTGTCTGGTTTATATATTTTTTCTCCTCAGATATTCCCAGAATTTTCTTCGGCGTTTTTGACCTATATTTTGGTCGCCTCATGTTTACAGATTATCGCAACTGCCTTAATGGTTGTGTTGTTTAAACAAAAGAATTTCTCTGTTGGTGCGGGGCTAGCCAAGAGTGAGGCTTTGGTCGCAGGTGTAATTGGCATGTTGTTTTTTGGTAGCCAATTGAGTGTCTTAGGCTGGGTAGGTATTCTCGTTGGCACCCTTGCCGTATTTGTGCTGAGTGGTGTCCTAAAAAAAGGCTCTTTTAGTTTTAGCACCGTTATTATTGGCTTAGCGTGTGGGGCGAGTTTTGCGATGACTTCTTTGTACATAAGAGAAGCGTCGCTTGCGCTAAATTTGCCGTTTCCGCACAATGCTGCATGGGTATTGCTACTTGTTCTGTGTATTCAAACTGTATTATTGACGATCTACATTGCTTACACAGAGCCGCGTACCTTTGGACAGCTTAAGCTGCACAAAAAGTTAACGGTTGCGACAAGTTTTACCAGTTGTATAGGATCTATCGGTTGGTTTAGCGCTATGTCATTGCAGTATGTTGCCTATGTAAAAACGCTAGGACAAATCGAGGTGTTGTTTACGATTTTACTATCAACCTTGTGGTTAAAGCAGCGGGTAAGAGCGCATGAATTTGCGGGCTTGTTGTTAATTTCCCTGGCCGCAGTTTTGGTAATGTGGCAGTAGTCGCTGCGAATGCTTTAATATCCGCGTTTTTTCCAAAACTGAATCTCGCCATCGCCATGCTCTTTGGCTACGCTGAATGTTTTTTCAGCGATGCATTTATCCTTATAAGAAAGCATCATATGCCAGTCACCTTCGGCATTTTCAATGGGCTCCCATATTGTATCGCCTAGATAAAATTCCCAATCATTGGTACGCACGTACACCTCTCCTTCGAAAGGAGGCATGGGTCGTCCCTTTTTGTCGCACACATCAGGGTGATAGATAATCCAATCGAGACATATTCCTTTGCCGCGTTTTACTTGTAAGATCAGACCAAACTCAATGTCGAGGACAGCGGGAATATTGGTTGTAAATGTTTTTATTTTTGGAAGCTTTTTGCTACTTTCATCCCAGCCGTCATAAATGCCATAGCTATGTATTTCAAAACTGGGTTTTTGTTTAGCCATTTTTACCTTTTGTTATTTCAACAACACTTTTAGTTGCGCTTGCAATTCGTCGAGTCCATTTAAGGACATGTCTTGCTGTGAGGGTGTCATTTGAGCTTGTTTTTCCGCTCGAATAGCGCGTTCAAAAGCTTTTCCAGTCAGCGGTGTTGCAACAGACAGTAAGCTTTTCATTTCTTCAAAGTTACCACTGCAGTGCAGTACCATATCAGCACCAGCTAGCAGTGCCTTAGTCGCGCGCTCAACAATGCTGCCGGATAAGGCATGCATATTGATGTCATCCGTCATGATTAAGCCGTCGAAACCAATTTGCTCGCGCATTACTTGGTACATCGTTGGGCTGATACTTGCGGGCAAGTCTTTGTCGAATGCAGAAAAAACGACATGCGCGCTCATTGCCATTGCTGGTTTTGATAATGATTTAAAGGGTAAAAAATCGGTAGTGAGTGCTTCTTTACTTGCGTGAACTATGGGCAGACTAAAGTGACTGTCTGATTGGGCGCGTCCGTGGCCTGGCATATGCTTAATGACAGGTGCGACGCCCGCATCTAAAAGTCCATTAATGACTTCATTACCCAATGCTGAGACTTGTTCATGTGTCGAGCCCAAACCACGTTCGTGGATAATACTTGCCGAATTGGCTTGCGCAATATCAAGCATCGGGGCGCAGTTGATGTTGATACCGCATTGTTTGAGTTCGTAGCCAATAAGCAAATTGTTGAGGTAGCAAGCTTTGAGTGCACGTGTTCGGTCTAGTTTATATAGTTGAGCAAATATACTCGGGCTGGGAGGAATGCGCCAGTGAGGGGCGGGTAACCTAGACACGCGTCCCCCTTCTTGATCGATCAGTACAGGCGGCTCGTCTTGCTGGGCAACTTGCCTAATTTGCTCAATAAGGTTTGATAGTTGGTTTGGGGATGCGATGTTTCTTGAAAATAAAATAAAGCCCCAAGGCGCCAAGTCGCGAAATAAATCGATTTCTTCCACAGTTAGGTTTGTACCCGAAACCCCAACTATGATGTTGTTTTTTGGCAAGCTCGTGCCTTTTTGCAAAATTTGATAAGTCCCGCAAGTTTCTCATACTAGCAAATTAAGTTTCAAGCGCTGATAAAATTACCGTGAAAACCAAGTGGCAGATGATAGGGTAGCCAAGCACGCGCCATCGGACCGTCTTCAATATGTTTCATAGAGAAAACATTTAAACAAGTGCGCTTTGTCGGCACATGCAAAGCGCTGCCGATAACATACCCGTCTTCGATGCCTTTTGGACAAACAGGAATATGTTCTTCTACTAAATACTCTTGCCCATAGTTAAATCGTGCACGTGTTTCGCTTTTTAAATCACGTACAACGACCGCATTGTTCCAAAAGCTATCCGCATCATTCGACAAGTGAAACAGATAGCGATTTTGTTGACCTGTTAGGTGACTACATACGCGTGGAAATTCACTGATATCATCATACTTTGTTTGAGAGACGCGACCATTTTTGTGTAAGCTAAATAAGTGTGTATAACCGTGTGTCGGCGTATCTACTTTTTTGCCAGACATAATGTCCGATAGTTCGTGCAAAATACCGACGTCTTGATACAAACTCGCATCGAAATGGATGTGCCCTTGTTTGTCTTGCCAAGCATTCCCAAAATGAAAAGCAAAGCCGGGAGGCAACTCGTATCGACGCTCTACATGCAAATTATTTTTGTCGACGACGAGAACTTGCATTGAAAGTTGTTTATCCATTGCAATTCCAGAAAACAAACCGTGCTCATCTGTCCGTCTTACTAGCGAGGGCAGTATCAACAATATATGTGTATTCGTGATTAAAAAGTCATGCAACATACCGCCTTTGTATTTAGTGGGTAGGAGTTGAATGTTCTTTATTTTGCCTTTAGGCGACAGATGATAAATGACAATGTGACCACTTGGGCTAAGGCCAAAGTTCCATATATCACCGTTTGCTTCTATTTTAGGATGAGCAGAAAAAGGAAGACCTGCTAGTTTGTTATGCATCTTGCTTCCATCACCTAAGTTTACAAAATGTTTAAACGCTAGGTTATTCGAGTCCAATGCACTTGCGGAGCCACCTTCCCACAATGCCCATAATTCCTCATTTACCGCAATTACATTTGTGTTCGCAGCATTGATATGGTCTGCGCTGGGCACAGGTAAACTATCTGCGATTTTGGTGTCGGGGCCAGAATATAAGAAGCGTCCTGCCGCTTCTTCTTTTTCAAATTTTGGGGTGCGAACAAAGCGACCAAAGTGTTGAAGCTTGCCCTCGTCAAAAGTAAATTTTTGTATCATGCCATCGCCCTCAAATAGATGTCGATAGCGAATGTTTCCGCGTGCATGTCGTGCGGGACCGTTGCGAACAAAGCTCCCTTTAAGATCACTAGGAATCACGCCTTCTATTTCTAAATTGCAGCGCGGGAAATCTTTTTCGGTATTGGAAAAGCCTATCAGCGACGCATCGCTACTGAGGGCATCATTGAACAACTGTTTTGTATTGACTAACTGCATACCACTTTTTAAATTAGCTATAGCTGAGAGGGGAACGATCCCTGTCATGCCTAATGCAGTCATTTTTTTGATAAAGTCTCGACGTTTCATATTCTTACCTAGTAAATGACATGAGTGGTATTTGACGTCGTCTCTGTCGCCTCATCTACGACGAACTTGATTTCGTCATACTGTACTGGACCAAAGTTAGGTTTAGCATCGTTTGAAAAGCCATAACCTTCTGAGGGCAGACCAAATAAATTAGTGTCTAATTGACCATTGTCATTTTCATCGTGAAAAAATCGCAAGGCATATTCCCCTGCGTCGATGTTATTGAAAGTTACAGTCTTTGAGTGGCTATCAGCGGTGACTATGGTGGCTGCTCTGGCTTTACCGTTGTGGTAATCCTCTTCGCCTTTAAATAACTGAATGTACAGTTTGCCTTTGTTGTCTTTGATACCATCGATATGGAAATCTATTGTTGAAGCGAGTGCATGAGTGCTGAATACTGCTGTACTTGCAACGAGTGTCAGTGTGGAAATCAATCTTTTCATTTTTTATCCTCTTTTAATTGGGGCTGAGTTCATACATCGTGTTCAAGTCAACTAAACGCGTCAGGTAACTGTCGATAGCGCTATGTTGCTCAAGGTTAGCGAATGTAAAATTGCCTTGAGTGAGAGAAACGATAAAATGAGGTAAGTTGCGCGGCAAGGCAGAGTTCGTCAACGGTGCTGAATACTTCGTGGACGATACAGAATTTTGTCAATGCACATTCACGAATCGTGAATTAATTACAATAAATCAGTGTTTTATGAAAAAATTTATCAACCACAATATCTTCAAAAATGTGCTTCTCATGACCGTTATTGGTCTTGTATTGGGTGCGCTAAGGCCATTTGGGATGGTCGATATTCCCGTATATTTGAGTATGTCCTTTTGGGTACTTACTTGTATTCTTGGTTACGGTATTTATGCACCCATCATCGTATTATCTGTGGAATCATTAAAAAGGCGATTGCATCGTCAATGGTTAAGGGTGGCGATTGGGGCTTTTGGGGCTAGCGTGATCATGACTGCTGTTGTGCCAATAATAACTTGGTTATTTTTTGCTTATGAAGTTAATTTTGTCGATCGGTTTATGGAATTGTTTCCACGTACAATTTTAGTAGGTACTGTCATCACGGTTGTCTCACTAATGCGTACTCACATCGATACACAAAAAGCGGCGCTAACGCAAACTGAAGAAGCTTTAAACAGTGCGTTAGTGGTACAACAAGATGATATGGACTCAGCCAGTAGACAGTTTATGGCACAGTTGCCGATTGAAAAACAAGGCGATCTTTTGTGTTTGCAAATGGATGACCATTACATAAAAGTGTACACAGAAAAAGGTCATCACATGCTGTTGATGCGATTTAAAGATGCATTGTTGGCACTTAAACACTACCCCGGTTATCAAACTCATCGCTCATGGTGGGTTGCTCACCAAGCAATTTCGCAGGTAAAAAGGGAGGAACGTCGCTTGACCTTAACTCTCACAAATGGTCTGCAGGTGCCCGTATCTAAAACCCACATCAAGGCGATAAAAGAAGCGGGTTTTGTGGCTTCATAAAATCTGAGCAGCTAAGTGCGGTTAAGCCTTCAATTTGCAAGCTTAAATATTATACCTAAGTATAGACGTGAGGGTATGCAATATCTCGCTTGGATTTAGGAACTTTGCTATCTTTTGTGTATGAGTCGGGTGTAGAAATCAATCTATGAAATCATATACAAGCGGTGAAGTGGCTGAGATTTGTGATGTTACTTCACGAACCGTCGTTCGTTGGATAGCCGCAGGTAAATTACCGGCTTTTAAACTTCCAGGACGAGGAAATAACAGGGTAAGCGAAGAGGCATTAGTCGCATTTTTACTCGACAACCACATTCCCTTGCCAACTGAATTACAGCCAGCCTTGGATCGCCATTGTGTCATGATGGCCAGCGATAGGTACTTAGTACGTCATGTAAAACGCATCATTCGAGATGTAGATTATATAACCTATTGCTACGACAACGGTTTGGAAGCCGGTTTTGAAATTGCCAGCAAAAAGCCCACTTTGATCATTATTGATGATGAGCTCGCTTCTATTTCCGCTGATCAAGTGACCAAGCAAATCGCGAGTTTGGAAGATTATAACCCAACGATTATCGTATTTTCCAGCCATGCTGATGCCTTTGAACTGCCATCTGAGATACAAGATATACAGGTTTTGCCTAAGCCGCTTGATCTCAATTATTTTTCAAATTTAGTTGAACATGGCACGGCTCAGTTGAGCTTTCAATAAATCATTTTGTAGATTCTTCTCCAAATGTTTTAGTATTTTCGGGTACGACAACACTCATAATAATCGCTATAAAACCTGCTGTTGTGACGGCTGACGACAGTATGTTTTTGAGCAAAGGCGGTAAACTTTCTATTGCGTTGGGTACCATAAGTACACCCAATCCAGCGCCCAAGGATGTTGCGATTATTAAGGATTTTCTTCTGTCTATGGGTTCGCTTCCTAGGATCTTGATGCCGGCAACGGCGATTGTCGCAAACATGACTAAGGTTGCCCCTCCTAGTACAGGTTTTGGTATCGCTTGCAATACCCCGCCTACTACCGGAAACAGACCCAGCAACACGAGCAAGCCAGCAATGTAGAAAGCGACATGTCGACTTGTGACTCCCGTCATTTGAATGACCGCATTGTTTTGACCGAAAGTGGTGTTAGGGAAGGTATTGAAAATGGCTGCCAGTGCTGAATTCAGTCCATCAGCTAAAATACCGCCTTTGATACGAGTGAAATATTCCTTTCCTTTTATCGGCAGGCCACAAAATAAACTGTTTGCGGTAATGTCACCAGAGGTTTCGAGGGCGGTTAAGAAGTATATCAGCGCCACTGGGACAAATACTTCCCAGTCAAAAGCAAAACCGTATTTAAAAGGCACTGGCACACTCACACTCGGCAGTGCGATAAGCCCGTCGAATGAAAGCAAGCCCATAAAGTAAGCTACAGTGGTACCGGCAATCATCCCTGTCATAATCGCAGATAACCTGATCCAAGGGTTCTTCGATACGTTCATACCGATAATGATGATCAGCACAAAAACGCCCAAACCTAAGTTTTCAATATTGCCAAAACTTTCGCTTCCATAACCCCCTGCGAGGTCGGTTATCCCGACTTTGATCAAGCTGATCCCAATAGTGGTGATGACGATGCCAGTTGTAAGGGGAGTGATGATGCGTTTCACTTTATCTACAAACTGGCTGACGATGATTTCAATGAATGCCCCAACAAAGCATATTCCATACATTGTTGCTAAAATTTCCTCGTTGCTGCCCCCTTTTGCTTTAACAGCAAAGCCTGCGACAAGCAAAGCACTGACAAAGGCAAAACTGGTGCCTTGAACGGCAATTAAACCACAACCGACTGGGCCAAATGTTTTTGCTTGAATAAAGGTGGATATACCAGAAATAAACAAGGCCATACTAATTAAGTAGGGTATTTCTGCAGTCAGGCCTAGAGCCGAGCCAATAATCAAGGTGGGGGTGATGATACCCACAAAACACGCAAGGATATGTTGTAAAGCCGAAGTGAGGCTTTGCTGGATATTTGGTTTATCGTGCAAAGCAAACAATATTTCACTGTTTTTATTCATGTATTAATCCCTTAATTGTTGTCAGCCTTGAGGCAAGAGGGTTAATTAGTGGCGACTATCAACGGACAAAGATGAGTGGGTTAATAGTTTTTTATAAAGTACATTTGCTTGGTCATAGCAAGCTTGCTGTTCCAATATCGCAGCGAGTAATAACACATCCTCATTGTTTTGCCTAAGCTCCAAAGCTTTGTTGATGGCTCGTTGAGCCAAGGCATAATCTTTTGAATTAAAGGCCAAGTGCGCTAACACCGAGTAATATTCTGGGGCGTCGGCCTGTGATTTTATCTTTTGCTCAATAAACTTAATTGAAGCAGCGGGGTTGGCGTGTTGCAGCTGCTTAAACAAACCCAAAAAAGCCGCGTGAGTATGTTTTTTGGCGCAGTCTATTAAAACCGTTTCTGCTTCTTGATGAAGGTTTTGATCCATTAACAGTTGAATGTAGCATAGTTGATTTGCCAGATCTTTTTTAGCTGCACGTGATAAATTTGCCCACTTTTCTTTCAGCGCGTTTGCGCCGCTTTTACTTGCTATTTCTGCAAATTCTCCGTGAGTCGCCCGCTGCGCCCATTCAATATAGGTGTCGCCTAAATTCTTTTTGTGTTGCGTAATTAAATCCTTTATCTCCAGCCATCGATCTTGTTTGGCAAGGGCAGCGAGTTTAGCGTTTACCACTATTGGTGTTTGTTGCGCTTTATTAGGGAGAGCGTCGAGCGTCTGTAAGGCTGCTTTAGGTGACGTATTCAACAAGAGCTGCGCACGTTTGATAGTGAGGTAAAGCGCTGGCTTGTCCTCGTCACAATATGACAGCAAGCGCAGGGCTTTTTCAGGTTTGTCTTTGTGTAACTCGCTTGCGAGTAAATAGTTTGTGCCGTTGTAGTCTCCACCAAAGCTTTTCTCAATATTGTTTTTGGCGGCTTCTGTATCACCAATTAAGTAGGCATTGAGTGCGGTGTAAAAGGCTTTGTTTTGTTGTCTGCTACTTAAAGCGCCCAGCCAGTTCTTTGAGCCTGACAAGCTGCGTATTATCTTTTTTACCGACCATTCTAGTAGCCAAAAAAGGATTATCACAATAAAAGCAATGATGAGGCTACTGATCAGTGTTAATTCAATAACTGTGCTTTCTGTGGCAATGACGACGCGACCTTCATAGCCGATCAAGTTGTGCCCTAGCAGCAGTGCCGCAAAAAGTAGGAGCAACACTAAAATGAACTTGATCATTCTGCATCATCTCCTATCGCTGTGTTCAAACGCAATCTTTGCTCGGTGATATCTTTAAGCAAGGACTGCGAGAGCAAGCTATCGGGGTAAACTTTTTTAAAGTCGGTATTTCGCAAAGTTTGCAACGCGCTCAAGAACCGTTCAACTTGAGGGGAGTCTAATGAGTAGTGCTCTGCAGTCAGTTGACCTGCCTCGTCGATACTTTGCTCGAACAAAACCACAGCCTCGGTTAACACAGCGCTTTGAGCACGAGACAAGGCGTGTTTGAGTTGTTGTTCGATCAGCCACTGTTGCCTTTCTGCTAAGTAGGGTTCGATTGGCGCGTCAACGTGCTTGATACTGATAAAGTCACCAACGATGGCGCGCCATGTGCGCGATAAGTTTTCTTTCCAATCTGCGGGGTCTGAGGACAAGGTGAGATCTTCCTTTTCCGTCGTTTCTGGCAGGACAAAGGTGTTGAGTGGCAGTGAGTTAACTTGTGTCAGCATTCCGCCAAGGGTTAAGGCGATAGAGGTAAGGGATGTTGGGTTAATTTGCTCAAGTGCCGCGATATCACTGGCAATAGCGGTTCGAAGCGGGAATAGAGCTGGATCATTTAAGTCAGTCACGCGGGCATCAGCTTCGTTTAACAATGCGATAGCGGTGGCGTGGTCGTTTTCCAAATATAATTTGCGACCAGCTAAGTTCACTAGGTAGTTTGCTTCGGCGAGTAACCAATCTGAAGGTCTTCGTCCAGACAATTCGGCCAGTTGTTTTTGCAAAGCCTTATTTATTTCTTGAGTAGATTTAAGTTCGTCATAAAGCGCAGCAAGGTTGTTTGAAAAAACAGTGTTTTTTTCTTGGAAGTCTTCTGTAGTGCGGGTATTGGCACTTGATAAACGACTTAGCCCTTGTTCTAAAGCAATGAGTTTCTCGTCTTTACTTTCTACAGATTGTTGATATTGATCCCATGCCCAATACCCAGCTGCACCAACACCACATAACATCATTAGGTTTAAGATGGTGATAAACCAAAGAGCCCCAGTTTTAGCCTGCTTACTTTTCGGTGCTTGAAGTGGCGTATGCGTGTACTCAGCTTCTATTTCAAGCGCTTCAGTTTGCTCTGATCCAACTGCTTCGGTATTTTCGGGCTTGGTATCCGACATTCAACACTCCTGAAAAGAATATGCTCTATTTTAAGGCGATAATTCGCAATGGCTTTTTCATTTGCCTGCAACGCAGAGCAGCAGAACCTTGTTATTATAAGATAGACTTTGCAACATCCATAATGGCTGAATCTTCTGCGCTATCACTCACCCACACGTTTTCGATATTTTTACTCTTCAGAAAATCAGCGATGCGATGACTAGCAGCGATCCACTTTTTGTCGAACAACCATTGCTCCGAAAAGCATGCAAATAACTGTGTTGCTATTTCTACACTGGTAACAATAATACACGTTATTGGCTGTTCCTCAACTTGTCTGATGAGTTGTTGGTCACAGTTACCTTGCCTTTCGTATACAGCCAGTGCATCGACCGTCGCCCCTTTATTACAAAGGCTGGTTTCCAATAAATCACGGCCGCCTTTGCCCTTTACAATTAGTACACGTTTAGCTTTTAGGTCTTGAAGTATGGGCAGTGCCAATACGCCTTCAGAATTCTGTTGCGTGGCTTGAATAAGCTGTTTCACCCATGGCAACTTTGCTTGCTGAATCGCATGCGTTGTGGCTTGTCCAATACTGATTGTCGCTTCTTTACAGATAAATTTATGCTGAGTTAACCAGCCGAGCGTATAAGTACTGGTTACAATTACAATATCATAAGTTTGTCTTGGCAGCTGGGCATCGAGTATAAGTTGGATATTTATGGCAGGATACTTACAGCAAGGTAAGTGCTCACTTTTAAATAAACTTACACTCTTGCTAGCTTTGGGTTCGGGGCGAGTGACTAATAGCACAAGCTACATTCTGCCTTATCCGTGAGAAAGAGCCAGAGAGGCAAGAATTTCACCTGCACCTTGTGCAAGTAAATCCTCTGCTAGCGCAATACCGATCGGCTCAGGCTGATCCAAGTGACCGTGCGCAGAAGCGCGAAGTACAGTTTTGCCGTCGGGACTAGCGACCAAGCCTCTAAGTTTTAGTTCCTCACCTTGCAGTTTTGCAAAGCTACCAATGGGTACTTGGCATCCACCCTCGAGCCTTGCATTCATTGCACGTTCCGCTCTCACTCTCAGGGCTGTCTCTGGGTCGTTCAAGGGCTGCAACAAATCAATCAGCGTATCATCATCATTCCTGCATTCAATGCCCACGGCACCTTGTCCCACAGCAGGTAGACAAATGTCTTCACTTATTTCGTGATTTATCCGGGATTGCATTTCAAGGCGAATGAGGCCGGCGGAGGCAAGAATAATTGCGTCGTAATGTCCAGCGTCTAATTTCGCGAGTCGAGTGTTTACGTTTCCGCGTAGATCGCTGATTTGTATATCAGGACGAAAGTGACGCAATTGTGCTTGTCTACGTAAGCTAGATGTACCGACAACAGCGCCCATAGGCAAAGACTCAAGAGACGCTACCGTATTTGATACGAAGGCATCAAAAGGGTTTTCCCGAGGACAAATAGCGTGCAAGCCAAAGCCTTGTGGAAACTGCACCGGCACATCTTTCATCGAATGTACTGCCAAATCCGCGCGCCCTTCCTGCATAGCGAGTTCTAACTCCTTAATGAACAAACCTTTGCCTCCAATTTTGGCAAGTGGCGTGTCCAAAATTCTGTCACCCTGCGTAGACATGGGCAAAAGAATGACTTCCAAATCCTGATGGTAGTATTGTAAGCGTTCTTGAACATAACGTGCTTGCCACATGGCTAAGGCACTTTTTCGGGTTGCAATGCGAATGGTTCGTCTTGTAGACAAAAGGGTCACCTAAAACTGAATAACATCTGTTGCAGCGAATATTACCTAAATTGTGGTTTGGGGTAACCCTTTACGGTTATTTTTTTATTTTAATTGCTCAGAAATAAATGCCGCTATATCTTTAATCTCTGGTAAGCATACATTGTGTTGCATCATGTATTCTTTCCAAGTGACCTTGTAGCCGTTTTCGATGAGCACCTGATAAGCCGCTCTGCCTAAAAACAAGGGAACCACTTCATCTTGCTGTCCGTGACAACAAAGTATCGGAATAGATTGATTCGCCGAGTGTTTTTCCATCTGTAAGTTTTGAGGGGCGCACATGTATGTGGACAGTGCAACAATACCGGCAAGTGGTTTGTCAAAACGTGTCCCCAGCTCTAAGGCAATCACACCCCCTTGAGAAAAACCGGCGATCAGTATTTTATTTGAAGGTATGCCAGAGGCAATTTCTTGCTCTACTACCTGTGTTACAAGGCTTGCCGATTCTTTTACACCGCCCACATCTGCACGACTTTCCATATCCATCGATTTAATGTCGTACCATGCCCGCATTTCCATACCGTTGTTAATGGTTACTGGGCGTGTTGGTGCATGCGGAAAAATAAACTTAACCCCCAAAGAAGGATCGAGCTTTAGTTCTGGCGCGATAGGAGCAAAACCGTGACCGCTATCTCCTAAACCATGCAACCAAATAACCGTCGCTTGGTGAGTTCCTTGCGCAGCTTGTACTACTGCATCTAGTCCAGATTGAGGCATTTGAGTTCCTTGGTTAGCTGTTGAGGTCTAAAGTGACGTCGAAGCCTGCTTGTTTACTTACTGCTTCATCTAAGAAAGAAAAGAATTCAACACCGGTGCGTTCGTCTACCCATCTGCCATCTTCCTCATAGTTGAAATGATGGCCGTTGAATTTTGTTGCCATCCAAAGTTGTTGAAGAGGGGGCTGTTTGTTGAGCACAATTTTTGAACCGTCAGGTATGATTATTGTAAAAATATCGCCGTTGCTATCATAGTCAAAGGCTTGTTCTTGCGCATCTAATGCGTCTTCTAGGGCAATAAAAATATCATCAATGAGTTGGTCGTATTGGGCATCTTTCATTTTGTACTCCGTTGTTTCTGCCTCGCCAATCTTTATGTATATGCTACCATAAAGGAATTATTTCAATTAAAGATAGCGTGTTATCGGTTTTATGGTTCAACCTTTAGGTAATCTTTTTATTGTGGCGGCGCCTTCTGGTGCTGGTAAGTCTAGTCTAATCAATGCACTTTTGGAATCTGCCCCACAGCATAACTTATTAAATCCTCCAGAATTGTCGGTTTCTCACACGACTAGGCAAGCCCGTGAAGGAGAAATAGATGGTGTACATTACAATTTTGTTAGTGTCGATGTGTTTAAACAAATGATCCAGCAAGATGCTTTTTATGAACATGCAGAAGTATTTGGCAATTTTTATGGTACCTCTAAAGCGGCAATAAGTGACAAGCTCGATCAAGGGGTGGATGTATTTTTGGATATCGATTGGCAAGGCGCGCGGCAAATCAAGACGATATCACCTGAGGTTATCAGTATTTTTATATTGCCACCTTCTATCGCTATTTTAGAAGAGCGCTTGATAGGGCGCGGTAAAGATTCTGCTGATGTTATCAAAAAAAGAATGTCTCAAGCCAAAGACGAAATGTCGCATGCGGCTGAGTTTGACTACATCTTAATTAATGATAATTTTGAAGAAACCTTAAAACAACTAGCTAACATTGTCCTTGATAAAAGCTTGCGCGCTGATAAGCAACGCACCAGAAACGCCACTTTGCTGGAAACATTGCTTTAGCCCATGATAAAAAGCTTGGACTGTGCTGGTTAGTCAAGTTAAAAATTGTCGTCACAAAGGCAAAGGTGCACCTGATTTTACGGTGCGAATGGCAAAATTGCTCTGGATGTCTTTGACATGCGGCAACTGCTGAATTTGCTTTAACACTGATTCGTAGCCTTTTAGATTGGCTACGACCACCTCCAAACGATAGTCTGAAGCGCCGGAGACTTCATGACAACTTATCACATTGTCAAAAAGTACAACGTTGGCCTCGAACGCTGAAGTAGCTAATTCTTGGTGATTGTCAAGAGACACGTCCACAAACACGGTCATACCCAAGCCTACGGAATCACGATCCAAGGTAACGGAGTAACCTGTGATCACAGAACTTGCCTCAAGTTTTTTTACCCGCCGCAGGCATGGGGAAGGGGATAAATTTATTGCCTCAGATAGTTCAACGTTAGATAAGCGACCATCCCGTTGTAGTTCTTTTAAAATCTTTATATCTAGTGTGTCCATAGCAATATAGCGGATTAATTCAGTATTTTCATAATTTTTAGCAGATAATGCCAATTTAGTCTATTTTTAAGCTTGAAATAACAAGGACATGCCTCGCTATATTCATCCATAATTGTCGCATAAGGGTACACTCACCCCCCCAGCAACGATCATTATATCGACGAGGAATCACAGCATGTCGCAAGCAACGGCGTCAATCAAACCTGCACATTTTACCTTTGCCAATGGGTGGCAATTTAAATTGGGTATTGCAGCTTCCATCATTACTACTTTGATTTGGAGTGCTTTCTTTTTGGCTACGCGTGCGGGTGTGACATCGACTCTTACCTCTTTTGATTTAGCCTTGTTAAGATTTGGTTTTGCTGCGATTGTTTTACTCCCTATCACCCTGAGGCATTGGCCGTCGATTGTGGCGATCCCAAAGACATTATTGATTGGCATATTGGTAGGTGCTGGCGTGCCACTATTCTTTCTAATGAGTGTCGGCGCCGAGTTGGCACCCGCATCTCACGCTGGTTTAATTATTACTGGCACCACACCTATTTTTATTAGTCTTGCAGCGGTACTATTCTTCAAGGAAAAATTACGCAAACAAAAGATTATTGGCTTGTCTCTCATTGGCGCAGGTATTCTTGCCTTATTAGTACTGGCTTTTTGGGAAGGAGACACGAGTTATTGGAAGGGTGACGTGCTTTTCTTGTGCGCAGCGGCTTGTTGGGCAACGTTTTCTATTTGTATACGCGTAGCAGCATTACCGCCTCTGGCAGTGGCAGGTTTTTTAAGTTTGGTATCAACATTCATATTATTGGCTCTGTTAGCCCTCGGATTGGTAGATAGCGGCTTTACTGATGTAAGCGCAGAGCAGCTTGCTATTCAGGTACTTGTGCAGTCCTTAGGTGTTGGATTACTCGCCGCTTTTACTTATGGCTATGCTGTCAATAAAATCGGCGCTGAACGCAGTGCAGCAATTGGCTCTTTAACACCTGTGTTAGTGGGTGTGGCAGCCGTTCCTCTGTTAGGAGAAACACTCGGCCTATCATCGCTTGCGGGTATGATATTGGTATTTATTGGTGTGATCTTGTCTAGTGGTGTAAAAATCCCTCAGCTTGCCAAGTATTCTTCTAAAAATGTGACGCACACACGAAGCTTCGCTGAGTGAGATAAGCGCGTTGGGTAAACCGCCCAAATATTTGCTTCTTGCGTGTATTCAGGAAGAATTTGAACCATTTTACCAGAGGCTAAGTGCTGTTTAACGTCCCAAAGAGAACGCATGATGATACCTCTGCCGTGCAGTGCCCATTGCAGAATAATTTCACCGTGATTGGTAGATAGATGACCGCTAATCGGAAGAGAAAGTTCTTTGTTTGTGCCATCAAAACTCCATATACCAAAAGGGGAGTTTCTCTCACGGAGCACTAAGCAAGCATGCTTACTTAGGTCGTCGAGCGTTTTCGGCTCGCCGTGCCTCGCGAGGTATTCGGGGGCAGCACAAATTATTCGCTTGTTACGTTTGAGCATTTTGCATATGTGCTGTGTGGGTAAATCTTCACCCACTCGAATTTCCAAATCAAAGCCCTCTTGAATAATGTCGACAGCGCGATCAAATACGTCTAAGCGGACGTCAAGATCTGCATATTTGGTAGACAGTTCAGCTATTGCGGGAGCAACATGTTTTCTGCCAAAACCAAAGGATGAGCAAATATGCAAGTGACCTTGAGGTGTGTGTTGTGCATCAGTCAAATCGTCGACCATATCATCGATTTCAGCTAAAATCCGAATAGCTCTATGATAGGTGCGCTCGCCGTCATCGGTGAGTACGATCTTTCGAGTTGTTCGATGGAACAAACGCGTTTTCAAACTTGCTTCTAAAATCCCTATCCGTTTACTAACATAAGCAGGCGACTGTCCCAATTCTTCAGCCGCCGCAGCAAAACTGAGTTTGCGAACGACGGCTAAAAACACCTGTAAATCTTTTGGGTGGGGTAATTCGTTAAAACTTACACTTCCCTCTTTCATAGCGAGCGTTTGACTCCTAAGTCTTGTATTGAAAACTTATTGAATTTTTGCACTATTAAACACAAATCGTAATCTATATGTCTACATAATGATTTTTTATCTCTATTTTGTAAACTAGTAGGGTAGTAATGAGTCTTCAAATTGCCTCATCAACTGGGGTGTCACGATTCAAGCCACACAACACACAAACACAAAAAGGATGTAAATAAGAGAATGCAAGATACTTAACTTGAGGAACAAGCCATGACAGCTACACCTACACATATCGATAAACCAAATTTCAAACTTAAAACATTATCAAAACGCATTATCTTGGCTTTGTCGCTTGGCATTTCTTCCTCTTTCCTGCCATCTGTATATGCGCAAACAGAGACCGCTGAGAGTAACGACGAGGCTGCAGCAAATGAAGAAGCTATCGAAAGAATCATACTAACCGGTACGCGGATACAACGAGCGGGCTTTGAAAGTTCGACGCCAGTCAATGTTGTGGGTTTAGAAGCGATCGAGCAGTCCGGGTATTCCAACTTATATGACGTACTAAAAACTGTCCCCTCAATCGGGGTGGGACTGGGTAGCGCCAATGCCAGTCCCGGTGGCTTGTCTAACCCAGAAGCGGGCGCATCATTTGTCAATCTCAGAGGTCTGGGAACGGACAGAAGCTTGGTCTTAATCGACGGTAGACGCAGAGTATCTGGAAGCAGCGCGTCTTCAGCCGTTGACTTGTCAATGATACCCGCAGGACTCATTAAACGGGTAGAGGTGATTACGGGAGGCGCTTCTGCTGTTTATGGTGCAGATGCGGTAAGTGGTGTGTTGAACATGATCATGAAAGACAGCATTGACGGCATCGAAGTGTCGACAAGTGCTGGTGCGTCAACAGAAGGTGGCGGTGGTGAACGGTTTTCCTTTGATTTTGCCGGTGGTGCAGAGTTTGATGGCGGCCGCGGTAGTATGGTTTTTGGTCTTAGTTTGAGCAAGGAACAAGAGCTTAGAACGTCACAGCGCGATTTTGGTACACAACTTAATCTACGCCCAAACCCAGACAACACTGGTCCTGATGATGGTATTCCTGATCGTATTCACGTTGATGATTTGGGCATTTTTGCTTTTTCGCCGAAAGGCGCATTTAATATTGGCGGCACATGGTATACAGCTGATCCTAACTTGAGACCTATTGACCGCGGTGTACCCTTTGACGGGATACGCGGCATTGGTGCAGAAGGTTTCCGTCAAGTTGACTTTTCTCGCCTCAGACAACAACAGCAAACTTTAGCAACAAGGCTCAGCATAGATTACGACCTATTTGATGATGTGTCATTTTTCCTCGATGCGGATTACGGCAAAACTGAAACTGTTGGTTCAGGCCAGCCCGACAATACAACACAAGGCGGCGGATTTACTATTAATCGCCTGCAGAGAGATAACCCTTTTATTCCAGCCGATATATCCGCTTGCTCAAGAACCACTTTCTGAGGCGGCAGCCGCTTACATTCAACACACTGCTTTGCGTTTTCATCGCAATAAACAACAGGTGTTTTCTGCGAGTTTAACAGGGGACATTTTTGAGCTTCCTGCAGGTGATGTGCAGTTTGCAACGGGTTATGAGCACCGTGAAGAGTCGATAAAGACCCTAGATGATGGTCTTGCTCGGCAAAACCGCTTGCACCTTTTTAGAGGGCAAGAGCCACAAGATGCTGATTTATCTGTTGATGAGGCTTACCTTGAGTTTGTGATCCCTGTATTGTCGGATTTAGCGGTGGTTGAGCAACTCGATCTTGAAGCCGCACTCAGGTACTCCGATTACGACACCATTGGTAGTACTTTGGCTTCTAAACTTGGCATAAACTGGGCTGTCTCAGAAGATTTACGTATTCGATTTTCGCAAGCGACCAGTGTAAGGGCGCCTAACTTGTCTGAGCTTTTTAGCCCGGGTGTGACAACGGGGGCATTTTTAGTCGATCCCTGTGATGTTTCGCAAATCACACTGGGTACGGCAACGCGAGAAGCAAATTGTGCAGCATTGGGTATCCCAGATGGCTGGGTTGATCCTAATGCCGCGCCAGCTAAAGAAGTCGTGACAGGTGGCAATACCAATTTGTCCGAAGAGCAATCTGATTCGATTACACTCGGCTTTGTTCTGACGCCAAGCGCCGTTGAGGGCTTAACCTTTTCAGTAGACTACTGGGATATTGAAATTACCGACGCCATTGGCTCGTTTGCAGTAAACGATATTATTCAAAAATGTGTAGATTCTCCCACAATTGACAATGAGTTTTGTCCGCTAATTACGAGGGACAATCAGTTGTCACTGGCGCGTATCGACGTGGCTAAAATCAACGTTGGGCGACTAGACGCTAGGGGCGTCGATTTTGAAGCTTATTATAAGCCTAAGCTTGACAGTGGTGAGTTAAGTGTGTCAATGACGGGTTCTTATTTGCTCGATCACGAACAGCTCATTGACTCCAATGATCCGACTAGTTTGTTTGTGACAAAGAACAACCCAGACAATCCAGAGTTAAGAACCAATCTGAATATTAGCTATTCACTGGACAACTGGTCTTATGGACTCAATACGCGCTATATTGGCTCGACATTGCTCGATCCAAATGTGCTGACTGATGAATCTATCGATACCAATGATGTGCCTAGCAGAATTTATAACGATGTGGTTGTCGGTTATACCTTTGATAATGAGCTGAGTTTAACCGCCACTATTACAAATTTAGCGGACATTGACCCACCAAGACGTGACGGCGTTTTCCTTGGGGCAAGAGGCAGTTACGACAATGTCGGCCGCTTTATTTCACTTAGAGCATCTTATCACTTTTAAGCGTACAAGAAGGGTAGACCCCGAATAGGGGTTACCCTCATCGGCTATCGAGTGGATGTTTATGCTTGCAAGCAGTGTTGTTGGCAGGACAATCAAACTAAGTAGCCAGCTAAATAAGGCAAATTCGATGTTTAGTAAATATCAAATAGGGCAAAAACGCGTGAACGGCGTTACCATTCATTATCGTATGGGCGGCGCTGGCCCTGCTTTGTTGTTGCTGCACGGGCACCCCCAAAATCATGTGATGTGGCATAAAGTCGCCGATGAACTTGCTGATAACTTTACGGTAGTGGCAGCTGACCTTCGTGGCTATGGCGACAGCGATAAACCATTAGGCGATAAAAATGGTACTTCGTATACCAAGCGTGAAATGGCGAAAGATCAGTGCCAATTAATGGCAGCTTTAGGGTTTTCATCTTTTCATATACTTGCTCATGACCGAGGTGCACGAGTTGCGCATCGCTTAGCAATGGACTTCCCCGAAAGTGTAAACAAGCTAATTTTGTTAGATATCGCACCTACCTTAGCCATGTATCGACAAACCAATGAACAATTTGCTAGGGCTTACTGGCATTGGTTCTTCTTGGTTCGTCCAGCGCCTTTGCCCGAAACACTGTTAGAAGCTGACCCAGAAAACTATTTGCATAGTGTGATGGGAGCGAGAAGTGCTGGGATGCAACCCTTCACACAACAAGCCCTTGCTGAGTACCTGAGGTGTTTGCGTTTACCCGGCACTGCACGCGGAATATGCGAGGATTATCGCGCAAGTGCGGGGATGGATCTCCAGCACGACCAAGACGATATTACAGCAAACAACAAAATCACTTGCCCTTTACTGATTTTATGGGGTGAAGAAGGCACCGTTGGCAAATGCTTCAATCCTTTGGCAGAGTGGCAAAAACTTGCTTTGCATGCTAAGGGGCAGGCACTGCCTTCGGGTCACTACATTGCTGAGGAAATTCCCTCAGTGTTGTTGGAGCATGTGTATGCGTTTCTCAAGCCTGAATTGCCTCTGAATAATGGAAATTACCATGTCGACGCCTAAAACACTTTATGAAAAGCTTGTTGCGTCTCACACCGTTTGTGAGCTGGATGATCGCGGCCATGTCTTATTGTACGTGGATCGGCAAGTACTTAATGAATACACCAGTCCTCAAGCATTCAGTGGCCTACGAGAGGCAAATAGAAAACTATGGCGACCAAATACGTCGCTTGCCGTTGTGGATCATGTGAATTCGACAGCCCCAAAGCGTGTGGCGGTTGAGCCTCAGGAAGGTGGCGCGCTGCAAGTTAATTATTTTGCTGAAAACTGCCGTGATTTTGGTATTGAATTATTTGACATCCTAGATAGCCGACAGGGTATTGAGCACGTTGTGGCACCTGAACAAGGGTTTATTTTACCTGGCATGGTAGTCGCGGCGGGAGACAGCCACACGACGACCTATGGCGCATTAGGTGCATTGGGTTTTGGTATTGGTACTTCAGAAATTGAGCACTTACTCGCGACCCAAACTCTGATTTATAAAAAGCTCAAAACCATGAGAGTGACTATACAAGGTGAATTGGCTTTAGGCATTACCTCAAAAGATGTCATCATGGAGTTAATCCGAAAAATTGGTGCTGATGGTGCAACGGGATATGCAATTGAATTTTGTGGTCCAACCGTTGATAGCATGAGTGTAGAAGCTCGTATGACGGTTTGTAATATGGCGGTAGAAGCGGGAGCAAGAGGAGCATATATGGCACCCGACGAGACCGTATTCGAATATTTAAAATCGAAACCCAGGGTACCCAAAGATGCACTGTGGGAACAGGCGCTCGCACAATGGCGCTTACTCAAGAGTGACCCTGATGCTGTTTTTGACAAAGATGTGCATATAGATGCTTCAGAGGTCAAGCCCCTCGTCACGTGGGGAACCAGCCCCGATCAAGTGGTTGATATCAGTAGTCGTGTACCAAATCCTCTTGAACAAGCTAATAAAGCTGAGCAAAAAGCGATGCAGCGTGCCTTAAATTATATGGGTTTGGCAGCGAATACGCCCATGCAAGACATTTCTATTTCACACGCTTTTATTGGGTCATGCACCAATGCGCGCATAGAGGATTTGCGAGAAGTGGCAAAGATAGTTAAGGGAAAAAAGGTCGCGCCAGGCGTAAGAGCGATGATAGTTCCAGGCTCTTCCAATGTCCGAGCCCAAGCAGATGCAGAAGGGTTGTCTGCCATATTCATTGACGCCGGATTTGAATGGCGTCAATCGGGTTGCTCAATGTGTTTAGCGATGAACGACGACGTGCTCAGCCCCGGTGACCGTTGCGCTTCGAGCACCAATCGCAATTTCGAAGGACGGCAAGGAGCTGGTGTCAGGACGCACTTGATGAGCCCTGCCATGGCTGCCGCCGCTGCTATCACTGGGCACTTATGTGATATTCGTTCGTGGGAGGTGGCAAAGTGACAGGTTTTATCAAAGAACAAGGGATTATTGCGCCGATGTTAGCCAACAACATCGATACTGACGTGATTATGCCCAAGCAATTTTTAAAAGGCATTGACCGAAAAGGCTTAGACCGAGGTGTTTTTTTTGACCAACGATTTTTAGCCAATGGTGAACGCAATCCTGATTTTGTGTTAAACCAAGCACCGTGGAGTAGTGCTAAATTTCTAGCAACCGGTTCTAATTTTGGCTGTGGGTCGAGCAGAGAGCACGCCGTGTGGGGGTTAAAACAACTCGGTATTCGCGCAATAATTGGCACAAGTTTTGGCGGTATCTTTTTTGATAATTGCCAGCGCAATGGTTTACTGGTGATTGAGTTAAGTGACGAACAAATGCAGTACTTTAGCGAACAAGTTGTGCGCAGTGACCTTGGTCAAATAGATATCGATTTACCTGAGCAATCGATCACGGTGGGTGAACAATGTTTAGCGTTTGAGATAGAGGCTTTAAGAAAGAATGCCTTACTCAGTGGCTTAGATGCGATTGGTTCGACACTGCAGCGCAAAGACGCCATTACACAATTCGAACGCAAACATTTACAAGCCAATCCATGGTTAGCTTAATCATTAGTATTTTAGATTTTACAGAAGGAGCAAACTATGTCATGCATGCATAGATTGAGGGTGAGCGTGGTGTTGACATATATCGCTTTTTCTAGCGCTTTATGTGCAACAGTTGAGACTGGAAATGACGCCAAGTCTTTTACAAAAGAAGCTAAGATCCAAGTAGGTGGAAAAACGCTGCGCTATGTGAGCACAGCGGCAGAAACGATACTGAGAGATGGCGAGGGCAATCCTATTGCTTCGATTTGGAGTGTTGCCTATACAAAACCAGATGCAAAAAAAGAAAATCGTCCAGTGACCTTTATATACAACGGTGGCCCAGGCGCATCATCTTCAGTATTACATATTGGTTTACTGGGTCCCAAAATTGTGCGTCGAGAGGGGGCGCCAAATTCGGATGACGGGGCAGCACCTTATGCGCTAATAGACAATCCAAATAGTATTTTGGATTTGACCGATTTGGTGTTTGTTGATCCGGTGGGTACCGGCTACAGTCACGCATTGGGCGATAAATCTAATCAAGACTTTTGGAGTGTTGGAGCAGATGCGCGATCCATGGGCGATTTTATTCGCCAGTGGATAGCGGACAAGCAAAGGTGGAATGCACCAAAACACATCTTGGGTCTAAGCTATGGCACCACCCGTGCTGTGGGTGTAGCTCACTATCTGCATACTGCACATGGTATCGATATGAACAGTTTATTGCTCTTAGGTCCCGCCTTGGATCTTGGTGGGTTGTCCTCCGTTGATAATAACTTACTTGCATACATTGGTTACTTGCCCTCCATGGCGACAGTCGCTCACTATCATGGCAAGGCAGGTCAAGGAAAACCCCTAGGCGCCTTTGCAAAAGAAGCAAGAGAGTTTGCTTTAAATGACTATGCCGGAGCATTGTTCAAAGGCAACATGATGTCAGATGAGGAACGTAGCAGGGTGATAAAACAATTTGCTGATTTTACCGGTTTAGAAGAAAGCTACGTATCTGCTGCTAACTTGCGTGTGCTTGTTCCCCGTTTTCGCAAGGAATTATTAAGAAAGGAAGGACTTACTATCGGTTACAGCGATGGCCGCTATACTGGAGACGAATTTGATGATACCGCCTCTGATCCCTTAAGTGGTGATCCATCAATGTACAAAGAATCAGGTATGTACGCAGCGGGTTTTCATCATTACATGACTCAGCTTGGGGTGACGATGCCAATGCCATATAAGTTATGGAATTCGCAAGTGGGTAAGGATTGGGATTGGCGACCAGATGTAAAGGCTTACGCTGATCCACAACGATATCGCGTGGCTAAACGAGCAAACATCATTGAAGTGGCGAGTAAGCTTGGCACCTTAATGCGCAGAAACGAGGCGCTAGAAGTCTTTGCTGCCTCGGGTTTATACGATATCGTCACCCCTTTTTTTGATACAGAACGCACCTTTGCAAACCATGGCATTATTCAGGATCGGGTCGCGCTTAAGTATTACGAATCAGGCCATCGTTTGTGGGCAGATATCAAGAGTTGGGAAGCCTTGTCTGCCGATATTCGTCAATTTTATCTCGACAAACAAAGGTAGAGGCTAGTATGAAATTTTCTTTTACCAAGTGTATTGCTTTATCACTTTCACTGATTTCTCTCTCTTGTCTGAGCGCTGAATATGTGATCGTGCATGCGGGTAAGCTGATGGCTGTGCCCAGCAAACCTGTTCTCACAAAACAAAGCATTGTGATTAAAGACGGTAAAGTCCAGCGCGTTGTGCCGGGTTACATTGACAAAACGAAGCTTTCGTTAAATAAGGATGATAGCCTCACCGTTCACGATCTTAAGCAGATGTTTGTACTCCCTGGATTAATTGACGGGCACGTACACATCACTGACGAATTGGGGCCTCGTACTAAACTACAACGCGTTGAGCTGTCCCATCCAGACACTGCGTTGTTTGCGGCGCGAAATGCGAAAATAGTGTTACAGGCAGGTTTTACCACGGTGCGTGATTTAGGCGGTAGAGGCGGCGACTCGGTCTTTGCTCTGCGCGATGCTATTGCTAAAGACTATGTACCCGGTCCCCGTATTTTTGCCGCAGGGGATGTCATATCGCCAACTGGCGGACATGGACAGCGTCATGGATTTAGAGACGATGTATTTACGGTGATCAAACATACGGGTATCTGTGATGGTGTGGCTGACTGTAGACGCGCTGTGCGCGATCAGGTTAGGCGTTCGGCTGACCATATCAAATTTGTGTCTACGGGTGGAGTATTGTCAGAAACCGCATCGGGTACTGGCCAGCAATTTTTTGATGATGAGTTAAAAGCCATTGTTGATACTGCTCATGCGCTTGGTAGAAAAGTCGCGGCTCATGCACACAATGCTGATGGTATCAATGCCGCGCTAAGAGCGGGAGTTGATTCTATTGAACACGGTACGTTTTCTGATGAGACCTCGTTTGCACTGTTTAATCAAACAGGGGCGTATCTAGTGCCTACTTTGTTGGCTGGTGCAGCCGTGTCTGAAATTGCCGCAGACGAAGATTCGTTTTTTGCTGCTTCTGTCAGAGCAAAAGCAAAATTGATAGGACCAATGCTGATCAAAGCGCTCAGTAAAGCGCATAAAGCAGGGGTAAAAATTGCCTTTGGAACGGACAGTTATGTGTCTAAACATGGCATTAACGCGCGAGAATTTGAGTTAATGGTAGAGGCGGGTTTGAGTCCCGAGGAAGCGATTATCACTGCCACGGTAAACGGTGCAGATAACCTCGGGCAAGCAGACAAACTAGGCACCTTAGAAACAGGAAAGTACGCTGACCTAGTAGCTGTGACTGGCAACCCGCTTGAAGACATCAGCGAGCTCACAGATATTGACTTTGTGATGAAAGAAGGCGTTGTTTACAAACAAAAATAGCGTATTTCCCCGCTTTCGTTTTCAACTGGCATGATCGGTAACAAAAATCTGGCTCTGGCTGCTTTTGCACTATCCTCCTAGCATGGAGACATGGCTATTTTATGGTATTAACAAGGCAGATTGCGCAATGACCCATTCGGTTCAACAAGATAAAAAAAGCGTTTGGCACCATCTTACTCCACATCAGATCTTTGATCACAACGACCCGCTTGTGATGGTCAAAGGCGAAGGAATGCGCGTATGGGACATAAACGGGAAAGAGTACTTAGATGCATCTTCTGGTGGTTTATGGACGGTCAACGTCGGTTATGGTCGCACTGAAATTGCTGATGCGGTGAGAGAGCAGCTGCTAACACTCAATTATTTTGCGCAAACCGCAGGTAATATACCTGCCAGTGAATTTGCAGAAAAGCTTATCGAAAAAATGCCCGGCATGAGTCGCGTTTATTATGCAAACTCCGGCTCCGAAGCAAATGAAAAAGCCTTCAAGATGGTGCGTCAAATCGCCCAGAAAAAGTACGGCGGCAAAAAGCGCAAAATTCTTTATCGTGAGCGCGATTACCATGGTACGACTATTGCGTGTTTAAGCGCGACAGGTCAAGAACAACGGCGTGACCACTATGGACCGTTTGTGCCAGACTTTATCCAAGTGCCACACTGCTGTGAATATCGTTCACAGTGGGGCGAAGTAGAAGATTACGGCATACGTGCCGCTAACGAAATAGAGCGCGTTATTTTGGAGGAAGACCCTTCAACAGTAGGCGCGTTGTGCTTGGAGCCTATCACGGCAGGTGGTGGCGTCATTACGCCTCCTGAGGGTTATTGGCAGCGTGTTCAAGAGATCTGCAAAAAGTACGACATAATTTTGCATATAGACGAGGTAGTATGCGGCTTAGGGCGCACTGGAAAGTGGTTTGGCTATCAACAGTATGGCATTCAACCAGACATCGTCACTATGGCAAAAGGTGTGGCCTCCGGCTATGCAGCAATATCCTGTACTGTGACGACAGAAGCCATTTTTAACATGTTTAAAGAAGTCGAACACGATGCAAAAATGGATTATTTTCGCGATGTATCGACCTTTGGAGGATGTACCTCTGGGCCTGCCGCTGCCTTAGCAAATCTTAATATTATTGAGCGAGAGAACTTGCTTGAAAATGCCGATAAACAAGGTAAGTACTTACTTTCTCTTTTACACGGTTTGCAAGAGAAACATAGTATTATCGGCGATGTGAGAGGTTTGGGTCTTTTTGCTGGATTTGAACTAGTAGAGGATCGACAAACAAAAGTACCTGTAGATGAGTCAGTGTCTGCAGCGATTGCTGCTCACTGTATGAAGCAAGGTGTGTTGATTGGACGTACTAACCGTTCATTTGCGCTGTTTAACAATACCATTTGTTTAAGCCCTGCCTTAATCGCCACAAAACAAGACATCGACGACATCGTTCATGCCTTAGATTGTGCGTTAACTGAGGTTGTGGCCGAGACCAAATAGCCCCTGAACAAGATCTGGTGAGTTGTATCAGGCTGGAAGGTTTTGTTTTACGTAAATGATAAAGTTAGTACGTTTTCGTGATAGTTCTGGGATATTCCGGTTCTATTATTACCTCATCACCTTGCTGAGGTGTGTTTCATGTGTAAGGTTTCCCTAAACCTATTTTTAGAGGCTCATTGAGCCTCTTTTTTTTATCTGTCATCTTTACCAATACCTGTCACCGTGCGCTAGGATCTTTCCTCAGCCACATTGCTTTTGATGTTGGTAAACCACAAATCGAACGGTTGTGAAAGCAAGAGTAGAAGTGTTGGCAAGGTACAGCTTTGCTTGTGCTCTACTACCTTGCGTTTGAGGTTCGCTGTTGACCTTTGGTGTACAACAAAGGTCAACAGGCTCTAGTAATTACTTGAACTTTGCCAGATATTCATTCACCTCACGCTTCACCTCTGGTGCAAAAAGATAGAGGCCAATGATGTTAGGGATAGATATCAAAAAGACGATGGCATCTGAGAAATTCAGGACTGAAGTGAGGTTAGTCATACACCCTAAGATGATAAACATACAAAATATAAACTTGAATATGAGTTGAGTGAGTTGTTTTTCACCAAACAAAAAGGTCCAGCCCTTCAGTCCGTAATATGACCACGAAATGGAAGTTGAAAAGGCAAAAAGCAGAGCGGCAAGAGCCAAAGGATAGGGTGCCCAACTGACGTGGTGAGCAAACGAAGCAGAAGTCAGGGAGATGCCTTCTAATCCGCTATCCATTAAACCGTTAGGAATAGCGGTGGTAATGATAACCAAAGACGTCAACGTACAAATGACCACGGTGTCGATGAAGGGTTCCAGTAGCGAAACAATGCCTTCAGAAGCGGGTTTATCAGTTTGTACTGCTGAGTGTGCAATAGCTGCTGAGCCGATACCTGCTTCGTTAGAAAATAACGCTCGCTGAAATCCTACAATCAATGCACCAATTGCACCACCTGTCACACCGTCACTGGTAAAGGCATTTGTTACTATTAATTTGATGGCATTGGGAATATGCTCTGCACTCATCGCAATGATGACCAAGGCTGATACAACATAAAGCACAGCCATAAAAGGTACAACTTTACCGACGACTTTTGCAATCGATTTGATACCGCCAAGAATGACGACGGCAATAACAAGTGCTAGTAGAAAACCGAATAACCATGCTTTGTCAGAAAAAAAGCTGTCTTCACCACCAGAAATACCTACGACTTGCATATAGGCTTGGTTGGATTGGAACATATTGCCAATTCCCATGCAGCCAACAACTAAGGCAACCGCATAAAAGACGCCCAAGGCTTTACCAAGTTTTGGTTTATTGCGCTTGACCAAGCATTGTTCTAAGTAATACATTGGCCCGCCTGACACCGAGCCATCTGCATTAATACGTCTGTATTTCACCCCAAGCGTACATTCGACCAACTTTGTCGACATAGACAAAAAGCCCGCCACGATTAGCCAAAAGGCAGCACCCGGTCCACCAATACCGATTGCGACCGCAACGCCCCCGATGTTACCAATGCCAACCGTGCCCGACACTGCGGTCGCCACTGCTTGGAAATGAGATATTTCGCCAGTGTGGTTGGGGTCGTCATAATCACCCCTGACAAGGCGCAGGGCATGGGGGAATGCGCGAATATTCATGAAACCCAGATAAAACGTAAAAAATATTGCCGCAATCGCCAACCATATAACGATCACTGGAATGGCTTGCCCAAACAGCGTGATTTTAAAAAACACGATATCTGACAGCGATTGACTAAATGGGCTGACCCATTCATCAATGGTCTGATCTAAGGATTTAGCGTGGGCGGAAAAAGGAGAAATAAGTGCTAGGAAAACAAAAAAAATATTAGGTTTCATTATTATTCTTCGATAATTTTTTTACCACTCTACCGACAAAATTCGGCAGACAACACAACCAGCGTACACAAAATGACCATACCAGCAAACTATCATTATACTTATCTGGTCTGATTAAAGATAATTTGTTGGTACTGTGTATCTCATCGAGATTTTTTTACAGTAACTTATATTAAACAACCGAGCCAACACGCGAATGGAAATACCTGAACTTTCTTGGCTGGCGATTGCTGTGATGTGCGGCGCCGTCATCATAGCGTCTGTCATTACTTCCGTTACAGGGATGGCCGGTGGCATCTTAATGTTTGCGGCGATGAGTATATATATTCCTCTCAAACCATTGATCGCAACGCACGGTGCCGTGCAAATATTCAATAACGCGACGCGTACTTGGTATTTGCGCAAACATATTCATTGGCAAAAGTGTTGGCCTTTTATTGTTGGTGCAACGCTAGGTACAGTCGTTACCACGGTATTTATTGCTGAGTATTTAGGTGAGTTTTACCCTTTATTACTGTTGGTTGGCTTAACGATTTACACCTTATTTAAGCCCAAACGTTTGCCTGATATTAAAGTGGCGGATAAACATTTTGTTTGGGTCGGGTTTGCGACGGGCTTCATCGGTATAACCGTTGGTGTGATCGATCCTATTCTCGCCGTTTTTTTTATGCGTGATGATTTGAGCAAAGAAGCCATCATTGCTAACAAATCAATGATGCAAGCGTATACGCATTTAACCAAAATCCCAGCGTTTATCTATTTGGGCTTTTCGTTTATTGATGCCTTTGAACTTATTTTAATATTAAGCTTGGCAGGTGTTGTCGGGGCAAAACTTGGTGTTTGGTTGTTGGACAAAATAGACAATCAACTGTTTTTTAAACTCATGCGATTTACTTTGTTTCTCGCACTGATAAAAATGCTTTATCAACTTTATTCATTGCTATAGGAGTCATGAATGAACACAACATATAAGATTTACAATCCTTTCGATAACGAACTAATCGACGAATTTGTTTATGACACCGCACAGCAAGTGAATGAGAAAGTGGCGTTACTCAAGCAAGGGCGAAAAACCTTGAGAGATATTCCGGCTTTCAAACGCAGTGAAATACTTAGACGCTTAGCAGAGTTATTAGAAGAGCACGCCGAAACACTTGCAGAACTCATTACGCGCGAAACAGGTAAAACGATTTCTGACAGTCGCGTCGAAATGAACCGAGCGATCAACGCCGCTATTGCCAGTGCGGAGGAAGCAAGACAAATATCTGGCGAAGTACTAGACTCCGACGCTTATTCTCCAGCACGCGGCAAATTGGGTATCGTATGTTGGAAACCCTTGGGTACCGTCTTGTGTATTACACCTTTTAACTTTCCAATAAATATTGCTATTCATAAATTAGCACCGGCTATCGCGGGTGGAAATACTGTACTCTTTAAACCAGGTCCTCAAAATACGGCTTCTGCGCAGTTGCTGACCCGTTTGTGCTACGAAGCAGGTATTCCCGAAGCGTGTTTACAACTTTGTATGCCTGATATTCCTGACATGCCAAGTTTAGTCGCTCACCCTGATATTTCTTGTATAAACTTTACCGGTGGTACGGCAACGGCCAATGCAATATCGTCAGCCGCAGGGTATAAAAAATTATTGTTAGAACTAGGCGGAAACGACCCCCTTATCGTGATGCCTGATGCTGATTTAAATGCAGCGGCGGATGCTGCCATCAACCAGCGCTTCGCGACGGCTGGTCAACGTTGTACGGCGGCAAAGCGCGTGTTTGTGCACAATGAGGTATTTAGTGCGTTTAGAGCGCTGTTGTTGGAAAAAACCAGTAAACTTAAGGTGGGTAACCCCATTGAAGACGATACATTTATTGGACCGGTCATCAATCAAAAAGCAGCCAATGAAATTCAAGCGAGGATAGAAGACGCGATTCAACATGGGGCAAAGCTCATTTGTGGGAATCAAATGGATGGTTGCATCGTCTACCCAACCATCTTAGAAGATGTGCCCTATACTTGTGACTTGATCAAAGAAGAAACCTTTGGACCCGTCATCCCGCTTTGTAAATTTACTGATATTGAGGAGATCGTACCGATCATTAACAGTTCGGCATATGGCTTACAGGCCGGTATTTTTACGCAAAACCTCGCGCTCTCAAAATATTTGTATGAAGAACTAGAAGTGGGCACTTTGGCAGTAAATGATGGCCCAGGCTTTAGGAGTGAACACTTTCCTTTTGGTGGGGTAAAAGAAAGCGGTATTGGTCGCGAAGGGATCAAATATGCCATTCGTGAAATGAGTTATTTAAAAACTCTGGTAATTTAAGCATTTATTAAGGCTTAAATTACTGGTTTAATTGAACAATTACCCAGTGACTAAGTCAGTTGTCTAGTATGCTTGAACAGTTAATCAATATCGATAAAAACGCGAGTGAGAGTTTAAAAGATCAAATCAAACGCGCTATCTCGATCGCAATATTGGATGAAAGGATCTCTATCCACAAACCCTTGCCATCTAGTAGAAAGCTCTCGCAAGCGCTAAAAGTATCTCGTCAGACCGTCATGTTTGCGTTTGAGGATTTAGTCGGGGATGGATACCTGATTGCTAAATCACGTAGGGGATATTTTGCTAACCCTGAGATATTAAAGGGCACCGCAAAGGTTGATCAAACAGAGGCTCCTGTCTCGCAAAGCAAGCCTGATTGGCAAGGGCGATTTGCATTTACGCCGAGCCACCAGCGCAACATAACAAAGCCTTCTGACTGGCAAAAGTATCCCTATCCTTTTATTTCGGGGCAAATCGACCCTGCATCCTTTCCTATTGCTGAATGGCGAGAGTGTTCAAAACAGGCACTGAACGTTATTGCGGTAAAAGACTGGACAAGTGATCAATTAGAAGCCGACGATCCCATGCTAATAGAGCAAATCCGCTCTCGCGTGTTACCCAGAAGAGGAATTTGGGCTAAGGCCGAAGAAATATTAGTTACCGTCGGCACACAACAGTCCTTGTATTTGCTATCGACCTTATTGGCAGGCAAAGGCAAAACCATTGCCATGGAAAACCCAGGTTACCCAGATGCGCGAAATATCTTTTGTAATCACTTCGACAAGGTAATCGAACAAGCAATCGATCAAGATGGCTTGCTCATCAACGACAATCTCAATCAGGCTGACTATGCTTATATTACGCCTAGTCATCAATGGCCAACATCCGTAACCATGCCAATTTCAAGGCGAAAACACTTGCTTAAGAAAGCCGTTGAGCAAGACTTGATCATACTTGAAGATGATTATGAAATAGAAAGTAACTACATCGATGAACCTTTACCCGCACTAAAAAGCCTAGATATAGACGATCGCGTTATTTACATGAGTAGTTTTTCGAAGGTCTTAGCGCCGGGGCTGCGCATGGGATTTATGGTCGCGCCTAAAGCTCTAATCGACGAAGCGAGAGTGCTGCGCCGATTGATGATGCGTCATCCTCCTTTAAACAATCAACGTATGACAGCCTTGTTTATCGCGAGAGGGCATTATGATGCTTTGATAAAACGGCTATGGCGGGTTTATAAAAACAACTGGCATAGCATGAACGACGCTATTGACAAGTATATCCCCACAAACATCAAACTACCTGTCAACGGCGGCACGACTAGTTGGATTAAAGGCCCCGACGGCTTAAATTGTCAAATCCTACAAAAAAAAGCGAGAGAACAAGGTATTTTAATAGAATTGGGCGATATCGCATTTGCAGACGATAGCCAAGCGAAGCAATACTTTCGTCTCGGCTTTACGGTTATTCCCAATCACAAAATTGAAGCAGGGATTCAAAAGCTCGCTGCCTTGATTCGGGAGCTTAGTTGATAAGCTGGTAACTCTTTGTCTGTTTATGATTTTACTGACAGTTTGTTTTACTTGGAATATATCCAGATCCTACTACTCTGCAAACTGTTTTCGATAATGTGATGGCGATACATTTAACTGACGTCGAAAGTGATGACGCAAGCTTTCTTCTGTACCTAAGCCGCAAAGCTTTGCAATGGCTTTACTTGGCAAGTCCGTGGTTTCGAGTAATTCGCTGGCGCGTTTGATTCTGACGCCAATCAGCCATTTCGCTGGGCTTGTCGCAAATTGTGCCTTAAATTGCCGTAAAAAATTTCGTTCACTCATGTTTACCAGCGCCGCCATGTCTTCAACACTGTAGTGTTGAGCCAAGTTGTTTTCTAGTTCAGATAACAGTGCGGAAAGTTGAGTGTTATTGGTATGCTTAGGAATAGGTTGTTGGATAAACTGTGCTTGCCCCCTTCTCTGTAAGGAGGAATAACTAGACGTCGAGCATAAGCATTAGCAACATGTTGACCGTAGTCTTTTTTTACTATGTGCAAACACATGTCTAGCCCCGCTGCACTGCCGGCAGAAGTCAAAATTTGACCGTTGTCGGTGTAAAGTACATTTTCATTAAAACAAATATCGGGGAATTTAGTCTTCGCTATTTCGGTATAACGCCAATGCGTGGTAGCTACTTGGTCTTTTAACAATCCACAATAGGCAAGGAGATTAACACCCGAACATATTGACGCGATTCTAGTACCGTTTTCATATGCTTGCAGCAAATGATTTCGCAATGTTTCACTTGGTTGTATGTCTGCCCCTTGCCACCCCAGTATAACTATTAAATCAGCACTACTAAGCTTATCAAGACCTTCAGCGGTGTTGAGCGCGAGACCTTGCACCGGCAAACTTATGTTATGACTACGCTCTACCGCACATACAGACGTTGTGTAATGTTGTTCTGAAAATTCTGGACGATGCTGAGCAAACACCTCTAGCGCGCAACTAAACTCAAAAAGGCATAAATTGGGATAGGCCAATATGGCAACTTTTTTTGGCTGATGCATGCGGCATTAAAACAACCTGATCCTAGCTTTGTCGTATTGGATGTGCGCTCAGAAGATATGTATGCTAAACGTCATATTCCTGGTGCAATATCATTGCCTCACGGTAAAATCGTGGCCGGTAAAATGAAAGCGTGGCCTGAGGATACCTTGTTTGTTGTCTACTGCGCAGGCCCTCATTGCAATGGCGCAAACAAAGCGGCTATTCGATTAGCTAAGCTCAAACGGCCAGTAAAAGAATTAATTGGAGGCATAACCGGCTGGGCAGATGAAGGTTTTGCATTTGCCACTGGTGTCGAACCAAGTGTCGTTAAGGATTAGATTGTCGTGAAGAGGACATTCATATCAATCAAGCTAAAAAATTAGGGGACGCCATGCACCTTGCGCAACTTAACATTGCAAAAGTTAGATTTAATTTAGACTCGCCTGAAATGGCCGGCTTTGTGGATAACATAGCACCAATCAATGCCATTGCCGAAAGTAGCCCTGGTTTCATCTGGCGATTGAAGGATGAGGACGGGGATGCAACAGGATTTAACGTTGAAGGTCAGCCTGATATTATTGTGAACATGTCAGTTTGGGAAAATGTGACTTCTCTGAAGAACTTTATGTTTAAAACCCATCACGTTGACTTTTTAAAACACAAGAAAGAGTGGTTTATCCCGATTGACGACGCATCTTATGTAATGTGGTGGATCCCAAAGGGGCATATACCTAGCCTTGAAGAGGCGTTTGATAAGCTAAACTGGCTCCGACAACACGGCGAATCTGATTTGGCATTTAGTTTTAAGCGGAAAAGTGTTGCTGAGTAGTTGTGGAGTCATACACAAAACTATTGTGCACTTGACACAAGGTAAAGTGGTTTGTAACTGACGGCTAATACTTTATCAGTCACGTCCTATTGGATTATGCCCTCGAATGATCTCATCATAAGATTGTATATGGTGACTTTTATCTCGCTCACATTGTTGCCCTCCATTTCATGAACTCTAGCATTACATAAAATATTGGTAGTGGCGCTCCCGAAAGTGATTGAATGAGAGTGCTTTATTGATGCCATCAACTTAATTGACGCAAGACTGACAACACTAAAATAATCACTTTCAATTTGCTGTTTTTTTAACTGCCAACCATTTCTGTGTATTTCATCGATATTGTGAATAGTATTCTCGTCGGTAGTAAAATGCCCTGTGACCAAAAACGAACGCTCTGAGGACTTGAGAGTCTTATGCAACTTGTCCATCACATTTCTGATGTTGACGTTAGTGATGATATTTCGCGAGTCTGAGTCATCAATTAAGATCTGTGCTTCTTGAGTAACTTCTAGACAAAGGCTAAGCTGTTTTAGTTGCGGTTCTTCTTCTACTTTCCTTGCTACTTCAACGCCCATATCGATGGCGGGTACAGATATAAAGTATGAGCTCAATTTGGGATCGACTCGCTTCATAACGGTTTTCATAATACTATTGTCAATGCCTGCGAAGTAAGCAAAAGCAGAAAATAAAGCAGAAAATATGTATTGAATCACGTTACTTTTTTTCTTTGTATCTCGTTGTGGGTAATCAACGAAAAACAGCTCGCTTCTTATCCAAATAGATCTAAAAATATCTTGCGCTCTATACAAAAATTCATGCTCTTTTGTATTAGGCCGAGTTACCATCAGTATGATTAATTCATCTATTTTTGCTTTTATTTTTGTCTTTTCATAGTCAGTCAATTCCGCTTCAAGGTTGTAAAGCAAATGGTTAATTTCTGCAGCGATTAAGGAGCAATTGGCACTTCGGCTAGCCGGAATGTGTTCGGATTTAGGTAGGTGTCTTAGCCTGACACCAGTGACTTTGTTTAAACGAGCTAGACATGTTTTTACATGGAGTCGTTTGGGTATATGCATCGCTGAGGCAAAAACCTTAGCAAGTTTTATTGAGCAATCCTTTATGTGTTTATGGCGTCCGTGTTCAAAAGTTTTATATTTTTTCATCATGGTTACCACTTGTACATTAAATGTTTAATAAATGTACATTCAAATCTTTAAACTGTCAATTTGACATTTATTCTTAATAAATAGCCAAAATAAATATCATAATGTATACTTATTTTGTTTTTGTAGTATCAAGTTGTATATTCTTTACCGATAAAGAAAGAACACAATGCCACTTTTCACTGGTGTAACATGAGTTATGAGGATAAATTTATAATGGAAACTGCGTCCGATGTGTCTGAAAATCAAGGCTTTCAGCGACCTCTAAACAACATTTCTAAAGCGCGCACAGACTTTATAAGTGAAGTATTACATAGAGGTGTAGAGTCTTTTGTTGAACAACTAGAAAATGCGCCTGATGAAGACATCATGAAGATATTTGACTCACTTAGCCAAAGTGAGTCGGAAGCTGTTGTACTTAAGCGTTTTGCAAAAGAGACCTACCATATAGCTTCTCAGTTACCAACATTCGCGCTAAGTGAGGCTCCATCCAAGCCTAAAAAAATCATATACGGTGAGTACTACACTACCGGAGAAGTGGCACAAATGCTTAATGTTCAAATTAATACAGTTAAACGCCATGTTGCTGACAATAAATTGATTGGATACAAAGTCGGCAATCGTACGAAGTTACCTACTTGGCAGTTTGATGGTAATACAGTCGTTTCGGGTATAGATACTGCTATTAGAGAAATAGGTGCAAATGGTGTAAAAGCCGTGAGAAAAATGACCTTACCGCTAACCGACTTTGAAGGAAAAACAGTTATTGAAAAGCTGTTTGAAAATGATATTGATACCGCGCTTTTGATGATTGAATCTATTAAGGAATAGCCTGTGCGTTGGCCAAACATTTACCGGTCACCAAAGTTCGTTTTAGATAGTCGGTCGAATGAATTATTGTTCCGAGGCCAAAAATATGCAAAGGATTGCGATGAGAATAACACGGATCCTACTGTAACACGCAGTCCTGTGTATTTTTCATATAACCCCAAGAAGAACCGTTTTACGCCAGTAAGCGAATACAATAAAACATACTATTGTTCGATGTCTGCTTTGGGCGCAATCTTGGAAACACTCGTTGAATTTCGGGCGATGGATATAAGTCATATACACACACTTGAATATGCCAGCGATGAATTAGCACAGTACGAATTAATATGTTTTAAATTACCGCCTAAGCCCCAGACAAAATTTACCTTGTTGGATCTCACAGCGGAAGGTTGTTTAACCTCACTAAGAGAAAAGCAAGATACCCCGATACTCAATTCTATGGATATGCAAATGTCGAGTTACTTTGCTGATGAGGCGTTACAGGTCGGCTTTGCAGGTATTCGATATTCAACGCGGCAAAGTGCAAAGCAAGCGCTTGTCCTTTTCGAACAAACAAAATTAGGGTTTGAAAGAGCGTTGGTTGAAAGTCGAATGAGTTTTTTAACCTACTTCAAGCAAAATCCACAAGATATGCAACTTCTGAATATTTCAATCATTGATGAAAAACCGATTGATCACAATGACCAATCGTAAATGCTTAAAATTTGCGCGCCAATGATTTATTGACTATAAATAGGAGACGCTGAAGAGGTAATAATTTTTAAACATAGGTTTAAAGTAGCATTGTTACCGAATTAGAACACTGTTGAAGGAGTAACCATGATTAGCAAGCAAAGTAAACGATTCTGTTTAACTACGTTATGTTCATTGACGCTCTTACTCGGTTTAACCGCCTGCCAAACGGGCTATCGAGCGAAAAGCATTTTGGATGGCTTAGGCTACGAAGAGCAGCAGCTAGCAACAAATGTTTATGGCTTGTCTTACCGAGTGAATGCGACCACATCCAACGACACGGCTATAGATTTGTGGCATATGCGAGCAGCTGAACTATGCGGCCACGAGGAATATTTTGCTGATGTCAAAATGGCGAAATCAAAAAGACTAAAAAAACGCTACCTGCATAAAGCTCGCGATGATTATGATCCGTATATTCGCGATTTTTACAAAACACAAGAAGTGAGTTCGTACGATTATAACCAAGCAACTCAGCAAGAGCATATTACTTACCGCCATGTTGACAATTACCCTTGGAAAAATGTCAAACAAACGTCAAAAAATTCAAGTCATGTGGGTGTAAAATTCCCTGTGGCAAGGGGCAAAGTCTATTGTGATGGTCAGCCCTTACACGAAACACTATGATTTGAACAACTAATACAGTATACTTCGCGACCATTTTGATTAACCCACGCAAAAATCGGAGCATTTATGGCACGTGTAACAGTTGAAGATGCGGTAGAAAAAATCGGTAACAGATTCGATTTAGTATTGGTGGCAGCACGTCGTGCTCGTCAAATCGCAACAGAAGGTAAAGATCCATTGGTTGAAATGGGTAACGACAAGCCTACAGTGACTGCCTTGCGTGAAATCGAAGATGGTTTGGTAACAGCCGAAACCGTTGAAGCAACCGACTTACAAGATCAACGTGAGCAAGAAGCGGCAGAATTTGCCTCTGTAGCGAGCATTTTAGCGAATAGTTAATTGCAAGCTTGGTGTTAGTTTACGAAACTGACACACAACAAATTCATCTCTTGCGTCTAAAAATTAAGCATTAGTGAAATATTTTTTACAAACGCCGAATTTATTCGGCGTTTTTACGTTTTCAAGCGATAAAAATAAACGTATTCTTACGCTTATGTATTAATCACAAGTTTTAGCTGTGTATCTATTTGAAGGTCTAAAAGCCAAAGTTTCAGAATATCTTCCTGACGAGCAGGTGGAGCAAGTTCAGGCTGCATATGTGCTTGCACGCGATGCACATGAGGGACAGACGCGCTCCAGTGGTGATCCATATATTACTCATCCCGTTGCAGTAACCGGTATTCTCGCTGAAATGCGGATGGATTATGAGACTTTAATGGCGGCTTTGCTCCACGATGTAATTGAAGATACTGACTATAGCAAAGAAGATCTGGCACTCGCTTTTAATGATACGGTGGCTGAATTAGTAGAAGGTGTCAGTAAACTCGACAAACTCAAGTTTCAAAGCAAGCAAGAAGCCCAAGCTGAAAATTTTCGTAAAATGCTAATGGCTATGGTGCAAGATATTCGCGTCATGCTGATCAAACTTGCCGATAGAACGCACAATATGCGTACGCTGGGGTCTCTAAGACCAGAAAAGCGTCGACGCATTGCCTTAGAAACCCTAGAGATCTATGCCCCATTGGCTCATCGCCTAGGCATACACGATATCAAAAATGAACTAGAAGACCTTGGTTTTCAAGCGATGTATCCCATGCGCCACAGAGCCTTGCGCTCCGCGGTTTCGCAAGCAAGGGGCAATCGCAAGGAAGTGATTGAAAAAACACGCCTTGATTTAGCCACAAAGTTAGGTGAATACGATATCAGTGGTCGCGTCGTCGGCCGTGAAAAACATTTGTATTCTATTTATCGGAAAATGCGCAGCAAAGAGCTGTCGTTTAACGAAGTAATGGATATTTATGGTTTTCGCATCATTGTTGACAACGAGTCGATAGACAATTGTTACCGTGTTTTGGGTGCCATACATGGTATGTATAAACCGATTGAAAACCGGTTTAAGGACTACATTGCGATTCCGCGAAGTAATGGGTATCAATCACTGCATACTTCACTGAAAGGTCCGCATGGTATCCCTGTAGAAGTGCAGATCCGCACTGATGAAATGGATCAAATGGCAGACAAGGGGGTCGCTGCACATTGGTTGTATAAAAAGAGCAATGATAAAAGCAACACGGCTCAGCTACGCGCCAACCAATGGATGCAATCATTGGTCGAATTACAACAACATGCGAGTACCTCTTTCGAATTTATTGAAAGCGTGAAATCAGATTTGTTTCCAGACGAAATCTACGTGTTCTCGCCAAAAGGCAAAATAATCGAGTTGCCAATTGGTGCGACAGCCGTGGACTTTGCATATGCGGTGCACTCGGACATTGGCAATACCTGCGTTGGTGCTAGAGTGGAGCACAAAAACTACCCCTTGAGTAAACCACTGGAGAGTGGGCAGAGCGTAGAAATCATTACCTCGCCGCGTGCTAAGCCCAATGCAAACTGGCTCAACTTTGTAGTGAGCGCTCGCGCACGTTCGAATATACGGCATTTTTTAAAGCGTCAGCAGTCCAAAGACGCTATCAATATGGGTAATCGTCTACTGCGCCATGCCTTGGGAACAATAAAGCTTGATGATATCCCACAAGCAGAAATAGACCGCGTGTTGGATGAAACCAAGTACGAAAGTTACGACGCGCTCCTTGCCAACATTGGTATGGGCAATGAACTCAGTGCGATGATCGCGCGTCGTTTGATTGGCGAAAAAAACGAAATACCAACCAAAAAAGGGAATGTCGCCATCAAAGGAACAGAAGGCTTAATGGTGCATTTTTCTCGCTGCTGTCATCCCATTCCAGATGATGAAATTGTCGCGATTTTGAGTCCAGGGCGCGGCGTAGTGATTCACCAAACGGGTTGTCCAAATATTCGTAAATTGAGCAAAGAAGAGCCACAAAGAGTATTACCGATGCAGTGGGATGACAAACCGCAAGGTGACTTTAAAGCGAGTGTGCGCGTAGAACTAATTAACCGTCAGGGGACTTTAGCGGCGTTAACTGCTGCCATTGCAAGTAGCGACTCGAGTATTGTGAATTTACAAACCGACGATCGCGAAGACTACAACTACATGGTCGATATTGAATTGACCACAAAGAATAGAGTGCATCTTGCCAGTATTATGCGTAAAATCCGCAGCCTGCCTGATTTACAGCATATTTCAAGGCACAGCCAAAACAAACAACACTAAGCAGTTTTTATTGCTGCACACTCGACGCTAACGAGGATTTCACCATGTCAAAGTCTATCATTCAAACCAACAATGCGCCCGCTGCCATTGGTACTTATAGCCAAGCAGTAAAAGCCGGTAATACGGTATATTTGTCAGGTCAAATACCCTTAGTGCCTGAAACAATGACCTTAGTGTCAGAAGATTTTGAAGCACAAGCCGTACAGGTATTTGAAAACATTAAAGCAGTTGTAGAAGCAGCAAATGGCGAAATGAAAAACCTTGTTAAGGTGAATATCTATTTAATTGACCTTGCTAATTTTGCTACCGTGAACGAGGTCATGTCTCGCTATTTTGAACAACCTTATCCAGCACGAGCGGCAGTGCAAGTAAGTGCACTTCCTAAAGATGCGCAAATCGAAATAGAAGCTGTCATGGTATTACCTGAGTAATATCGGAGTATTCGTTTGCAACAGTGCATGTCACCCGAGCGCTATGCTCGAATTCAGCAGGTTCTGTCCCAGCGTCAACACGATTTGACGCTGTTGATGGAAGAAGTCCATAAGCCTCACAATGTCTCGGCGATTATACGTACTGCTGATGCCGTGGGGATTCATCAGGTGCATGCGGTGTGGGCTGAAAATCCTGCCTTGCGTAAAGGCACGGCCTTGGGCAGCCAAATTTGGGTTAAAAACAAACACCATTCCAACACGGCTGTCGCGGTGGCATATTTAAAAAATCAAGGCATGCAAGTCTTGGTCACCCACTTAGACGATTCTTCTATCGATTTCAGAGAAGTGGACTATACCAAACCAACAGCCATCATTATGGGCCAGGAAAAAAGTGGCGCGACGGCTGAAGCGGTAGCTTTGGCAGATCAATCTATTGTTGTGCCAATGGTAGGCATGGTGCAATCGTTGAATGTATCAGTTGCAGCCGCCACTGTCTTGTATGAGGCGCAGCGCCAGCGATCAGAAGCGGGAATGTACGGCGAAAGCCAGATCCCCGATGACGAAAAAAACGCTATTTTGTTTGAGGGTGGCTTTCCAGTGCTTTATCAAGAATGTCAGCGCAGATCACTTCCTATTCCACGTATTGATAACAATGGGTGTATAGATGCACCGGCATCTTGGTGGCAGGCTTTGCAGTACAGCTAATACAGCTATGAGCACAGCAAATTTGTTTTTTCTGACGAAATATTTGTATTTTGCAAACGGTCTATTATGCGGGTAAATTTGTACAACATAATATGCTTAGTGGACAAAGTGAAAGAATGAAGGGGCACCGCTCATTGTTTCCACTTTTACTTTTTCGATAACTCTGGATAAAAATATGCTTAATTCAATAAAACTTATGCTCACCAGCACATTGCTTCTGTTTGCTTTTTCGAGTATTGCATTAGACAGAACCCAAATTGCTGAGAATGCAGAGGATGTAACACCTTTGCTTAACGGTATGGCTGTGCCAAATGTGATGGTGAAAACTTCTGAGGGCGACCCAGTGAGTTTAAAAGCAATGCTATTGCAAAAACCCAGTGTTATTGTTTTCTATCGTGGTGGATGGTGTCCATATTGCTCTCGACAATTGGCTGAGCTCAAGAATATAGAACAAGCGCTGACCGAAGCAGGTTATCAAATATTGGCGATTTCACCTGAAACACCAGAAAAACTGCAGAGCCAAAAGTTAGAAACGGAATTTGCTGCTCAACTGCTATCGGATGCAGATTTAAATGCGATTAAGGGCTTTGGTATTGGTTTTTACGTGCCTGATGATACCCGCAAGTTGTACAAAGACAGAATGAATGTCGAACTCACGCCTGACACTACGGATCGGGCTGTTTTGCCAGCGCCCGCTATTTTTATTACGGATACCCTCGGTAATATCAAGTTTAGCTATGTTAATCCAAATTTTAAGGTGCGCCCGTCTGCGGAATTAGTACTCAGTGCGGCAACATTGCTCAAATAATTGATATAGATAAATCATTTAAAAATCAATTATATAAATAATTAGGGTATGTATTCACATACTCTTTTTTTATTGTCATATCTTAAAACTTAGACAGATCCCGTAAAGTTCATACATCGACGTTTTTGGGGTGTTGTGTATGAAAAAGTGTTTATCTATCTTTCTAGCCCTTAGTTTAGCTGGATTATTGTCTGGTGCCGCGTTTGCTAACGGAAACACAGAGCGTAAAACAAGGATTAGTCCTCCTAAGCTATTTGGCCCAACAAGCTTATTTACCGATGCCGAAAGCCACACCATTTCTCTGGACGAAAATCGTTTTTTTAGTGTTCAAGCTCCCACTGTCGAGAAAGATCTACCAGTGAGTAAAGCTGATCGTTTGCTCAATGCCTTGCTCAAAGACTTGCCCAATGACCTACCCCTTGGGGATCGATACAAATGGCAACACATTTCAACTTCTCCAGGTTTGATCAGCGCATATCAGTCGACGTTTAGAATGGGCTACAGTCAACGTTTTAAAGGGACACGTAATGCATTTTACAGCTTAGGCCTTGTTTGGCTGCGCCCCTCAGATACCAGTATATCTTGGAATGCCGCCTCGCTATCGAGTAATACCGCCAATACCGGCTCGTCAAAGTTTCTAAGCTTTTCTTTCCAATCAAACTTCTAATACTTGTCAAAGCTTGTAAATCGGGACTACACTAACCATCTGTGTAGGGCATGTTACTCATAGCTTGAGTCTGTTGTCTGCCTTTTTAACTTGCCTAAATGGCGTAAAATCGGCTTAAGGACAGCAGATGACAATCCTCAAACTCGGCTTTGCTATGGGCGGCGGTGTATCACTTGGTACTTTTAATGCCGGTGCCCTATCCCAAACTATCAAATTGGCCATTCTCTACGGTCGCGATGACCAAGGTCAAGCATACGAAAAAGTAGAAATTGACGTCTTTTCAGGCGCAAGTGCGGGTGCCATTTCTTTGGCTTTGATGCTCAGGGCGCTGGCTGCACAAACCGACGAGCAGATTACTGATGCCAAGATTTCGCTGACAGAAGAATTTGGTGATGATTTTACTTCGCTTGATGAAGGAGGAAGTCGTCAACAGGCGCTAATCGCCTCACAAATAATGGCAGACATTCAGCGAAAAGTATGGGTAGAGGAAGTGTCCTTAGACAAACTGCTCGCCCCTATCTCTGAGGATATTAATCATCCGCAGTCACTCAAGTATTCCGCTGGCTTGCTAAACAGAGGCGCCTTAGAAAATATAGCCAAGCATATTTTAGATGGTTCACCAGCTATTAGTGCGGAGCAGAAGTTACTCGCAGACAGAGTATTGTTTGCTAGCTCGTTGGCTAATTTAACCCCTATTTTAAAAGACGCGCGAAAAGAATTTGCCGTTGGTCAGGGAGGGCACTACGCACTTGCTGATGGCATGACCTCTTACACGCACAGAGAAACACGCGTGTTTGATTTATATTTTGGTAAAAAAACGCGTGACGATTACCTAAAAGACAAGACGCGCTTCCCTTCTCGTTGGACACGCTATCACCTAGCCTCATCGGCTAGAGGTGTCGTAGATGATATGCGCGAGAACAAAGATTTATGGTATAAAATTATTTCAACTGCTATGGCTTCAGGGGCGTTCCCTATGGCGTTTGAACCTGTGGTATTGGAACGTTACAAGTATGAATTTGGAGCTAATTGGCCGGAAGAATTAACTGAAAAAAACGCTCATAATTTCAGCTATATTGATGGTGGCGTTTTTAACAATGAGCCGATTCGCGACGCATTTAAGCTAGCCTCGTTCATTGACGCTTATGACGAACGAGAGAACACCCAACGTTGTATAGTATTTGTTGATCCTGCTGTCACACCACTTACCACTAATTTTAAAGTGCCTGTGCACACGCGTTTCAAGCTTTCGACGCCATTGTTGGGAGACAACGTTTTTGGTGACTTTGATGGTGTTGATCTCGAAGCTAAGACCTCTCTTGATCGCTTAGTCGGGCATATTCAAAGCATTGTGGGTGCAGTGTTTATGCAGTCTCGTGCATTAGAAGGTGACAAAATATTTGCGGTTCGAAAACAAATGCAGCTGCGCAATAGTATGCGCGATAATTTTTACAAACAAAGTGACACTATCCTCAAACAGGGCTTGGATTCTCCCAGTTTGTTGCAGGGTATCTATCAACAACTCTCACTGATAATGAGCGCTGATAGAGACAATGTTCTATTGCCGTCTGGTGCATTGAGTGTTGCAGCCGAAGCAAGGCGTATATACCGTGAAATTGCAGCAAACTACAAAAAGCACGCCGTGCTGGAGATTGATTACATTGAAATTGATAGCGAACTAGAAAAAATACGCCAAGGTAAGGATCCAATACCAGCTGTATTTAGTTGGTATGTGTTACTCAATTTTATTCAAATAGATCAGAGCATGCAACTAGGTGGAAAATCTGAAAACAACCGCTTTATCGCCATTGCCCCATTTGAAAATCCAAGTGCCGATACCTATGACGCTGCCAAACCCATTACACTGCCAGGTGATAAATTCATGGCTTTTGGTGGTTTTATGTATCAGCGAACACGCGAAGTAGACATGGGAGCAGGTGAATTTTGCGCCGCCCAAGCTTTGCTAGCCGCGGGGTTCATTCAACAAGATTTTACACCCTCACCTTTGCGCTTATTGGATGACGCAGAAACGCAAGAATATGAGCGCTTAATTGACCGAAGCATCAAAGCAATAACAGCTCGTGTGCTCAGTATGCTCAAGCAGAGCAATGTGCCTGTGCTTTCAAGCATACCTACAGGCCTGATAAAGTTTGCGATTAACAGGTTTGGGAAGGGAACACCGGTTGCTAAACAATTTGAATTGCGAATTAAATTGCCGAAGAGTTTGAGTCATCTGGAGTTAGACGGACGTGGAAAGGTGCCGGGCATAGGCGACAATGATATTAAGCCGGTTAAATTAAACGGCAACTTTTATCTAATTACCTTCGTAGACTACGATAAGAAGACCAAACGTTGGTCAGGAGAGCATGTGTCAGGTAGTCAGAGTATTAATATTGATCAGAACGGATTTATCGATCGCCATTACACCTCGATAAACTTGCCTGAACCGACGCAAATCAGCGTTTATGCTCAATACGGTTACGCAGTCTTTGAAACGACACTGAAAAAAGTAACGAGTGGTCAATCACAAACGCTGGAGTGGCACGTCAGTCAGCAACTTGTGCCGATGCACGAGTATTTACAAACGTTAAAAGCATAACAAAGACAAGATCACTCTGTGGTCACGCAACAAGGAGAAGAGTATGAGTTGGTTTAGCAAATTGTTTAGTTCAGTCGGTGTTGATTTAACCGCGACCGTGGGTAAAGTCGTCGATGAATTGGTCAGCAGCGATGAAGAAATGGCGCTCACTGAAATTCAAAAGATGAAAATTAAAAAAGCTTATGAGGTTGAGCTTAAACAAATTATGTCGGAAATGGACAGACGCCAAAAAGAGCATGAAGAAAGCTTAGAGGCGACGCTCACTGAGCGGCTCAAGCTTGACATGAAATCTGACTCTTGGTTGTCAAAAAACATCCGGCCGATGGCTTTAATTTTTTTAACGGTAGTTGTGTCGTTGCTGGCGGCTTTTTCGATGTTTGGTTTGAGTGATATCAGCGAAAATCAACGACAGATTATCAGTGATTGGACTGATTTCTTTGGGACGATCATGATGGTGGTATACGGATTTTACTTTGGTTCGCGTGGTTTGGAGAAAATCCAGAAAATTCGTTCATCTGGACAAACAGAGCAAACTAAAGCGCGAGGAAGTACAGCTGGCGCAGATCTAGAGCCTCGTGGTTAGCCAAATGAGGGAGCAAAACCATGCAAAAAGGACGAGTTAAATCGGTATCAGGCTTAAACTTACGCGACAAACCCAATGGGAGTCGAGTGGATGTCTTGGGTCATCGGGAAGAATTTACGATTGTCGACGAAGTTACGTTTTACCGAGTAAAAACAAGCACTGGCAAGATTGGCTATGTACATGGTGACTTTATCGAGAAAACACCTAGTGCAGAGTTATTACCCGCTGCACAACCCATTCTTGAAAATACCAGTTTTAAAGCGGTGACCTATAGCCACCCTTTGTTTTTGGGTGAAAAAGTGACGGTAGATGAAGATTTTACTTTTGAATTGAACAGGTTGGGGGATTTTGCCGATAGTTGTGAGTTAAAAATTTGGGTAACCTCTTCGCTACGCTTGATCAATCAGCAGGTAAGAGGCGCAATTGTGACGCCAGCGTCGAAAAGTTGCCACCACATCGGTCATGCCATTGATATGAATTTAATTCATCAGGGAAATTTCTATAACTCTAAAAAACTACGAAAGAGCAATCATGCTAATTTACCCGACGCCATTGTGTCTTTTTTTAATCTAATTCGACAAGACGAAGTGTTGCGGTGGGGTGGTGATTTCAGAGATGAAGATCCCGTTCACATCGACGACAACTTTTATCGGCGAAAAACACTTTATTACAAAGCAAAATTGCAAGATCGTGTTGAACAACTAAATGGACAAGTTTAGCGGCACATTACTCTATTGAGCTTGTGTCTTTTGCTAGTTTCGACAAATCCAATTTAGGCTACCGGAACATTTTATAACTTATCTATCGGAATTCTTGTAGCCTGAACTCTTTGCTGATAGGTCGGCAAAATTGATTTTGCTTGGTGCTCAATGCCTAAACGCTTCGCTACAATTGCAAATGCGTCAGTTCCGAGGCTTGTGTGAAAAAACTCTGTAATTTTTCCTCCTTTTGCCATTGTAATCATACTTGCCTGAGCTGCTCCATGAGGGGCAATAACTTCTTCGGCTGAGTTAAAAACTGAGAACTGTTCCTGAGGCGTTAGTTTACCGAGAACCACTTTAGTAAATCCTCGGTGACCTAGAACTCCCATCACTTTTTCTTCATTTACTACCATTCTAAGCTTTGCATCTGCTCTGGATATGTAAACTTTCTCGTATTTCTTTAGAGGCTTCGAAACATCTGTAAGTTTGTGTCGAATATACTCGAACAACTCGGGCTGAAGCAGTTTCATTGGGTGTGCGAAACCATCTGAGTGGTCATTTGTAATATCTGTACTAACGAACAACTGTTGGCAATAAATTGCTTGTGTTTGAGTCACTTCTATAAATGGAATATTAAAAGTAGCTAACACAAAATAATGGTATTTATTCAAGCTACCTTTTAGCAAAATTAGGGTGCCGCACTTTTTAAAATTAAATAGCCTTAAAGACAGGTATCTACCAATAACATCATATAGAAAGTGAGTGATGTTTCCATTGCCAAATCTATCTGAACAAAAAACACCTGACTTAATGCTAAAGGATCGCTCACGTCTCAGATGGTCCTTTTTAAGCAAACACATTGATATGGGATCTACCATCTCTCTCTTGCTGACAGAAAGCCCAGTTGTACCCACTTGCACATTTACATTGTCAAAACGATAAAATTCACTAGATGGTCGAGTTAAGTGAATTTGACTTAAGTGATTTATTTCGGGAGTGACTTTAACCTCATCGAAAAACTCGTTCTTGGAGCTTGGAAATGCAGTTACCAGTTCATCAACTAAAGACGTAAACTTAGGCATACCTTTGAACTCATTCTTGTCTAACTTCCCGTACGTCCTCAGCGCAGCAACTCTAAATGACTGACCATTTGGTCTCTCAGATAAAAATGCAGAATACAAGGGTCTTAGTCTAGGTCTTTTTCTGAATGCTTTAACGCTAGGAATATCTATCTTTTCGGAGCTATTCCAAAGCTGTTTGAATTGATGTAGGCGGGTTTCTTCCATTGAGAGCTATTTCGTTGAAGTGTAGGTGGCTGATTTATTTGGCTTTTAGTGATTTGCTAAGTTAAATTGTAATCTCTCAATCAACAAATTACAAAAATTATGTAATAGACTGCAGCTTGCTTATACAAATATTTCTGCTGCTTACCTCTGAGCTATCATTAAAACGCGCTAGCATTATCCGTTTGGGTATCAATGCGTCAGTGACGTTGCTAATGGTTGCTTCACAGAAATTAAAGCTACATATATCCTCGACATGACCACGAGTATCGCGATAGCTTATCTCTCTGGCAAGCATAGACAGTATTTTTCAGGTTCGTTTAACAAATCTCACAATATTATAAGGCCTTTTTGCATTTCTGGCGCGGTTTAGTTGCTCCCGATAGGCAGTTGTATGTTTATTATTTGCTATGCACCTTGGTGACTTTCAGTTTGTTTAGGTTTGGATACATCTCGACAAAGCAGCATCTCCGCTATCCTTGAAGAAGCACCTAGGTAATACCCTGCTTCTTTTTCAAAAGACGCAGGGTTTTTGAATGTACCGAAAATAATGTCGAAAATCGGTAAATCGGCATAGTTATGCGCATGTACACCCTTTTTGTGGTGAATGCTGTGACTCTCTGGTCGCTGAATGATATATCCAAGCCAAGTCGGCGTACGTACATTCATGTGTTGAAATATTGGTAAAAACATACTGGCATAAAGATACAAGCTCGCGGCTTGTGCAGACAGACCGACTAACAACACCAAAGCTACACTGCCTAAAAACGTAAAAGCAATTATATCCATCGGACTAAAATAGAAGGCTCCGTATGCATCCACTCGTTCTGCGCTGTGGTGAAATTGATGGAAGACACGCCAAAGAAACGTAAATTTGTGAATAGCGCGATGCCACCAATACAGTAAAAAATTAAAAACCAATAGACCCGCAAAGGCACCCAACAATGGATTTACATGGCTTAAATCTATGAGTTGATAAGGCAAAAAGTAAGTATCCCAAAGTAAGGGAAGATAACTCGAAAGATAAAAAAACAGCATGAAAGAGCAAAAGGTGCGCGTTTTCCAGTGTTTGGCTTTTGGTAAATCGCGAGCGGGAAACAAGGCTTCCAATAAAATCAATACAAGGTATAGGGCTAATAAACTCAAAGATATTGGATCGAGCAATATGTCTAGTGGAGTGGGCATTGCAATACTCCTTATTACAAGTGGCACAAGGTTGTTCTGTTAGCGTCAGTATTCAGTACTGGCAATTGACAGTCCTAATTAAACGCTAATAATTGTCTAACGATTTGTTAAATGTCCTCGGGTAGCACAATTTGCCCAGTTGATTCCATATGGCGAAGTTTGGCGCGTGTGTGTTGTAAATAGCTTTGCATTTTTGCCAGCGCAGCTTGGTAAGTTGGGTGAGGCTTTAGCGGAGAATAGGTAGGAGAATTTAAAACAGTATGTGATGCATGACCAGTATCAACATATTCAGCAAAGGCTAGCGCTGCTAAGTCCAACTGATCTTTAGCGAGATAGATGCGCGTTTTCCAATCGCTTTCTCTCGTTGACCAACCGCCATAAGGAGCAGTGGAAACCACGTTCAAACACTTATCTAATAAGGTGTCACTTTGAGTAAGTTGTCCTTTTTCTCTTAGTAGCCTCGCCACAGATATAGCGGCAATGAAGTTCGAAGCATTGATATCAATGTTTTGTTTAAATAAGTTTGGTGAAAAATTACGAAAGTGCGCTTCTACTTCGGGTAAGCGATGTAACTTTTTTCCTACTTCAAACAAGTCAAACATATAAATTGGGAACACATGCTGATTGGGGGGGAGCTGCACAAATACATCAAAGGCCTTGTCATATTGACCATGCAAACTATCAACTAAGGCTTGGCTAGCTTCGGCGTAATTTGAGTTAGGAGCCAGTGTTAAGCCGCGTTTCAACCAAGCGATGGCTTTATCTCTATCTCCACTTAAGACATAAATTTGAGACATGAGCATGCTACTAAAAGGATCGTCGATTGAAAGGCGCAGGTTTTGGCTGAGCGCCATCTGGGATTCTGCTAACCCGTTGCCCTGCCAATAGTATAGGTCTGCTTTTGAGCGATAGGCAGGCGCAAATTCGGGATCATCTTCAATTATTTCATTGATAGTGATTTGGGCACGATTAAACTTGCCCGCATCGATGAACGCACTGACGAGGTATGTTTTCATCAGATTGTCATTGGGATGTGCTTGCAAGGCTCGGGTATAAATAGTTTCAGCTTTGTTGATGTCGCGTAACTTCCACAAAAGCAAATGGCCATATTCGGTCAATGCGTTTATGTTGTCGGCGTCAAGTTCGATTGCTTTTTCGTAAGCTATTTGAGCGTTTAAATACTGTCGTTCAAATGTATTGAGTACACCGAGGGCGGAGTATATTGTTAAGGTCTAGGCTTGTTTCAATCAAGGCTTTGGCTAAGCTAGTCTGTTGTTCAATTGGCTTACCTGACCAGTGAATTTGATTAAGTTCCAAGCGAGCAAGCTCGGCGTAAGCGATAGCAAACCTCGGATCGGCCGCAATGGCTTTCTGCAGAAAGTCGATGGCTTTTTCAAAGTCTTGTTGGGTACCGAGTTGGCTAAAGTATTTTCCTTGAAAGTAGAGTTCTAGAGCTTGCAAATTCTCAGTTGGTAAATTTTGCAGGCTGGGTACATGATCGGCAGATAAATCTCGGTTGTTTGTTTGCGAGAGCCACAAGATCGCAGCAAGTAAAACTATAGAGATAATGCTGGTTAAAATATATTTGTGAGTACTTACTTTCAGTATGTTTTTTATTTTTAATGCAGGGTTTTGAGCCGTTGAGTTGAATTTAAGATTGACTTTGACCGGTGCAACAAATTGGTATCCTCTGCCATGCACCGTTTTTATGATGTGTTGTGCTTGTCCTGTGTCACCTAATGCCTGACGAGCGAATTTAATGTGATTACTAAGGGTCGCATCTGACACAGCCAAACCTTGCCAAAGTTCATCAAAGAACTCTTGTCTAGTGACCACACGGTCGGCATGCTTGATCAGGTATACGATGACATCAAAGACTTTCGGTTCGACCGCAATCGCAGAGCTGTCCTTATTAATACAGTAATTGTTGGTATCAATTTCAAAACCACCAACCTGATAGTTCATCTGCTATTGCCCTGAATCTTCAACTGTGCTGGAAAACACATCTTTACAATTTACTGCCGTTTAGTATTTGTACTATACAGATAAATATTGTGTAATTTCCAGTATTGCCAACAGCACAAAATAAACTACAATCGAACTCATGAGTATTTTCGTGCGTGGCTTACTGGTTTTTATTTTGTGCTTTCCGGCTTTTGGTAGCGGAACGGCGGCCTTGTACCTGCAAATTGCCTCTGAGGTGCCCGAACTTGCAGTGACGCACAATGGCGAAGACGATACGGCGAAGCCTTGTCATATGATGGACGGCCACAAGCAGTTGATGCATGTAACAGACTCACAAGACCCAGCGAGTTGTTGTTGTGGAGACGCAGAAACAATGGATGCGACTAGTTCGTGTAATGACGCGTGTCATGGTTGTGCCCAAGATGGCAATGGCCATTATCTTGCGATACTCTTGAGTATAGAGCAATACAACCAAGCGTTCAGTCATCCGTACCAGCCCTACGAAAATAAGTTACCTGAATCACCGAGTAAAAATACCTTTATCCCCCCAATAAGATAGCGACCAATACTACTTAGCCACATTGGCAACAATCATAAATATTTGCGATTTTTTGGGGAAGTCTTATGTTCAAATTTATCAAATTTTTCACTGTGTGTGGGTGTTTACTTACCACTTACCTTTTGTGGGGAAAGGGTGAATCAAACCCGCTTCATCATCCTTTACAATCTGTACAATACATCTGCCCCATGCACACTCATATTGTGAAAGATCATGAAGGCACGTGCCCAATATGCGGTATGGATCTGGTGCTGCAACAAAACAATCATTCTAACGAGCACTCTGTAGAGGTGTCTGGCGCGATGCAACAAGCTATGGCCATACAGACAGCATTAGTAGCGACTAGCACCTTAGAGCGTTTCACTTCAAGTTATGGCGCAGTGCAGCTTGATGAGACAGGATTGCGTCATTTGCACTCGAGAGCATCAGGCTGGATAGAAAACCTGAACGCCAATTCGGTGGGTCAAGGCATCAAAAAAGGGGAATTATTATATGAAATATACGCCCCTGATTTACTTGTTGCGCAAGAAGATTTCTTAGCACTGTTAAATTCAAAGCAGCAAAGTGCAGTACTCATGGAAAGAGGCGAAAGGCGGTTACAGCTATTAGGTTTGAATCAAGATTTGATTAGACAACTGAAAAAGACAAGGGAAGTATTTTATCGTGTTCCCTATTATGCCGAGCAGGATGGCATTGTATCTTCATTAAATATCCGGCAAGGCATGTATACTGAAGCTCGTCATCGCTTGATGACGCTTGCCGATCTCTCAAGTGTATGGGTCATCGCAGAAGTGTTTGCAAGCCAAGCAGACTGGGTCGAAGTTGGGCAAAAAGTGGAACTGGATATACCTGCAGCGGATATCTTCAAGCTAGAGGGGCAGATTGAATTTATATATCCTACCTTGCATCCTGTGACGCGCACATTGCAAGTGCGCTTAACCGTTAACAACCCCAAGCAATTGCTTAAACCGGATATGCTAGCGACCCTTAGGGTTTATGCGCCTCCAATAAGCGCACTAAATATCCCTGTCGACGCGTTAATTCAAATGGCGCAAAACAATCGTGTGTTTGTTCAATCTGCGGACAATCAGTTTTCGCTAAGAGAGGTGGAAGTCGGGCTGATTACGCAAGGCCGAGCGCAAGTTCTAGCGGGTTTACAAGCCGGTGAACGTGTCGTTACGTCGGGTCAGTTTTTATTGGATGCGGAAGCGAGCTTATCAAATATTGCCAGCAATATGACTGTTCAAACTGACAGTGATATTGGTCACCAGCACTAAGGGAGTATGTATGCTGAACAAGATAATTGATCTCAGTCTGCGCTGGCCGCTATTGGTGGTTTTGACCATCGCGCTATTCACTGGCTTGGCTTATAAAGCCTTACTTGATACGCCAATTGATGCAATACCTGATCTAAGTGATGTACAAGTCATCGTAAAAGCAAGTTATGCTGGTCAGTCTCCCGATATTGTAGAACAGCAGGTCACTTATCCCTTGTCTACAAGACTAATGTCCGTGCCGGGTAGTGTGACTGTGCGTGGATATTCGTTTTTTGGTGATGCATATTTGTATATCATTTTTGACGACGATACCGATTTGTATTGGGCTAGAGCGCGCGTGCAAGAATATCTAATTCAAGCGCAGAGTTCGCTACCCGCTGGCGTGTCTCTTGAGCTAGGTCCTGATGCATCGGGTGTGGGTTGGGTTTTTCAATACATACTAAGAGACACATCGGGTACACATCATTTGGGTGAGTTAACTAAACTGCAAGATTGGTTTATTCGTCAAGAGTTGCAGTCCGTGCCAGGTGTTGCTGAAGTCGCGAAAGTAGGGGGCATGGTGCAGACTTATCAAGTGATAGTCGACCCGCTCAAACTACTCAATTATCAAGTCACACTCAAACAAATTCATCAAGCAATTAACGCGGCAAACAGTGAGGTAGGTGGTTCGGTAGTGGAGCTTTCCGAAGCCGAGTATATGGTCAGGAGTCAGGGCTATTTGCAGCGCTTGGATGAATTTACTGATATTCCTATCGGTATCAGCAATGAACGAGGTACACCTATTAAACTTGGTGATGTGGCTACAATAAGATTAGGTCCTCAAACGCGTCGAGGGGTGGCTGAGTGGAACGGAGAAGGCGAGGTCGTTGGCGGGATTGTCGTCATGCGAGACGGAGAAAATGCCTTAACGGTTATCGAACAAATTAAGAAAAAAATAGAAAAAATACAGTCAGCATTACCCGATGGTGTCGTGATCGAAACGGCATATGACCGCACGGGTTTGATTGTTCGAGCCATAGACTATTTAAAACAAAAAGTCGTCCAAGAAATCATTGTGGTTGTGTTGGTTTGTGCGTTGTTTTTAATGCATGTTCGGGCAACGCTAATCGTTGCACTTTGTTTACCTTGCGCTATTTTACTGGGTATTGCCTTGATGCGTATGTTTAATATCAATGCCAATTTGATGTCGATTGGAGGCATCGCTATTGCTATTGGTGCCATGGTTGATGCGGCGATTGTGATGGTTGAGAATGCGCAAAAAAAACTAGAGCACCTTGATAATAAACGCAGCAACTTCTATCCGCTTGTCAGGCAAGCGTGCATGGAAGTCGGCCCTGCCCTGTTTTTTTCATTGTTGATTATTACCCTAAGCTTTTTACCTATCTTTGCACTAGAGGGGCAAGAAGGGCGACTTTTTTCACCTCTCGCATATACAAAAACCTTCGTGATGGCGGCGGCTGCACTTTTGTCTATTAGTCTTGTGCCTGTTTTAATTGTGATTTTTTTGCGCGGTAAAGTAATCACGGAAGATCAAAACTGGGTAAACCGAGGACTCAAAGCAGCTTACAAACCTTTTCTAAACTTAAGCTTAAGCTTTCCATGGTTGACCCTCTTGTTTGCACTAGGCATTGGCCTGTCGGCGATTTATCCTCTACAACGCTTAGGTTTGGAATTTATGCCAAACTTTGATGAAGGTGATTTACTGTACATGCCAACTACTTTGCCTGGCGTGTCGATCCAAGAAGCAGGGCAAATTTTACAACAAACGGATCGCATCATTAAAACGGTGCCTGAAGTACATTCCGTATTTGGTAAAGTAGGCCGAGCTGACACCGCGACTGACCCAGCTCCCCTTACAATGATAGAGACAACGATTCAGCTAAAACCAAAAGCCGAATGGCGTGATGGTGTCTCGCTGGACGATATTATCCAAGAATTGGATAGTAAAGTTAGTCTTCCAGGCTTAACCAATGCTTGGGTTCAACCAATAAAAACCCGCATTGACATGTTGAGTACGGGTGTGAAAACTGTTGTAGGGGTTAAATTAGCTGGCGACGAGCTAGCCGATATAGAACAAGCTGCTATTGCGGTAGAAAGTGCTGTGAAACAGTTGTCGTCAACCGCTTCAGTGATTGGTGAACGCAGTTTGTCGGGGCGTTATTTAGACATTCGTCCCGATCGTGCTGCCGCCGCAAAATATGATTTAAGTGTCGATGATATCCATGATTTGGTTCGAATGGCGATAGGTGGACAAACCATTGGACAATCTGTGCAGGGCAAAGCACGCTTTCCGATTAACCTGCGCTACCCAAGAGAAAACCGCACAAGTATAGAAAGCATAAGAGCGCTGCCGTTTGTCAGTCCTTCTGGTGCGTGGCTCACGCTAGAACAAGTCGCAGATATTAATATAGCCAGTGGCCCATCGATCATTAAATCAGAGAATGCGCGTAATATTGCGTGGGTGTTTATTGACGTCAGGCCAGATGTACCGTTGGCAGAATATGTCGCCGAGCTTCGAGAAGTGTTGCGCAGTGTCGATTTGCCAGAAAAGGTAACGTGGGATATTGCAGGGCAATATGAGTATCTTGAACGACTCATCAATAAATTAATGTGGGTCGTTCCCGCTACTTTGTTGATCATCTTTATATTACTACAAATCTTGTTTCAACGTTTATGGCAAACCATTCTGATCATGGCGACATTACCGATTGCTTTATCCGGATCACTGTGGTTTATGTACTATTTGGATTTTCAATTGTCGGTTGCAACCGTTGTAGGGATGATCGCACTCGCTGGCGTGGCTGCTGAGTTTGGTGTGATCATGTTGTTGTACCTGAACAACAGTTGGCAGCAACAAAATGGAGATAGCAAACAGCGAATATGTCATGGGGCAATTCAACGCGTCAGGCCAAAGGCTATGACGGTTTTAACCATTATTGCGGGTCTCATTCCTATCATGTTTGGTGACGGAAGTGGCAGTGAAATTATGCAACGAATCGCCGCCCCCATGATTGGTGGTATGATCATCAGCCCAATTATTTCTATGCTAGTGATCCCTGCTGTCTACTATTTAGCTCGGAAATAAAGGTGTCAGTGTAAATTACACCTCATGCGAGGTGCGCCAGCTTTATTTTGAGATGCAAGCAATGGCAATCACTGTTTAGGCTAATTTGAGTTTTAAAGGAAATGAGTAAAATCGTATGCTGTATATTTTTGGAGGCTTGCCCGCAACAGGAAAGACAGAACTTTCAAAATTTTTGGCATCATCAATGGGCGCAGCGCATATTCGCATCATTTTAGATACGGCTGGTAAAACGCCAGAGCAGAGTAAGCAAGAACTTAGTGAGTTACTGCGCTAAAGCCCACCCAAAAAACAGGGATGTCCGCAGTGCAATTGTTTGTTACTCTTTAGCCATGAAAATAATAATACACAAACCTTGCTATGCGCTCATTAGCTGATACCCCTCTTACTACCCTAAAAGGGGTGGGAGCAAAGGTTGCCGAAAAGTTAGCGCGACTGGGCTTACGAACTTTACAAGACATGGTGTTTCACTTGCCATCGCGGTATGAGGACCGAACGCGCTTGTATCCGATTGCTGATTTACATGCGTATTTACATGTTTCTGTGCAAGGCGAAGTGATGAGTGCAGACATAAAATACGGCCGTAAACGTATGCTAGTGGTGAAGTTAAGTGATGGTACAGGGAGTATTAGTCTGCGATTTTTTCACTTTTCTGCCGCTCAGTTAAAGGGCTTTGTTACAGGTACTACGATTCGTGCTTTTGGTGAGGTACGCACCGGTCCATCTGGTTTAGAGATGATGCACCCAGAGTACAAGTCAGTAGAAGATGGCAGTATCGGGGGAATGGAAGAAACCCTTACCCCCGTTTATCCAAGTACAGAAGGCGTCAATCAGACTACCTTACGAAAGCTCGCAAAACAGGCACTTGAGCAGCTTCAAAAAGGCGCTTTAACTGATTTGCTACCTGCTGGCTTGTACGACAATCAATTGTCACTCAACGAGGCTTTACAACTCGTACACCAACCCAGTCCTGATGTAGATATGGACACCTTGACTGAAGGTAAACACCCTGCACAGCAGCGCCTGATCATAGAAGAATTGTTAGCTCATCACATTAGCATGCTAAAAGTACGCGCGCAGAGTAAGCAAGACCCCGGCATTGCCATTCATGTGGATGAAGGCGCTAAGCAACAATTTTTGGCTACTCTGCCCTTTACCCCAACTGGGGCTCAACAGAGAGTGGTGCAGGAAATTGAGTCTGATTTGACCAAACCCTTACCGATGATGCGTTTGGTACAAGGCGACGTTGGTTCGGGTAAAACCTTAGTAGCCGCATTAGCTGCTTTGTCGGTGATTAGTGCGGGGTATCAAGTGGCGTTGATGGCGCCAACTGAATTACTGGCTGAGCAACATGCAAACAATTTTGAAGCTTGGCTTGCCCCCTTAGGTATTAAAGTGGGCTGGCTGGCGGGAAAAGCCAAAGGTAAAACACGAGAAGCAACCTTAGTAGCCTTAGAAAATGGTGAAATAAATATCTTGGTGGGGACGCATGCAATTTTTCAAGAAAATGTGGAGTACCAGCGTTTAGCCCTAGTGATTGTTGATGAGCAACATCGTTTTGGCGTCCATCAGCGCTTGGCTTTGCGCCAAAAAGGGGAGCAACAAGGACAGTTCCCTCATCAACTTATTATGACCGCCACACCTATTCCAAGAACGCTCGCGATGACGGCTTACGCTGATTTAGACACCTCGATTATTGACGAACTTCCCCCAGGTCGAACACCGGTAAAAACAGCCGTGTTGCCCGACACACGCCGTGCGGAGATTATCGAACGCGTAAAACGCGCAGTTTGTCAGGATAAACGGCAAGTCTATTGGGTATGTACCTTGATTGAAGAGTCAGATGTACTGCAATGTCAAGCGGCTGAGGATACCGCGACGAGTTTACGCACTGCTTTGCCCGAGTTGCAGATAGGCTTGGTACACGGTCGTTTAAAAGCGGTAGAAAAGCAGAATATTATGGACGAATTTAAGTGCGGTCGTCTCGACCTATTGGTAGCCACCACGGTAATAGAGGTTGGTGTTGATGTACCCAACGCGAGTTTAATGATCATTGAAAACCCCGAACGTTTAGGTTTGGCGCAGCTGCATCAGTTGAGAGGACGAGTTGGGCGAGGCACTGTAGAGAGTCACTGTGTATTGATGTACTCCAATCCCTTGTCAAAAACCGCGAGCAAGCGTTTGGGTGTGCTAAGGGCGTCTAGCGATGGTTTTTATATTGCTGAAATGGATTTGGAAATACGTGGGCCGGGCGAATTGCTGGGTACTAAACAAACTGGTGTAGCAGATTTAAAAATTGCTGATCTAGTGCGAGATGCGTGGTTAATTGATAACGTTAAAGAGATGGCAAACAAAATGTGGCAAACGCATCATAAGCAAGCGCTACAGCTCGTTGATAGATGGCTGGCGTACCGAGATGATTATAGCAATGCTTAAAGATAAACAAGATCAACCACAAACACTTGAAACTGTCATTCTCGTTGAAGATCTTGGTCGTATCGCCGCGCATGAAAAAGCAAAACTGTTGGCGGAGCAAACGGGGTTTAAGGTTTTTAGCGTAAAACCCAAGCAAAGCAAAAGGCTATACAATAATAAACAGTGGCAGTTGGTTTTTACCGAAAAAGGGTTGGTGTTGCGCTTGTCTAGTGAGCCATCGTGGTCGGATATCTATGTCGATTTTGCTTCCAGCGCTTTAGCCTATCGAAAACAACATGGTGGCGGCCGTAAAGAACCTTTGGCAAAGGCCATCGGTATCAAAGGTAAAGAAGCGCTTACTGTCCTAGATTGTACAGCGGGTATGGGAACGGATAGCTTTGTTATGGCCAGTGTCGGTGCCAGTGTAACGATGATTGAGCGCAGTCCAATTGTCGCCGCCTTGCTGGAGGATGCGGTGGATAGAGCCATGAACGCACAACTAGACGTGGTTGAGCGCATGAATTTGCTCAAAGTAGATGCCATTGAATATTTGCAAACACTTCAAATACAGCCAGACGTGATTTATCTTGATCCGATGTTTCCGCATAAGAAAAAATCAGCTATGGTAAAAAAAGAAATGCAGGCTTTTCAGCAGTTGTTGGGGGCAGATACCGACAGTAGCAAGATGATGGGGCTTGCGCTAGAACGCGCTAGGCAACGAGTAGTGGTAAAAAGACCTAACTATGCTTTGCCAATAGACAATGATAAGAATAGACAGCCAGACATGGCAATAACATCCAAGAAACATCGGTTTGATGTTTATATTAATGAAGGAAGAAACTGAAATGATTGAAGTTGGCGCGACATTACCAGAAGCGACGTTTTCACTGCTTAAAGACGGCGAAATGATAAACCCGCATAGCAACAATTTATTTGCAGGCAAAAAGGTCGTAGTGTTTGCTGTACCGGGTGCGTTTACGCCTACTTGTTCACAAGCGCATTTACCCGGCTACGTTGCATTGGCTGATAAAATTAAGGCAAAGGGAGTGGACGATATTATTTGTTTGTCGGTCAACGACGCGTTTGTTATGGATGCATGGGGTAAATCAGCTAATGCTGAGCATGTAACCATGTTAGCCGACGGCAACGCGCAATTTACACAAGCCATCGGGCTGGATATGGATACTGATAGTTTTGGCGGTATTCGGTCACAGCGTTACAGTATGTTGGTTGATGATGGTACAGTAGTGGCGCTTAATCTTGAAGACCCGGGTCGTTTTGAGGTCAGTGACGCCGAAACGATGCTGAAATCTTTGTAGTCTCCACTCAGTAAACACGGCGGGATTATACGTGGCGATTTCCCACCGTGTTGAGTAAAAAGAGAATGTAGTGCTCGTTTGTTCATATCGCGCTCATTCACCAAAATATCGTGTTTTTCACAAGGTTTCGTTTTATTGAAATTACATAATTCAATAAAAACAATAACTTAATATATGGCACATATGGTGCTTATTAGTGTCATTGAGTAAAGAAAGAACGCCACTTAATGTTTAATTCGTCAATTTGACCAACTAGTGAGGACAACATGTCAGTAATATTAGAAGATCGCCCTATCGAAACTGTGCGTGAAGAAACTATCGATACCCTAATATACAACTACAGCCATGGCATTATTTCTGAGCATGCCTTTGAACGTCGGTTGGATGTCGCAACGGAGAGTAACAGTCATGCTGAAATTGTTGAACAAGTCAAAGATCTTTCTCCTCCTTCTGACGAAGCACTCAAATACCAAAAAGACAAGCAGCTCGGTATCAATTATGCAGCGGCAAGCACTGAAGACGATGCTGAGATGAAAGTGGTAAGCATATTAGGTGGCAATGAACGCAGTGGACGCTGGGTTGTGCCAGCAAAGATGAATGCAGTCGCTGTCTTGGGTGGCGTGGATTTAGACTTTTCTGATGCGGTGTTTACTTCTCAGCGGGTAACATTGAAGGTGTTTTCTTTACTGGGTGGTATAAATACTTATGTGCCTGAAAATGTTAACGTTGTATCGTCGGCTTTTTGCATACTGGGCGGTATTGACAATAAGGCACCGTCTATTGCTGACAAACAAGCGCCTACTATTGTGATCGAAGGTTATGTATTGTTAGGCGGCTTAGATATTAAGATTAAAACAACAATCAAAGAAAAATTTATCGCCTTTGCGCGTCAAATGCGAGAAGTCTTTGATCCAAAAATGTAGTCGCTTGGAGCAGCAATGATGAGAGTGTCTGGAAGAGGAATAACAAAGAACATTCCACCCCTTCACTCCAATATTGCCGTTGTTCCTTTACAAATAAGTTAATCAGGCCAAGCCTTGAAAGCTAGACTCGCTTTTCGATTTGGTTTTTGGCTGTTGAGTGCGAGTACAGTCGCGTTGGTCAGCACACTCCTTGTCTCTCCCTTTTGGCTATACCATCAATTTGATAAAGAGATCCCCATTGCAATCCTCTCTCCCTTTCAAGAAGCAAGTAATCACTATCTCATTACATTAACAAATACCAAAGATTGCACAGTGCAATATTTCCCTATTCATAGTGAACAAATACAAATAGACGCAAGCTTTGTTAAGTGGAAAAGTTGGTTGACGGCACTTGGTGCGGATCCTGTATTTCAGTTTGATAGGCTTTCTGAACGCCGTATCAACCTTACGGAGTTAGAGTCAGAGCAACATTCATCAGGGCGACCCATATCCGGGCGACCTATATCCGGGCGACCCATACCAGCGAGTACACGCCGTTCTTTTGATTTGCGCACAGAGACCGTATTACCTGTTTTTTCTAATCAAGCTTTGGATGGGTCGGGCTCGTTTTTTATTGATTCGCAATATGGTTCGTCTGTGTATGTCACTATTGATAGTCGCTTAAATTACATTTTATACATGAGCGAAGATGGCTTATTTGTTCGCTCCGAACCCAAACCACCTTTGCTAGACAAAGACGGTAACTTGGTCGTGAATATCGACAAAGCTTGTTCAGCCAATAACTCACACTGGCGAAAGTTTTTGTCTTGGCTTAACGCAGGCTTAATTTAACTGATCTCGAGATCAAGTTAATTTAGTGCCAAGGCGCTGATCTCTTTATCTTGCAGTACGCGCGAAAAGACAATGAGCTCGGCCATGCTGCCGTTTAAGTTTCGCAAAGGATTCTTTTCATTAAGGCTATTCCAATTGCCAATTGAGGCTTCACCAATACGCCAAAACTCAGAGGGGTTTTGTAACACAGTCTCTTTAACGCGTTGTCCGTTTATATACATGCTGACTTGCTGCGCTTTATGATCCAAAGTCGTGGCTAAGTGATACCAAGTACCCGAATCAGCAGGCGAGAAAAACGGTGAATAATTGTAGTTTAAATGTTCGCTCTCGGTAGACAGCGTACCCAGAATAAACGTACCGAAACGGTTATTGTGGAAATTACCTAATTGCCAATGTAAATCACCGTCTTTAAAGCCATCAGTCAATAAAAGAGAGTTAAATTGCCTATCTAAGCTATCGATTTTTACCCAAGTGGCAAGGGTAAAACTCTTTAAAGGCTCCTTAATGTCGATTCTTACTCTGTCGGCAGGGTGTTTAAACTCCAGTGCAGATTTGCCCGGCCAAGGCCCCACGTTCCATTTTGCACCTACAATCGCGCCGTCATAGTCGTATGAGCTAGGGGCAATGTTTTTTAATTTTCGGAATTTATTCGCCTCTACTTCAAAATCATAGTAAGCCACTAAGGCCTCGTCTTGAAGAGTTTGTGCTTTGCGCTCTTGCCACTTAGTATGTTTTTCATTGTCTTCAGAGAGTATGAGCGCATCGATTTGCGAAAACTCCTCAAACTTACTTGAATTTGCTGTAGCTTCTGACCAGTCACTGGTATTCGGCGAGAAGAAATTTACCGCGTCACCTTTTTCGATTCGTTGCGCTTCTCCACTTTCGGTTCTAGCCTCTACCAATCCGTCAAACACATGGACTTGTGAATCGCCATTTGCATCAACGCTGACACCAATAGCTGTGCCCAAGTCTACGACTTCAGAGTTAGGGGTATCAATCGTAAAGCCAATGGCAACTGTAGGCACATCGGTCATGACTTTGCCTGTATGAAGTTTTACGCGTTGCTCATCAATAATATCCAGATGCGCGGGCCCCGCTATTTTTAGCAAAGCACCCTGATAAAATTCGAGCTCAAGGAAGCCTTGGTCTATTTTCAACTCGCCTGGGGTAATGGCTTCACCTGAACGAAATGGGCTACCCGGTGCTAATCCAACCGCATTAGCGATAAGCGCAACGCCATCATGGTTTATTTCATTTGCTATTGGTTGACTTAGGGGGTTGTCCGACTTTATTGAACCCATGAAATACGTGATAGTAAGCAGTAGGCAGGCCGCCATGCTGAAACCAGAAATATACCAAGGCGTCTTCGAGCTTTTTGTTGGGGTGTCGTTGGCGCTAACAGCAACACTGGATAAGATCCGCGCTTCAAATGCTTTTTGTTGCTCGCTAATGCGAGTTTTCGCCAGCACATCTTCAACAAAGGTCTCTTGTGCATTTTCTTCGGCAAACACTTGGCTGAGTAAATTATCCATTGCAAGCTGCTTGCGCAATGCGCGCTGGCTGCCGGGTAGCTTGCGACCTAAGTCGATCAACTCCAGTGTCTCGTCTTCATTCAAAGCGCTGTCGACAAGTTTGGATGCGAGTGTGTCAAAGCGTTTTTGCAAATTGTCTTCGTCGTCTTTAGTTTTCATACTCTAGCCTATAATCCACGCAACTCTTTAGCTTTTTGCGTATTCGCATAAGGCTCAGTCGAATTGCGGTGGCAGACATGCCAAAATGCTCTGACAGTGCTTGTGAATTTTGTTCGTTGGAATACTTTTGGGTGATTAAGTCTTTACTTTTGTCTGGGAGTTCCTTGATACACTCTCTCAAAGCATGCAATTCGTTGTCATTTTCGTTAACAAATTGTACCTCACTTTCAAGGTCTTCCAGTAAAAAATAGGTCAGTTGCTCATTCATTATTCTGTACTGACGAGCGCGTTTGCGTAGATCATTTCTGATAACGTTCTTAGCTATACCACAAAGCCAATTCCCAAAGTCCATTTCAAGATCAAAACTGTTTAATTCCCTGTAAGCAATGACAAAAGCCTCTTGCGCCACGTCGTCAACGGCTTCTGATTCGACACCCATACTCCGAATAAACGCACGCACCCGTCCTTGGTGTTGACGTATGAATGCGGTAAATAATACGTTTTGCTTATTCATTTTCCGCGAGTGATTTATGTGAGAACAAAGAAAACAGCAATACCACAGCAAAGCATGTAAGCGGCAGTAAATAGCTCGTATTGACATTGCCCGTGACGTCAATGATCCAGCCTTGAATCGGAACAAGAATTGCGCCGCCTAAGATAGCCATGATAATAAACGAGCCCCCTAGCTTTCTATCTTCACCCACGCCGGTTAATCCCAAGCCATAAATAGTCGGGAACATTAACGACATACAAGGAAAACAGGCAAGCAATGCGTATGTGCCCAAGTTACCACCAGCAAACACGGCTACAATGATGAGGGCAATTGCAATGGCAGCCATGATACTTAATAAACGACTGGGGCTAATGATACTCATCAAGCCGGTACATATAAAACGGAAAGCAGTATACACGCACAAACCATAAAAAACGTACTCCCCCGCTTGTGCTTCATTATTTACGGCGCTGTGATTATCCATGATAAATTTAATTGCGTAAGTCCACACACCTATTTGGCAGCCAACATAGAAAAACTGAGCCACGACTGCAAACTTCCATCGTTTATTTTGTTTTAAACGATTGAAAGCGGCTTTTAGTTCGCCAAAGTTATCGCTTGCGTGTCCCTTAGGAAAGCGCACAAAAAATATAATGGCAGCCAACAAAAATGCGACTAAGGCAACAATCAAGTAGGCAGTGACAACATTGCCAAGCTCTTGACTTTGAATGGCACTGAGCTCTTGTGCCGACATCAATGCTCGTTCTGCTTCCGTGGCATCATTCAGCCCTTTAAGTATTACTTCTTTACCTAAGAAAACGCCCATCAATACACCAATGGGGTTAAATGCCTGAGCTAAGTTAATACGTTGTGTACCGCTCGCTTCTGGGCCCATCGACATGATGTAAGGCGCGGCAACGGTTTCTAAAATCGCACAACCTGATGCAAACACATAAAATGCTAATAGGAAAAACTCAAAACTCATTGCTTGGCTTGCGGGGTAACACAAAACCGCACCTAGCGCATAGATAGACAAGCCTATCAGCACGCCATTTTTGTAACTGTACTTTTGGATAAGAAAAGCAGCCGGCAGCGCCATAACAAAATAAGCGCCATAAAAAGCAGATTGTATAAAAGAAGATTGTAGCTGGCTCATACTCAGGACTTTTTGAAAGGCCGGAACCAGTAAATCAGTCATGTTGTTGGCAGCGCCCCAAAGTGCAAAACAGGCTGTTACCAGTATAAACGGCAGCAACATGCCTTTGTGTATCACCGCTGCCTGAGTTGCAGGTTTAGCTGTTTCTCCAGCCATGTTGTCTTGCGTGTCACCTAGCCCTGTTGACATAGTGTTTCCTTTTTCTTATTAGATTGGCTTTATACTGCCAGTGTGTTTGTTTTACCGAAAATCTGCGGCATGTCAGGCTCAACATCATTGCTATCAGAGAATGATGTGGCGGGTACACCGGCAGCATTTAGCATGTTTTTAAATAGATTGGACAAATGCACATCGTCAGAGTACTTGTGATAACTACCGTGTTTTAAGCCCATATTTTTACCCCCAGCCAAGATCAACGGGTAATTCCGCGCATTGTGCGTTGTGCTACAAGCACTGCCATACAGAATTTGCGTATTGTCGAGTAGGGAGCCAAATTCATCATGCGTGTTTTTCATCTGCTCAACAAAATAACTAAAATGACCGGCTAGCCACTGATCATATAGTCCCCATTCTGTCCAATGTCCAGTTGTTTTGTCATGACTAATTGCATGGTGGCCTTTTTTGATCCCCAAAGATAAACGCGGATATGCGTCACCTAAACCCATGCCGTCTTCTCTAGACACCATGTAGGAGACGACTTCTGTCATATCTACTTTAAATGCCAATACAATTAAATCGTACATCGAGCGAATGTAGGCTTGAGGGTCTATTTTGGCGTCCACCATTAGATCAAGGTGGTCAACTGAGAAGTCTTTGAGGGGGATATCTAGCCAAGCCTCGTTGCGTTGTATCTGTTCTTCCAGTGAATTTAATGCGCTCATGTGTTCGTCTAAGCGATACCGGTCGTTTTGCCCTAATTTGCTTTGCAAACGCTTTGAGTCTTCTAATACTAAATCGACGATTTTTTTGCGTCGAACAAGGCTTTTTCGACGTTCGATACTGACGTTTTTACCGTCTTGGGTAAAGTAACGCTCAAAAATTTTACGGTGGTCATGTTCTGAAGGAATAGCTGCGCCACGGCTGTCAAACGACAAGGTGGAGGCACGAGATTTAAACCCGACCCCACCATCAGCAGACAGCACTAGCGAGGGGAAACGGTTATCAATTTTTTTCACGGCAGCGGCGTACTGATCAACAGAGATAGTATTGTTATAGTCGGTGCGAACATCACCGCCTGTTAAAAAGGTGTCTCCAGCAATATGACCGAGTAAACTGCGTGATCGCGGGTGACTTAGGCCGCCAATTATCGAGATGTCGGCGCGATGCGGCTCCATTGACTCAAGTACTTTTGTAAATTGGTAGTTTTCACCCTCTCCATTAGGAAACCAGTGCCAATCCTTATATTCAGAATCTAAACCCGGTAAGCCCACACCGTTTGGTACGTATACAAACGCCATTCTTTTGGGAGGCGTACTTCGCTGTCCAAGTTGTGGCGTAGACGCCATGCATTCTAAATAAGGTAAGCAGGCAGCCACGCCTAGACCTTTTAAAAAGCTGCGGCGATGAAGGCGAAAAGGTTTGACTCGAGCCATTAACTTGCTCCTTTACTATTTAAGAAAGATGGGCTGTTGATGACATGTTTAAATGCGCTTTTCATGCCGTACTCATCTTGTTTAACTTTATTTAAAATTGCTTGAATTTCATCTTCGTCGTGAAAACTCACGTCTTTCCCCAAGGCATAACTAAAGAGGTGTTTGATGAAAGATAAGGCTACTTGGTCTGGTTGTTTTGAGAGCAAATAGGCTTTAATGTCAGATACACCGTCCACTACTGTGCCATCTGGCAACGTTGAACTGGCATCAATGGCAAGTGTTTTATAGTGGCTGCGATACCGACCAACAGCATCATATTTTTCGAACACAACACCAAAGGGATCTATCTTGGCGTGACAATCTCGACAAGATTCTTTATCACGATGTTTTTCAAGCTGTTGTTTTAGCGTGAGCTTTTCAAATCCTGGTGTTTCCGGATCCAAATCAGGTACATTGGGAGGAGGCGGCGGCGGCTCATCACCAAGAATTTTTTCTTTTAACCATACAGCACGTTTTACCGGATGACTGTGGACGCCATCAGCGTGACCCGTTAAGAAAGCACCTTGTGACAATAATCCGCCCCTTTGGATACGAGGAGAGTCTGAGCTGTTTTCGTTGCTCTCGTCTATCAGTGAGACCGCTCTAAACTCATGTCCAACTACCCCGTCAATACCATAAAACTCGGCTAGATTCTGATTGAGCATAGCAAAGTCCGAATCAATCATATTGAGCATGCTCATGTCACCCTGAATTAGCTTTTTGAGAAAGTAAGTGGTTTCACTAAACATGTCTTGTTTTACAAATCGTGTGTAATCTGGAAAAGTTTCGACGTCGACACTTTGCAGTTGCTGTCTGTCTAAACGTAACCACTCCTCGCTGAATACTTCTATAAAGCGCATGAGCTTTTCATCGTCCGCTAGCATTCTATTGATTTGTGCATTCAGTTGTTCAGATAAACGTCCTTGCTTGGCTAAGTTTAGTAGTTCCTGATCGGGTGGTGAGTTCCATAAAAAATAGGACAAACGGTTAGCAAGTGCATACTCATCTAAACCAATGCTGGTTTGACTGGCGTGTGCGCTTGCTATGCCCTTAAAGGTTTCTCCGACAAAATTTATCGTCGCGCTAAGTAAGCTTTGCGGCGTATCACTTTCTTTTGCATCGTTTTCATCGGCGATTAAGGTATTCGCTTGCTCGGATTGTGGCTCAACCAAAAACAAGAAATTAGGTGAGCTTAAGACGGCCACGAGCGTTTCTTTTATACCCTCTTCAAAGGTAGGGAAATCATCTTTGACGGTGTGCCATAGCGTCATGTAGGGATCGATATCGTCTTTACTAACAGGACGGCGAAATGCACGCTCTGTAAATTGTGTGATAACTTCTCTGGCGTACGCTTCACTTCCATCTGGGGCAGACGAGGTGATAAAGATTTGCTGATGAGATTGCGTTGGCCATTGTTCAAAGTAGGGCGCTTCAAATTCAATGTATTCGATATCTAAAACTGAACCTTTGTCTTCGTTTTTCTTAATTTTGTCATCATTCCAAAGGCCAACTTTCATGCTACTGCTGGTAATATGGTCACCGACAGTACCGTGGAAAGGTATCGGCAAATTCTCCAATCGCCCTTTAAATGTATATATCTTTGAAGCTTCAGAGTCGACAAGAGCGGATTGTGCGAAGGTTTTGTAATCCATACCATCGTCAGTTCGTGTGCCAATATAAGGCGTGATGACGGGGTTGGCTGAGTCATCGATATTGTTCTCAAAGTAGTCTAAGGGGTAATCCTTAGCAATGGGATGAGACGTATCTAACTTGGTGGCGACAACATGGCTAAATCCAGGAAAGTGTTGATCGCCAGTAATCGTGATATTGTGCCAACGCCCAGTCATAAATGTATGTGCAAAGCTGGTAGCCACGAGCTCGCCTACTTTCGCTTTACCTGTAGGTTTGAGCGTAACAGTCATCTTTTTCAAGGGTTTTACTTGAATTTTTATTTGCGCTTGTGTGCCTGGGGCAAGTTCGGGATGGACTAGATCAAATTGATACAAATTGCCCAGCTCGTCATCCAATAAAATTGAACCCGATGCTTTTACCGCTTCTGTCTTTCCATTGTTCAACAGCAGTTCTTTGGACTCACCTGCGATTGACAAGCCTTCGACCTGGACAAAACGACTGACACCGGCTGCGACTTGAGACAACTCGCCTTCAGACAAAGAATCTGCTAATTGACCCTCTTTAATTGTGACCAGAGCCGGATACTCGTTAGATGGCATGATCGAGCTGATTGTTTTAGCAAAGCTGTTTCCTTTTGCGGCTTTAACCCTGACAACAAAGTCGCCTTCTCGGGGATACTGATCTTTAATCTGCATAGATAAATTGGGGGATGGGCCATGCCATGCACCAAATTGACCATCTGCGGTAGTATCGACGTGAGGTTTTGCAGAATAAAGCGACATCTTATCGTCATGCAAAAGAAAACGACGTTGATCTGAGCCACGCATACTGGCGCTAAAATAGGGTTTTATTGCTTCAAATTCATCTGTTGTGTCGTTAAACGGTGCGGGTCTAACAATGAAATCCTCAGGGTCGACGGGCGTGTCGAGGTAGCCAGTTGATTTGGTTCCATTTTCACCCATTCCTTTGTTTCGACCAAAGCTCATACGATAGTGGTGAATTTGAGGTTTGTCGCCAATATTAATTGCCTTGTCTAAAGCTTGTCTGGCGATAGATTCAAACGTTTCTAAGTGTAAGGTCGAACTCTGTAGCAGTTCACCACTGTTGCTGAAACCCATAGCCGAAAGAGGATCACTAGGTAATGCAGCGCCAAAATCAATATCCAGCCCAAGTAATTCCTGCAAAGTATTAGTATATTGTTCTCTTGTTAACCTTCGCATAACCAACTGGCTATCGCCTTTTTTGGCTTCTTTGGCTAACTTAATACCCTCTGTCATCCAATCGACAATGACCCTTCGGTCTTCGTCACTCGGTTGATATTTTTTCTTGGGTGGCATTTCACCAGAGTTAATCATGTCCAGTGCTGCATGCCAGTGGGGCGCATCAATGCCGTTTACAAAATCAGGGTTAAGGTTATCCAGTCTGACGTTGCCTTTTTGGCTGTCGGGACCGTGGCAATCGAAACACGCTTTTTCCAGTATTGGTCGTACAGTGTCGGTGTAATGGCTGTCATTAACGGCAGCGATGTTGATCGTGTCATCTTCTTTGTGCAATAGAGATTTTATGGGCTGTGGAGCAAAACGAGTCAGATAAGTTTCGCCGTGAACAAGGTTGCCACCTGCGTGTGCAGCAATAAAGATACTCAGTGCAAGGCTAGTACTCAATACGACTTGGGTTTTGCGTATGCCCAAGTTGCTTTGCTGAGCGTAATTGTGGGCTTTAGCGGTGCAAAATAAAGCAAGTAAAGCAACTGTGGTACCTGCCAACATATGCAGTCTTACTTCTTGGAAGTGATAACCTTCATTTGCCGCCAGCAAAATACCCAAGGTTACCGTGCAGACTGCACTGATGGCTCCCAGCCACCACAAAGGCATGACCGCCACGCGATATTTTTCATACTTCTTGGTGCTACTTAGCAACCACACAATCGGCGCGATAAGCAGTAGAGTCACAGGAAAATGCAATACCAGCACGTGGAAACGCCCAAAGAAACGCAATATGCCATCGCCTGCTTGACCGTCAAATTCAACCAACAGCGCAGTGGCCAACAGTGCTACCGCTAGTAATACCAACGACAAGGGTATTTTTTGACTAAATTTATTTATCATGTTTCCTCAAGACCATTATCCTCACACCAGACGAATCATTCCGTTTTGATAAGTGCTCGCATGTTCAGTGACGTATTACAGAGTATTGTCGTTTATTATTAAAGTGTTTCGCATTTATGTTAAATAAAATTACTATTTAGTTAATTCGTGTAACAAATCTGAGCTTGCAGATTTTTTTTGGAGAGTAGCCGAGTTTCTTTTTCTTTTCTGTGACTCGGGATCTTAGCTTGCATTTTTGCTCTAGTTTTACCCGCACACGACTTAGTCATTCACAAGATGTCATTTTGTTGTCATTTTTATCGCCGACTATAGCCTGCTACAAGTTTAAACAGACAAGAAACGGCAGTGCTTGTTATGAAATCCTCCTTTTCTCCTTCATTTTTATTCACGCCTTCATTGCGAAATTACGTGAGAAAGCTTGTACAGCGAGACTGTGATATTGATGACGTGTTGCAAGAGACATATATTAAGATGTCGTCGGCAACCACGCCCATAGAGCATCCTCAAGGATATGCAAAAAAAGTGGCGCGCAATATCGCGTTTGATATGCATCGTTGTGAGGCTAATATGCCAGAAGCGATGCCACACGAACCGAGCTGCCACAAAACCAATTTGGATAAGGTGATGCATGAAACGCAGCGCATAGAGCTGTATCAATCACTCATTTCTGCGATGCCAAAGCTCAGACAAGAGGTGTTTATTAGGTACCGCGTAGAGGGGCAAGATAAAAAACACATTGCTAAGGTACTCAATATTTCAGTTGATAGTGTAGATAAACATATTTCTCGAGCCATGCATTGCTTAAAGTCAGAAATGGCGAAGCTAATGCCGGCTGACAATAAGGGGGAGTAAAAAATGGACAACGATAAAAAAAACACCCCATCCGCCAAAACAGATAGCTTAGAGCAAGATATTTGGCATGACCCAGCATTGCATCAAGCGCTCACGCAAATAAGAGACGCTCAGGCACCTCGCCAGCACAAGCGCATGGCATTTTGGTATACCGGGATGGCAGCATGCCTTCTATTAGCCGTTGTATTATTCAACAAAACACCAAGCACCTCCGAGTTGACTGTAGCGAAGGCCAAAGTCGAGCCTCTTTACTATTCCACTGCGTCGGCAGAACAGCGTGCCTTTGAATTGAGTGACGGTTCGAGTATTCGTTTAAATGCGAGTACAAAAATTACCGTTGCTTTATCAGATACTCAACGTCTTGTGTCGTTTGATGAAGGTGAGGCATATTTTGACGTACAACATAAGCCTGAAACGCCATTTCAGATCCGTTCTTTTTATGGTGAGATTCACGTTGTCGGCACCGAGTTCAATGTTGAGCAAAGCAAACAAGGTTTGCGGGTATCAGTATATGAGGGGGTGGTGGAAGTTATAAACAGGCACGGTGAGCTGATTGTATTAACGCAAGGTCAGCGCGTTTCACTGGATACCTTAGGCCAATTTGAAGAAAAGACACGTTTTGACGAGGCTGCCCCTGTAGATTGGCAACATGGTTTGTTAAATGCCCAGAGCATACCGCTTCAGTTAGTGGTTGAGCGTTTAAATCGCTATTCGCACAAACCGCTTTATTTAGCCCCAGAACTCAACACAAAAAAGGTGACAGGATCATTTATGTTACGCGATGTACCTGCTAGCGTGCGTTTAATAAGTGAGCTATACAACTTAAAAATCAATGAAAACAAAGACAATATATATCTAAGTGCGTTGTAAAAACATGAGCAAGGTACTCTACTTTGTTGTGTTGGCGGGCATGCTTGTGGCAGTCGCCTCATTTGTGCCTGTACAGGCAAAGTCTGGTGAAGATTTTGACGGCGATTTGCCGTCCCAGTCAGTTGACTTGCCAGCTTCAACCTTAACGGATCTTATTCCCATTCTCGCTGATCTTTTTGACACAGCAATTGTGGCTGATGCAAGCCTAATTGAGGATATCACTACGCCTGCTATTAGTGGTCGGTATCCCTTACACACTTTATTGCAAGTCATATTAAGTTCGACGTCTATAGACATAAAGTTGATCGCAAATGGCGTCGTGCTTAAGCCAAAAGTGAGAAAAGGGGTGGTCAATGTAGTGGAAGTAGAAAAAAAAGAAAATATTGAAAGAATGGAAGTGCGAGGCAATAGGACAAGCGCCGATTATACTGCAAATACTCACGCTTGGAGCAGCAGTTTTTCTGGGGAATTCGCCAAACGACAAGCAGCAAATGATATTCTCAGTTCAGTCAATCGTTCGGCGCTTGTCGCTTCGCCGACCGCCAACCTCGCTGACACATTTGGTTATTTATCGGGGATCACTATTTCCCGCGATTTTGGAGAGGGCTTGAGTGTCAGTGTAAGGGGAGTCGGGCCTAGTTATCAGACAACTTTACTCAATGGACATACTTTGGCTGTTAATGAGAATGTGCGAGACAGTGGTCAATTTGGACGCGCGTTTCGATTTGATGTATTGCCTGTTCAACATATTCAAGCGATTGAGTTAGTCAAGTCGCCAAAAGTCGATGCCGCGGCGAGTGGGATTGGCGCAACAATTTCCATGCAAAGCATACGGCCTTTGTCTATGAAGAAACAACTCACTGAACTTAGTGTGGGTATTGAAGGAGATGAAAAGGGCAAAGTTGAGTCGCCCAGAATATGGGGTTTAAAAAGTTGGGTAAGTGCTAACAAACAGTTTGGCTTGCTTGTATCTGCTAGTAGCTTTAGCCGAGACATTCGTCAAGATCACTTTCAAACATGGAACTGGGAGCCAAATGGAAATAGCTACTTTTTGGATGGCGTGGGTGAAGACGTCTTGATACCAAGCAATAGAATAGCAGTAACCATCGAGAACGAAAACAGAGATCATGATAGCCAATCTTTTTCTTTTCAGTGGCGACCAAGTGAATATTTTAGTTTAGATGCAGATCATTTCTATTCGTCATTAACCAGCCACTACACCGAGCAACGTTGGCTTGCTCGGCTGGATACAGCAGCATCATCTCCTAGTGATTTTATTGTCGAAAACGGCAGTTTGGTAGCGGCATCTTTTGACAGTATTGTGTTGCGCTCAGCGTTGGATACCTCCAAGCAAATTCATAGTAACAGCACGAGTATGCTCTCTGTCACGGTAAACCAAAACGCGTGGCGTTTATTGTTGTCTGTAGCCGATACTTCAGCTATCAGTAAAACGGCGAGTCTAATTGAGCGAACGCGCATTGAGGTTGAGCCGCGCCCTTTTTCTTATTCCTTATTAGGTGGCTTAGATGCGGATGTATCTTTTGCGCCAAGCCCTTTTCCTAACTTAGTTGCTGATGCTGCATATATAGAACATGCAAGTTCAAGAAGTATTCGTTCTTCAGACAAAGGGACATCACTAGTCAGTAAGGCCGAGCTTTTGCTGAACGAGCACTACCTAGATAGACTTAGCTTTGGCGTAGATTGGCGAGACAAACATCGACAATACCGTCGTCGGGATTTTGCAGCAGATGCTGAGCGACTAGCAGACATTTCGTTTATGCCTTCCTTTGTTGAGACCATAACGCCGAGGAATTTTTTATCTGACGATTTTTTAGCAGAGTTACCTAGCGTTTGGCAAGTACCTAGTGCTAGCTTGAGTAGAACAATATTGAGTGATTTTGATGATACACAAGCTAGCTTGGCTGATTTGGGGCGTAGTTACGCTATTCAAGAAAGTGTGTTAGGTGCTTTTTTTCAAGGGGATGCATCGTATATGTCACCCATGCCGATTGATTTGAGTGTCGGTCTTCGTTGGCAATATTGGGAATCCTTTGTGACTGGTGTTGAGCCTCAAGTTAGTCTCCAAACTCCGGTATTTCGGCAAAATAATACCGCTAGAAGTTATTGGTTACCGAGTGTAAACATGCGTGTGGAATTGAGTGAAGATGCATTGCTAAAATTTTCTGCGAGTCATTCTCTTGCCTTTCCAAGCTATTCTGATCTCCAACCGGGCTTGTCTTTAAATACGACGGAAGGCGTGCGTCTAGCGTCGGGGGGTAATCCTGAACTGAAACCAATTGAGTCCCGCAACATAGAGCTGCACTGGCTCTGGTCTGGTCATAGTGATGTAAACGTGTCTTTCGGTGGATTTTTGCGAGCCTTATCGGGTTTTGTTGCCATTGAAAGCGAAACAATCAATATTTTTGACGAGCCATACCTTTTATCAAGACCCGAGAATAGCCGAGATTTCTCGACTTATGGTGCAGAGGCTGATATGCAGATTCGACTATCAGCTAGTACCTTATTAAACATGAGTGGGACGTGGCTAGCTAAAGGAGGCATAGAGCAACAAGTTGAGTTGGTTCCAGACTGGAATTTTAAGGCACAACTTGTCTATGAAAACCATAGCTTAAGTGCGAGGGTCGGGCTTGATATTCAAAGCGAATTACTTTTTACGGAAAATGGTGCACCAGTGCCTGATACAAACCTTGCCAAACAACGTTATTTGCGTGCAGATTTAGCATATTGGCTATCAGACTCAGTCAAATTTACCCTCAGTGCAAAAAATTTGCTGTCGGCGCCTCTTCGTTATTATTTTGAACATTCAGGCGGGCAAACTCTAAAAGAATTGGAATTGGTGGGCGCTAATCTCGCGGTCAATTTGAGCGTGAAGATCTAGATTTACCTAATTTCTTGAGTCATCACCAATCCTAGCTGCAATGCGAGTTGCCGCTATGTCACTAAATTGTCACAAAAAATAATGTCCTAAAAGCTTTTTCTCATTCGTCTTCTTAGCAACAACTTAATAGGAGACATCTAATGAAAAAAAGTTTTTACCTTTCTACGCTTAGTTTTGCCATTGGCTCAATTATCGCGACCAACGCTTTAGCACAAACTGCATCAACAGAGAGTGATGAAGTTGTTGAAAAAATTCTGGTCTTAGGCTCGTACTCGAGTAGCTTGATTCGAGCCATGGATCTCAAGCGATCCGCCGATACGGTGACCGATGCGATTTCTGCTGAGGACATTGGAAAGTTTCCTTCGGAGAACGTAGCTGAAGCCTTGCAACTTGTGCCCGGAGTACAAATAGATCGCAACAGAGGCGAAGGACTTGGGGTGAGTGTGCGTGGCCTTGGTCCAACATTTCAAATTGCGCAATTAAATGGAAGAAGTATTGCCGTAAATGAAAACGTGGAAAACAGCGGACAAAATGGACGCCAGTTTCGTTATGACATACTGCCTTCCTCACTTATTTCTGGGCTTGAAGTGGTGAAGTCGCCGAGTGCCAAGATGGAAGAAGGGGCGATTGGTGGTCTAGTTAATATCCAAACGTTTAAACCTTTTCAACTGGGTACATCAGGTTCAATCACCGTATCTGCCAGTCAGTCAGACTTAGCGGACAGCACCGATCCAAAAGTATCAGGCCTGTATAGCTGGACAAACGATGACAAGTCCCTAGGCTTTTTACTCTCTGGTGCTTATTCACAGAGAGATCTTCGTCAAGATAGAGTGTTTACATTTAATTGGATCCAAGGTGCACTCTCTGCTGAAGAAGGCGAATCGCAATCATTGGAAGAGGTGTTTGCACCACAGAGAAATCGCCCCACACTCGAACGCCAAGAAAGAACACGTCAATCGATTGCATCAAGTATCCAGTGGAAAGCAAATGATGTTCACGAACTTAACATCGATCTCTTGTACTCCAAGTTTAATGTGGCCTTTGATGAAATAGGGATAGATATTGAATTGGGCGGCAGCGTGGCTAACCCAATTGTAGAAGGAAATTCCTTAGTCGCTGGTACTGCCTTGGATACCAACTTACAACTTTCTCGAGAAAGTTCTGATTCAGAGCATGACTCCTTTAGTTTGGGTATAAATAATGTTTGGGACATGGAAGATTGGCGCGTGGCTGTTGATCTTAGTACCTCACTTGCTAATAGTGAGACCGTCGCGCCTATTCGACGCACGCGTATTCGTCTGAATGACCAAGCGGTAGGTTTTGACTATCGAGCAGGTTTTAATGATGCACCCGCCTTTAGCTTTCCCGTTGATATTACCGACAGCAGTATATTTCCGGGTAGACGCATTGAATATCGTACTATTGCAGTTGAGGACACAGACAATGCTTTAAAACTCGATTTTGAGTGTTACCTGTCTGGGCTAATTTCTTCTGTTGAATTTGGTTTACACTACCGTCATCGCCAACGCGAGTACAACAGGCGTGATATCAGAGTCTCGGATGGGATCAGTGGCGAGTTTTTTGGCAGTGAATTTTTTGAGGCGTTTCCAGTCAGTGATTTTGCGAGTCAAGTCAGCGCAAACTACCCGAGTGTTTGGGCGGTACCGAATGAAAGTAGCTTTTTTGATCGATTCTTTACACCTGACTTGATCAACAACCCACTTACGGCAGGCGACCAAAGAAACTCATACATAGTGGAAGAGACTATTTCGGCTGCATATGTACTTCTTAACTTTGAAGAAGAGAGTGATTTACCCTTTTTCGGTAACATCGGTCTACGGGTCGTCAACTCTGAGCAATCACCCTCAGGCACAAGTATCATTGACGGCGCACCGCAAGCGGTAGATTTCGAGACTGATTACGTAGAAGTTCTACCTAGTGCCAACTTAAATTTAGAGTTGTCAGAGGAGTGGTTGCTTCGCACGGCTTTTGCCAAAGTGTTGACTAGACCGTCTTTACCCGATCTTCGTCCAGGCTTGACGTTTAGCACCGATTCGCCCACCGCTAGAGGTGGAAACCCTCTTTTAGAACCTTATGAAGCGCTGCAATACGATGTTTCGGCTGAGTATTACTTTAGCGAAGCTGGCTATGTGTCGATGGGGTATTTTTATAAAGACATCAGTACCTTTATTTCAACTCAGGCACAGCTTTTAGATGTAGAAGGTACCGAAGTAATATTGAGTGCCCCGTCAAATACGGGTAAAGGTGACATATCCGGTTTGGAAATCGCCTATCAACAAGTATTTGAAGGCTTACCATCACCGTTCAATGGTTTGGGTATTCAAGCCAATTACACATTTGTTGAAAGTGAAGTAGAAGTATCACAAGACGGACAGCTCGTCGCACAACCCATTGCAGGCTTGTCAGAAAATAGCGTTAACGTTGTTGCGTTTTACGAATATGGCAACTTTGGCGCACGAGTCGGCTACAACTGGCGAGATGACTTTTTGGTGAGTAATGGTGTGGGCGCTGTATCTGATCAATTTCAAGACGCATTTGGCACTGTAGACAGCAGTATTTTTTACGATATCTCTGAAAGCATACGTGTACAATTTGAAGCCGTTAATATTACCGACGAATCGATAAAAACGTACTTTGATGAACGTATTCGTGGCGGCCGAATCGATCACTACGGGCGACGTTTCTCATTAGGAGTAAGCGCTAAGTTTTAGTGATGAGGGTGGCGCTCATTGAGTGCCACCCGTATACTTATCCGCAACTACAAAGGTGTATTTGAGAACAAAAATTGGTGAAATCTGTCACAGATTATGATGTTGTTGTGCTTGGGGCAGGAGCTGCGGGTTTATTTTGCGCGATAGAAGCCGGTAAACGAGGTCGCAAAGTAGCGGTGATAGACCATGCCAAACGTCTGGGCGGCAAAATTTTGATGTCTGGTGGTGGGCGTTGTAATTTTACCAATATGTTCGCATCACACGAAAACTTCTTATCTCAAAATCCACACTTTTGTAAATCGGCTTTGAGCCGTTATACACAATGGGATTTTATTGGCCTCGTCAACGACTATGGCATTGCCTATCACGAGAAAACCTTAGGGCAGTTGTTTTGCGATAATAGCGCTAAAGACATTGTCGATATGTTACTCGCCGAATGCAAAAAAGCGCAGGTAAACATCATTAACCGTTGTGAGTTTGTTTCACTCGAAGTCAACGAAAACGGCTATAAAGTTGATACTGCCATGGGTACTTTTTGTTGCGAAAGTTTTGTGGTGGCAACTGGCGGTTTGAGTATGCCAAAGTTGGGTGCCACGCCGATTGGCTATAAAATTGCTGAGCAGTTTGACCTAGACATTGTTCCCACACGCGCTGCCCTTGTGCCCTTTACCTTGCACGAGGCCGACAAGCAAGTACTGGCTGAGTTAAGTGGCATTTCGGTAGATGCCAGTGCAAGCTGCAATCACACCACTTTTAACGAAAGCATGTTATTTACTCATAGAGGATTGAGCGGACCAGCGGTATTGCAGATATCGTCTTTTTGGCAAGCAGGTGACAGTGTTCACTTTGATTTATCACCAAATCAAAATCTACAAGCGATACTTGACGAAGCGCAAAAGGCCCACCCAAATTCCCAGCTTTCAAGTGTGTTGAGCCATCACTACCCGAAACGCTTGGTGCAAACACTACTGCATTATTTTCAAATCAAAAACAAAGCCATCAAACAGTACAACCAAAAAGAGCTAAGCGAAGTTGTGTACAGCTTTCACGATTGGCAGGTTAAACCCAATGGCACAGAAGGTTACCGAACGGCAGAAGTCACTTTGGGAGGCGTGAATACCGATGCTTTGTCTTCTAAAACCATGGAGTGCAAAAGCCAAAAAGGGCTGTACTTTGTCGGTGAAGTGATGGATGTGACCGGCTGGCTTGGCGGCTATAATTTTCAATGGGCATGGAGTAGCGGCTGGTGTGCAGGGCAGGTGGTTTGAAATAGTGGCTCAGAATGAAAACAGATACTTTCAGAACTAAACAGGCACTATTGTTTATTAAATAGATACAATCTTGGCTTGTCGCAAGTAAAGACGTGTTATTGTCTATAGAATAGCTGCCGCAACTTACAGTTTTATGTTAATGCTGCTGTGTTGCGGTTTTCAACGCATGAATTTGCTCAGGGCTAAAGCCATTGCGCAGTAGCTCAAAGTCACGGTAATCTATACTTGCTTTACCGCCTCGTCCCACTACCTTATAAATACTGCCACTGGCTGTTTTAAGTAAACCTTCCTTGGGGGTTATTTCAACCAACTTTGAGGTGCAAATATAATCGCCTTCTATAAATCGGAACGACATATCTTCAATACATACGCCCCAAAGTACTTTACCTATGGAATTTTCGCCCTCCAATACACTCACGATTTGCCAATTTTTTACGATAGTTTCCATAACTCAGCCTCAATAAACCTAGACAGGCCAATCATAGGAAATCACTGGTTAAAAACATATTGAAAGCGTGGATCTAATCCTGACTTTTTAATAAGTAGTCTTCTAAACTACTAATTATAAAACAGTTAAAGTGTCATTCCTGCGCCATTAAACTTCAGCCACTTTTTGGCTTCATCATAATCTGGCATCACTTTTTCTATCGTACGCCAAAATTTGGGAGAGTGATTTTTGTCTTCTAAATGCGCAAGTTCATGAACTATAACGTAGTCCAACACACTTAAAGGTAACATGGCACACTTCCAATGAAGGTTTATTGCTCCTTTCGAAGTGCATGATCCCCAGCGGTTTTGTAACTCCATAACTCGAATACTGGCAGGTTTCAGTTTCATTTTTGGCTGATAGAGCTTAAGCCTTTCATTTAAGCGCTGCTGCAATTTCGTTTTGTAAAAGTTCTTAAAGTGATCAGGGGCATTAGCAACTTCTGAATCTAACAACTTAAACTGTCCATAATGGAAAGTGAGAGGCTCTAATTGGTCTTTCACTAGTTGCAGACGGTAGTTTCTGCCAAAATATAAAAAACTTTCTCCGTTAACATACTCTCGATGTATTCGAGTTCTGTTAAGGTCCTCCCACTCGGCTAGGCTTTTATATATCCAGCTTCTTTTAGACTCTATGATTTGTTCAATTTTCTCAACATCAAACGGTGATGGCGCTATTACTAAAACAGTACCATCACGTTCAATATAAATACTTGTTGTCTTCCTATCACTTTTCTTCAGTTGGTAGCTGATATCCTTATATGTGCTGACATTTAAAGTATCTGCCACTAATTACCATCCTGTTGTTTTCTGTTAGACAAAATATCTAGCTCTCTTCTTTTGGCTAGATTCAATAACTCTGTTGTCACTAGCTCAAAGGATTCTTCTAGTGCCGGAATGTCACTCAAAATAAATACTTCTTGGATTTTACCTTCAAGTTCATCAACCATATTAGGGCGATCCCAGAAGTTTAAACCTTCAATTTTGTCAGCCATTATTTCTAGTATTTGTTCAACAATACTCTTAACGGCTTCCATCTCACTTGGCTGGCAAGAACCATCAAATGCCAACTCAATGATTAGATCAGTAAACGGATCTCCAGCAGATGTATCATCACCTCTACCTTCATCAATTTCCTCTCTTAATGTTTCCAAGTGAAGCAGCATCTGATCCCACTGCTTATTATACTTCTTAAGAATATCATCCAGCTTTTCACTGAAGCGTTTATACATTACAGGGTCATCAGCTTCATTCACTTTACAATGCTTACGAATAGCATGTTCCATTTCACTAGCCGCAGCACGATCATCCTTATGCTCTTTTAAGGTGGTAATGAATTTGTCTGAGAATAACTCTACAGGTGGCACCTTAGGGTTTATACCTAGGCTAATTAGATGTTCACTAACTAGCTTGCGAACTTTTTCACCAGCACCAGCAATATTGATAGAGTCATCTTTATACCGCTCTCTTGCTTTAGCCTGTAGATGACTAAATTGATACATAGGTATTTTGTATGGATGTGCCAGCTTGTTTGGCAAGATAATATCCATACTTTGCATGAATTTCTTTAGATAAACATTAAAGCTATCGCGAGTTTTAATATCCTCTAATGCTTGAATGACTGACTCAGTAACTTTGTATCTTTCAATATCTGAAGATAACTTCTGTTGAACGAGATTTTCTATTTGTGAGATATCTTTATCTTCAAATAGTTGAATTAACTGCCTATAACGGCTTTGAAGTACAGGCATTTCAGACTCAACCGATTTAAACGTGTCTAAAATATCTTTTTGATCTTTGCCTGAGTATAGCGATAGCGCTTCTTTTAGATTCTCAGTTAACCCTATGTAATCGACAACATACCCAACTGTTTTGCCGGGATATGTTCTGTTAACACGGGCTATTGTTTGCAGTAAGTTATGTTCTTTTAGCTTCTTATCGATGTACATAACCTGTTCAATGGGCGCATCAAAACCAGTAAGAAGCATGTCACAAACTATGAGAAATCCGATGCCTGTATCTGGCTTGTCGTAATCAAATTTCTTCTTAAAGTTTTCCACCGCATTACGTTTACGAGACTCGTTTCTAGCAGCAACGAATGAAGCCTTTTCATTCGTTCCATCAGAAGAAATGACAACCATAGCATCTAAAAACTCGACCTGTTTGAGCAGCTCTATATCCTGTTCTTCTGTAGGCTTTTGCTTTTCCTCTTCTGCCCAGTCATTAAGCGCTTTTCTAATAAACGTTTGGTAGTGCAATGCCGCTTGCTTTGAAGAACAAACAACCTGAGCTTTATAGCCACTAGGCAATACTTTTTGTATATAGTGCTTAACAAGGTCGTTAGATATTTCTTCAATACGATCTTCAGCTTCTAATATATCGCCAGTTGCACCATATTTTTTGCGGATTGCGGCTATTTCTTCTTCGGTTCTGTCTTTAAATAAGTTTTCAAATTTTGTATCAAAACCATGTTTATCATAGATTGCTGAGTCGGCTGTTTTGCCCTCGTACAATATTTGCAGAGTAGCACCATCATCTACGGCATCTTGAAGTTTGTATTCATCAATATATGGTTCATCAGGGTTATTGCCAAAGCGTTTCCAAGTTGGATCGTTGTGGTGGTCGGCAATTAAAGGAGTACCAGTAAAAGCCAAGCGAGTTGCATTGGGGAATGCATCGAACATATTGTCCGACAAGCTGGCTTTATCTTGCCCTGTTTTCTGTGTTCGGTGTGCTTCATCAATCATGATAAGCACTTTCTCTGATGAATTAACCTCACCAAAGCTTTCAAATAGCTTCACAACATTGTCCTTGTCAGCTTCAGAAGAATAATCAGAAGAGGGTTCTGCAACAAATTTACCTAAAGCCTCATTTAAATAATCTGGTGTATTGCTGTTATCTGCTTCTCTAAATTTATGCACCATCACCATATTCAGAGTTGAGCGATCATCACACAGCTCTGTTTTAACTTCATCACTGCTTGAAATGCGATAAACCTTTTCGCCTGTTAAATCAGCCGTTTCACCAAGCTGTTTGTCTAGGTCTTTACGGTCATTGACCATCAATACTTTGTAATCTTTCAAGTCTTCGGTACTACGCATTTTGCGCACTAAAAAGACCATTGTTAGTGACTTGCCGCTACCTTGTGTATGCCAAACGACACCAGAACGATCATCACTTGTCTCGCCAGTTCTAATTCGTTGAATAATCTTATTAACCGCACGATATTGCTGATAACGAGCAACAACCTTTATGCGTTGCTTTCCTGCATCCATGAATAATGTAAAGTTATTCGTAATGTCTATCAGGTTTCTTGGGTGCAACATACCTTGAACAAGGGTTTCTTGTTTACGATGTTTCCCTGTCGTGGGGTCTACATAAGGAGTATCATCAGGGTAAATTGTTTTCCAATTAAAATAATACTCTTCTGTTGATGTAACTGTACCGAACTTGGCGTTGTCACCATATGTACCAACCATTAATTGATTGGTATAAAAAAGCTTTTCTTCCCCTTCAATCAGTTGAGAGCCTTCAGGCTCCCTTAGATCGGCATATCGCCTTAATTGCTCTATTGCTTGATTCATTGGGTCTGACGTAAAGCTATTTACATCTTTACATTCAATAACAACAAGCGGAAGGCCATTAACAAACAATACAACATCAGGAATGATGCACTCTTTAACGCCAGCAGGGGTATCAATACGAAACTGATTTATTGCAACAAATCGGTTGGCCTTCCAATTATCAAAATCAATAATGTTAACCGTAGGGTTCTGCTCACCAGTTACGGTGTTCTCATCTACCTGCCATTTTTTGATTCGCTCCATAAACTCTTGATTGTTTTCAAGCAGACTCTTAACACCAAAATCAGTAAAGTCTTCATAAAGTCCATCTATTTGTGAATCAGTTAACCAGCATTGCCCATCAATAGTGTTGAGTGTGCTTACAGCCTTTATGAATTCCTGCTTGATTACAATTTCTCTAAAGTTTTCTCGGAGGCTAATTTCAGGATTTGTAGGAGTAACATTTTGCGGATGCTCTATAATCAGCCATTCCATAGCAGCCAGTTGATTCAATAATGGCTTTTCTACAAATTGATATTCAGACATACCTATCCTCTAATAATCCTTTGATACAGTGCTACGACTGGCTCGTCATTGTTCTCTATATAAATGTCAGCAATTTCTTTTGCAATTGCCTGTCCTTCCAGACCTAACGAGATTATATTCTTAAATATTGTTTCTAAAGGGTCTAGCTCATACATATAAAATGGCTTTGATAATGTTTCTATCCAAATATCCGCAACATCACTGGCATAGCCCTCACTCAACCTCGCCATTTCTTGCATAAACGACATACCATTGTGATCGTCATTGATATAAGGAGCGACTGCCATCAACCAAGCTTTAGTATCAACCGTCATTTCTTCAATGTATTCCGCCCACAAAGCTAGCTTAGATGCCAAAGGCTTTTTATCAGAATCTTGTTGATTTATTAGATCAACTAAATCAGGCCATAAAGCAAATACTAACTCTTTGGTCTTGTCTACATTTTGATCTCTTATTGACCATAAAAACCAAACAACTTTGCTTAACTCATTTTCTTTTTGTCTATCTAACAGAAGCCTCAACAAGCTTTCATCATCCAGTTGATCTCTTCTTTGAAGATATGCAATACATGCATACTCTATATAGCGACCTTTAACCGTATCTGACAGGCTTTCATCATCTAGCAGTGCCGGATAATATTTTTTTTCTTTAAAATGAGTATGAATTTCAGGAATTAACCAACCTACATATGAATAGGCTTGTAAAGCGCATCGCCATTGAAGAGAGTTTTTTTCACCAAACATTTGCTCAATATTTTGCACAGTCCAGTCTTTAGAAAGATAAAGAAAGTTACGCACATACATTAATAGAATCGTAATAAACTCATATTCACCAACAGTATCTGGCTTGCTCAGTTCATGGTCGAAAGTTGGCTGATAGCCAGCCCATATTTCTTTGTGCTCTTCAGAATCTTTACCAACATTTCTGCATTGGTATAGAGCTAATTTAACGTAAGCCTCTAAGCATCGACCCCTTGGACTATTAATAGCGATAGATACAGCGTCAGAGTCATCATTAAAGTCTTCACCCGATGCTTTGTTTAGAATTAGCTCAAGCGTATTTTTAACATCGTGTGTTAACTTAAGATCAAAAGCGTGTTCATCCTTTTCACATCCTGACTCGATTAATCGACAATAAGAACTGATCACCCAGTGTTTGTCACCAATGAACGGGCCTGAATCAGTATTATCAACAGAATTCCAAAAAGAAGCTTCATTAAACAATTTATCAGCAAAGTTAATAATTTTAGGCCAAAGCTCGTTCCACGGTCGCTGTACTTTATCTGTCCATAACTTGGAATAAGCAGAGAATATTTTATTCAAATAATGTGGCTTAAGCTCAATGAATGCATCTAAGTTATTAAGGATTTCACAACTATCTAGTAAAACTAGCTCCTCAAACGTATTAACTAAACCCTCTATGCCCGGTTCATTGAAGTGCCCAACTTCTTTGTACTCGTTTAAGAAACGTATCAAAGAATCAATGTCTTCAAGCATAACGGCAAGTTCAGATACAGACAGTGGAGATACATCTACCGCAACGCCACCGCTCATATAGCATGAAAAGTCGGGATGTTCTGGCTCAACACCTGTAATATCAACACAAGCTTGATACTTCGCTTGTGTCTCTTCATTTTCACCTTTGATTGCGGCAAACCAATTTGACTGCTTGTAAGCAGTTGGTTTGTCTAATAGTACGCCAGTGTCTTCATCCGTTACATTCAATGATTCTATCGCTGCAATAACTGATTGTTGCTGCTCTGCTTTCAGTGAAGAAAAATTCTTATGGATAAAATGCCAAAGCTCATGGCGATACTTATCATTAAAATGAGTTGGCTGAATAACTAAAGTTACTACTTGCTGTTCAAGCTTTTCAAAACATTCACTCGCAACATAAATAGCGACTCGTTTAATCGTTTGGTAATCGCTATTGATTAACTCTGTTAGTTTTTCATTAGCGTTGTTATCAGAATCTTCTTTTACGTAACCTAACAAAGCGTCTCTAAAAAGCTTTAGAACAATATCATCAGCGTCATTGTGTCTGCTGTTTTGCTTATGTTCAGGTATTGCGTTTCGCCAAACATTTGACCATTTATCATTGCGATTAATATCGAGTACTTCTTTGAGTTTTTGCTCACATAAGTTTACTGCGACTAAACCTAACTTTTCACCGAGAGATGAAGCATTTTCTTCTACAAACTTTGCGGCTTGATAGTCATCAAATCCCAATACGGCTTCATGTTTTTTATCTGCGTATCTGCCTTCAACACTGTGAATTGCAAATAACTTGTCTAACAGAAATATGGCGAATGAAACCGACTGTTCAGTATTAATATCAATCAGCTCTAACATCCACTCACTAATTTCTTTATTAACAAGATAGCGGTCAAATTTATCGTTTAGCCAGTCGCTAACACAGCCAATATCGTCAAGGTTGATAACCTCTAAAGGTATATTTCTAAGAACTTTACTGAATTGCCACCATGTCCTGTAGTTAGAACGCTCATTTACTACCGCATATTGAGTAACTTCTTTTAGTAGACTTAAATATTTTCGTGCCACTTCGACATCATTTTCTTCTCTTAATTTAAAAGATGACGAAACAAGATATTCTGTGATGGGCCATGAGGGTATGTGAATTGTACCGTCAGTCTTTGTAACTGGAGCTGGATTTAAATTAGGAGAAAATAAATTATTTTCTTTAAATGCATCAAACCATATTAGGCTATCAACTTTTTTAAAAAGCCAAGGTTGTAAAGCCGGGTCATCTATTACTCTCTGTAAAGCACTTCGCTGCTTCGCACTTAATTCATTACTCATCCAGATCTGCCTCTAACGCAGCTAACTTGTCAGCAAGAGCTAAGTCTTTAAATTCAAGTTCATCGCACCACTTTTTGATAATGGCTTGTTGTTGTGCATAATCTTGATGATCTCGTGGAAAAACGATCAGTTGAGCATTAAATGATTGTTCATAATAAGCTTTCAATTTGTTAAATAACGGCTCTTCAGCATTAAAGAAGCCTTGAAGTATAAATAGTCGCTTCTGAGGTTCTTCTTTCTGGTTACTAGACTTCAATACATATTCAAGTATTTCGGTTTCTTCCAACCCATAACCAAGAAATAGAACGACTTTCGTGGAAAAAAGGTGGGTTAGGAACTTAGGAACTTCATCGGAGACATAATGTTCCAAGTAATCCTTAGTTGTAACAATCATACTTGAGGGGTCATCTACACAACCATGCAGGTGAATCACAGACCCTCTTGTATCTAGTTTTGCGTTTAATAGATCTTTTCGTTTGAAGCTACGCCAACTGGTTTCTGGTTTACCTTGAGATATTGTTGGATTGATCAGCTTATCGTAGTTTGTAGTTACAAAGGTGCAGTCATATTTGTTTATAAAATCATAGACATCACACCAAGGTTCATCTAATTCGAATATTTTTTTGTAGTCAACTTTTGCACCATTATCCTCATCTAAAATTTTGGCAATAGACAAACGTTTCCTTGGGTCTGGGAGAGCATTAATTAATGACTTTTCATGGTGATCGATAACTTCGTTTTTAACAAGCTGATTTATCACAGCATCAGCAAATCCATCCCATGATGGGTGACCAGCCATTCTCGATACACCTGCACCTATAAATAAGACCAAATTTCCCGCTTTCGCAGCCTCGATTATTTCATCTGGTAACTTAGGTTCTGGTCGTAGAGCCGCCATTAATCTACCTTTACTTTCCCTGTTAGCAAATCTTGCATCAGGCCCTTTTTCTTTAACTTTAACTTTTCCAAATATTTTAATTCATCATCTATTAGGTTTCTCGCTCCAACGATTTTGTTTAATGCAGCTTGTTGTTCTTCAATTGAAGGTAAAGGCACTAAGAAAGATTTTAATTCTTTTACATTTACGTGCTTAATCGTTGATCCTACGAAAATCTCTTCCATACGATTCATACCAATTGCAGAATTCAAATAAAATGATAAAAATTCTGGAAGTATTTTAGATTGTACTAATCTAGTTATAATTAGGGCATGGCAGTTGGCTTCGCCAAAGTTTGGCGGGACTATTGCGGTAGTACCAATATGGCCTGATTGAACAGTAAGCATATCACCTTGTCTTAATTGTGACTTTTGGAGCTTTTGGTGAAATTCGGGTTTTATTTTTAATACAGTATCAAGCTCTAACTTGTCTGCTCGGACATTATTTCCATAAAGGTATCGAATACCAGCTTCATTTTCATTGGCATAATGTGGTGTCGCCACTCCAACAAACCCATTCGTCATTTGAGTTGATATGTTATCTATTTTTACAACATCCCAATCCCGAGGCACCCAACCAAGCTCTGTTTCATGATATAGCTCAGGTGCGTATTCGTAGCTTGGACGCAATTGACCATAGCTTTTATTGTTTTCTTGCGTACCAGACAAATCTATACCACGAGAGAATAAATCAGCCATCATGCCTTGTTTGACTGCTGTATATTTGTCGATAAGGTTTTGGGTTTGCTCAATAAGGTTATCAACCGAGGTTAATATCTCTGCAATTTTTTTCTGCTGTTCTATTGGTGGATAAGGAAGTGATATTTTCTTTAATGTAGATAAGCTGATTCTTGTTCTAGTTGTTCCTGTAGATAACCTATCAGCCTCTCTTCTGAAATCATAAAAATTTATATAGTTAACTAAAAAATTAGAGTCTACATCCTTTGCAGTCCTTAACTTGATTAGGTCAGCAACGATGAGCGACTTGCGATCAATTGAAGGAACAATAGCCGCCCTTGCTAGAGGTTCTGCCATTTTTGCAATTATAATATCACCGGGCTTTGTTACACAGCGTCTAAGCTGCATAGCTTTCGTCTCGCTCGTATATATTTTGCTGTTATTCTTAAAAATTCCATCACCCAGATTTTGAAGCTGCAACACTCTTACACCTTCTGGTGTATAGTCACTAACTTTTAAGTCTGAGCCAAATGGCCCATCAACAAAGCTATCTGCACTGTCATCAGCAAACTCATTTAGTTCTTTTATTTTCCAACCGTCCGGGAACCTGTGGCGTATTATTTGACTATTCATATCCTAATTCCACCAAGAATCTATTTAGTAAGTTAGCCTGTTGATCGCGTTCTGTAAGAATATCTTTAACCGTAATTGCATATTTGTTGTGAAGGTTCTCAACCGCTTTAATTAATTGCGTAATGAGTTGGCGAAGGTAGTGTGCATAGCTATCAACCATCTGCTGTTTAAAGCGTGCCTCAATAAGTGCCTTAGCTTCTTCTGGTGTGATTTTTTCACGCGCAGCTTCTACAAGATCTTCTTTTTTCTTTTCCGCTTCTTTAATGCCAGCTTTTAGCTCTTTTAGTTCTTTTTCAAGTACTGTGTGCTGCTCTAACTTTGTGTCTATATCAGAATTAGCTGAGGTTAGCTTTTCAATGCTAGCTTCAAGCTGTTTTTTACGAATTTGGGCACTCGCAGAGTCTTCTTTTTTGGCGAACTTTAGCTCTTTCTTTAAATCGCGAAGTTGTCCGTTGTTCTCTTTTTTCGCATCTTTAAGTGCTTTCACCTGAACTTTTGGCAATACGCCTGATTCAGGCTCTTCCACTGTTTCATCACCGTCATCTTCAGTAGTCTCATTTGCTACTGCAAACAGTGCTTCCAGCTCTGTAATCCTTGCAGCGTCTTTTTTAAGGCTTGCTAGTACTTCTGGGAACTGAGATTCAAGAATTTCTTCATCTGGAATAAGTTCAGCATTCCAACCTGAGTTGGCAATAGATTTAAGGTCCGCTTCATGTTGTTTAAAGTTATTTGCCATTGCACCGCGCACTTGATAAATAGATAGCAAGTTTTCAGGTAATAAGGCACAGACAATGCTGTTTATAGCATCGCGTCTTAACGCAAAAACACCTTTAGAGCCTAATTTTTCATCACCGAGTTTATGGAATTGCGGAACAAAGTGCGTACTCCACCAATTATCTAACTGCGCATAAAAAGCATCATGCTTAGCAATAAGTTGAAGGTGGTTTTCTATAGTTGTTTTAATGTCGGCTTTGCTTTCAATAGCCGGAGCAAAAGACCAATATTTTGAAGAGAGCGAGTCGCCATCTTTTTGCTTAGGGTGGCCTGAAGTAAATAATGCTTCTTTTAATTTGGCATAATTTTGCCAGTGAGATTCGAGGCTGTTAACTTCATCAGCAGGTACACCACCATTTAAGTGTGCTTTTACATCATGAGGCTCAGGTGCTGGGCTGTTATCAACATAACGTCTAATGTTTAAATTGAATTCTTCTTGCTCAAGTTCACTAACAGGCACTGCACGTGCGTATTTTTCTACATTGTTATCAGTATCTGATGTGAGGGATTCATATACATGAGTGATTTTTTCAATGTCTTCTGGGCGAAGGCTATTTTGGTTTTTTACCTTCTTTGTATTCGCGATCCGCATTGATAAATACAACATGTTTGCGCTTAGCCGCATTAGCCTTGTTAAATACTAAGACACAAGCAGGGATACCCGTTCCATAGAATAAACCTTGTGGTAAACCAATAACCGCTTCTAAGATCCCTTCTTCAATGTACTTTTGGCGACATGTTTTCTCCTCACCACCACGGAACAACACGCCATGCGGCATTACCACTGCCATCTTGCCATCTTGCTTAAGTGAAGCCAGCATGTGTTGAACAAACATGAAATCAGCTTTTTTACCGCCCTCTGGTAGCCACGTGTGGAAGCGGCTTTGGTGTGTCATGCCATCGCGACTGTAATTTTGAGAAAACGGTGGATTCGCGATAACCCTTGAATAAGTGCGGATTTCGCCATTAGCGTCAATATGCTGGGGTTTGGCAAGGGTGTCTTCATTTTGAATATTTGCACCTCCCACACCGTGCAAAATCATATTCATTTTACAAATAGACCATGTGGTGCCGCTGTCTTCCTGACCGAATAAATCTATTTTGTTTACGTCACCACCCGTTTCTTCAACATACTTCTTACTTTGGATGAGCATACCGCCACTGCCAACGGTGGGGTCGTATATTTCCATCCCTTCACCGGGTTGAAGTAGTTCAACCAATAAGCGAACTACCTCAGAAGGCGTATAGAATTCACCACCTTTTTTACCAGCGCTATCGGCAAAGAATTTGATTAAGTATTCGTAGGCTGCACCAAGTAAATCAGGAAATTCAAAGCACTCATTGGTTAACGTAAAATCTTTTTGGTCAAAGTGCTGAATGAAATCAATCAACACCTTATCTTCCATTGGTTTCTTACCAACTTTTTTATTGAAGTTGATATGCTTTAGTACGTCTTCTAGACCCTTTTTAATATTGGCATCTTCAAGTGCAGCAAGCGCTTTATTTAGCTCAGTCCCCACGTTTTTCTTAACGTGCTTAATAGTTGACCATGATGCAGCTTCTGGTACAAAGTAATCAAACTGAGAAGGCAAAGAAACAAGCTTTTCAATGGCAGCTTCAGATTTACCTTCTTTTTCTAAACGGGCACGAATAGCGGCTTTATCTGCTTCAAATTGATCAGACATGCGCTTTAAGAACAACATACCGAAGATGTATTCTTTATATTCCGAGGCATCCATTTTGCCGCGTAATATGTCACACGCTTTAAAAAGCAAGCTTTCTAATCTAGTTAATGTCAGTTTATGTTTCATGTTTTCAATAATTCTCTATAAGTGAGCTGTGCTGGAATACCACCACTCTTTTAAATTCTTTGTTACTTATTTAAATTTCAAAAAAGTCTTCATCTAACTTTTTGATATGCAATACATCTTCATCTCGACTACCAATGTTGTAGCGCAGCATGAGTTTGGCTAGCTCTTTACCATTAATTAAGACGATTCGAGTACCGAGGTTATTTGCTGTGTCTTGTACTGATGATGTGAAATCCGAGGTTGTAATAAAAATACCTTTTTGCGCACGCTTAAGGTTTAGTGCTCCAAAAAAGTCTCTGATATCACCAGCACCAACGTTATTGCCTTCGGCATAACGCTTAGCTTGAATATATATTTGATCGACACCTAATGGATCTTGGTCAATAACGCCATCAACACCATTGTCTCCTGATTTACCTAGCGCATGAGCTGCACCTTCACCAGCACCTCCATACCCCATAGCGATTAGTAATTCGATGAGTAAATCTTCAAAAAAATCAGGGGTTACTTTGCGGGTACGTTCAAGAATCTCTTGAGCGAGTGCTTCATTAACTTTTTTATATGCGGACCTCAAGATTTCATCGGGTGTTGAAACATCTTCTTGCTCAGTGATACCAGACTCAACTTCGCTGCCAGCTTCATCATTGCTTTTTTGTTTGAAAGCGATGAATTCGTCAAATTTTTTCAGGTTTTGGTTATTAATATCCACGTTTTCGGACAAAGCTTCTTTACCACGAGGGGTAATAACAAAGTGTGCTCTGCGAGTAGCTTCTAACAATCCCGCTTTTGTTAAATAAGTACGTGCCCAACCAACTCGGTTATCTAGAATACTTTGGCGACCACTAGGCAAAGTTTCAGACCTTTCTTCATCTGTTAAGCCAAATTGATCTGCTAGTTGATTAATAACATCACGTAGCTTTACTTCATTGCCATGTGCATCGTTAGCAATTTGTAAAAATGGACGCATAAATTGTTGGTAATTGGGTATCACGCAATATCCTTATTGTTTTTGTTCTTCAATCCACTTTTCTAGGTCAACACGCTTAAAGCGCCATGAGCCACCCACTTTGAAGCCGGGCAGTTTACCTTCGCTTGCTAGGCGATAAGCCGTTTTTTCATTCAACTTGAGGTATGTAGCAACCTCTTGAATAGTAAGTATTTCGTCTGTCATTGGACTATCTCAATAATGAACTTAGTTACAATATGAGAAAATTGAGGAAATAACAAGAAATTGGCTTATCAAATTGTTCTAATCTGTTAATTATCATGAGATATCACGCTTTATCATCAAACTATCAATTTTTATTTTCCCTCGATTACATAAGATTGATTTAGGCAATCACACAAACAGGGGAACATGATGTCTAATCAACAAAACAACCACAAAGCAAACCAAGGTAACGCTAACAAAGGCACTTCTGGTACTAACCAAGCATATGCTAAGGTACACGGTAATCGTGGTAAGCAAATGAATCCCAACCAAAAAAAATAATGGGATATAAAGTGGCAGGCTGACATTACCTGCCACCTTTTAAGGATAAGTATGGAAACAACTAACAATAAAAAGAAAAAACGAAAATTCAAACAAACGAAACAACTCGTTAGATTGGCAATTAATGATGGATGGACTCAAACAGAAATTGCTAAAGCGTGTCGAACCCATCAATCTATTGTTAGTAACTGGTACAAAGGTATAGATCAAGGAACAGAGCAGCAACTTAAGCCTTTGCTAGAGCAATATGGTCATAAGCTAAGACGGAATTCCTTTAAGGTTTATTGGAATATTGATTCTGAGAGCAAGACCAAAGTATTCCACAAGGTTGAAGGCAAAGTTATTTTGAACCAAGCCTTCTATGACGCGAGAAGAGTGAGTCATAAATTAGAAAAGAAAATCCCTCAACTTAAACTTACTATTCATCACCAAGGTAACAACAAATTCAGAGTTGTTTATCAAAGTCGGTTAACGTTTCAACATAGCAATGCAGAGCTTGAGTCAACGGTAGAAGATGCCATTTGGGGCGCAATTGTCTCTGAGCAATATGAGCTTGCAGAACTCCTTCTTGTAATTGATAAATATGCAGAAAAAACGTTAGCGGAATACCCCAGTGACGCAAACACGTTACCTTTCATTTTACGTCAATCATTGCTAAATCACGGATTTCACATTGATGGAATTGTTGAATATCCTGCCGTTTGGTAAGGTATTAAAGAACCCAAAGAAAGGGCTTGGCACCTTAAAGCCAAAATATGTGGGAAACCACAATGTTTGAAGCATCCATTTGGGTAAGTCCTATGACTAGCCAGTTCGCTACCATAGTGCTATTCAAACAATATTAGGAGTACATTGTTATTGCTTTGAAAGAAGCTAGGCCAAAGGCACTGCTGATCAGCCGAAACATAACATGTAATAAAGGGATAGGGTGGGTAAAAAAGCCAGCCGTCAATTATCGACCGCTGGCTTTTTGTTTTTATAATTTCGACAGTAAGTGGTCCGTTAGTTTTTGCTGTTTAGCTAACTCTTGCCGAATTATGTCAGTATCAATTTGATCATAAGTTGCTTCTTCACTTGAAATATAGCTCGAAACAGTCAGTAGTGCTGAATTACGATCAATTTCACTAACATCAACTTCTGTGTAAGTACTGGTATCTGAACTTTTTGAGTGATAGATGTCAGCTAGTTGTTGCAGGTTAACGAGCTTATTGCACTTACCATCAAATTGACCAAACGAACTGGCATCAATAAATTTTATTTTGGTGTTGTTGTCCCTGTTTTTTTTAAGTATAAGAATATACAAAGGAACGGTTCTTGATGTTACTAATTTAGGTGGTAGCTGAATTACCGCATCAACATAGTTTCGCTCCAGCAATAGGTTTCTGGCTTCGTTTTCTGACTGGCGATGCAGAGGCCCTTTTCCTAGAATGACAAAACCAATACCATCCTTCTTAAGTGACCAAAGAATATGTTGGATAAAGCCATGTTCGCGATATTTATCAAAAATAGTGTTTGAATCAACACGTTTATCCAAGAATTCCTTTTTATACCTTTCCTTAATCTCATGATCTCTAACACCTTCTGTTTCGGTCGGCTGAAACAGGGTATAGGCAACATCAAAGCTTTCTTGAGTTACATTTGCTACAGGCGAAAGTGCATACGATGCTTTAGTTTCAATATTTGCAGCTCCAGCAATCAGTAGCTTCTGATGAATATATTTACTAGTTTGCGTTACTGATTCCGTAGTGATCTCAATATCTTTATTGTGAAGCACATATGAAACCGAAGATTCGCCACTGATAGCGAATGGGTCGTATGCATGATGCGGCTCAGTTTTGTTTGCTAGTAAAGAAACTAATTCTGAAAAATCAAACGGTGGTTCTTGGTAATTGAAGGCTTTAGATAACCTGTCTTCAGCGTTCATCATTTGAAGACGTTGTAATACGCGGTCATAAATAACTGTTAAATCAAGTGTATTACAGTTGGCAAACACATCTGACTCTAACAAAAACGAAAGCTTATCAGTCATCTCAAAAAAAGGAGTAAGGTCAGGTAAAGTTAGAGCTTCGTTCACAACTTCATGAAACAATGATGAATGCAATATCGTAAGAAAATCGGCCTCAAGAACAGCTTTAAGGTCATCACTATCTACTATGTTAAAAAGTAGCTCTACTTGCTCACGATAATGACCTTTTTGTACATGATTGATAAAACATATGGTCAAAAATGATAGAAAAAAATTCCGCTCCTTAATTGTGTCATTTTTGAAACCACTATGATTGTAGGCTTGTACAATATCTCTTACTAAAACTTCTGAGTCGATCATGCTAGGGTTTTCCAAAGATTACCAAAAACAGCATCCATTTCTTGCTGCCTGCTTTTGATTAATAATTGATGTAGTTGTATCTCAGTTCTAACGCTATCCGCTGCTTCAACAATCAGCTTCTGCTTACTCTCACTGATGTTAGGAATTGGGAGTTCTGACAATATTTTTTTACTTAATGTGCTTTGATAGCTACCACCACTATTATCAAGCATCCAACGCTGTGCTTCAGAGCTGTTGAGGTAGTATGCTAAAAATTGCTGTGAGAATGTGCTGTCAGCTTTGGCATTAATAATAAAAAAATGCTGGTTAGCAACAATGTTTTTAGGAACAGAGCTTAAATATATCGCTTTTTTTATAGGCCCTTTTGCAACGATCAAAATATCATCGACTTGAAGAGAGCTATCAACTTTACTATTAGACAGATCGGTTTTGTTTAGCTGCTCCCATTTTATCGGTCTTTGATCTTCATCTTTATCAAAATCACGCAACTGTATAACTGAATGAGAGGGAGCATCAGACTCAGGAATCCCGTTTTTAAAAGTTCTGCCGCTTCTTATATCTGCAATTTCACCAAGTTTCATTGATACCTGCTCCTCCACATAATTCACTCAAGATAGCACAACCCACTATAAAAGTGGGATTAAAATATTGACAATTTCAAATATCCGATCAAAAATTCAATTTATCCATTAGCCCACTATAGGAGTGGGAGGTGTGAAAGAGCAGGTAGATGTCCATGAAAGAGTAAACATTTACAAAAAATTACAAGGCATACATTTATGAGTATGGGAAAGACACGAATCGGTATTACAGATTCTTTAAGAGATAGTTGGGTCGAACAATTTAAGAAAAATGAAAACGCAGGAAATTACGAAGCTTTTTTAAGAACTCAGGATGTCAGTTCTCATGGTTTTAGGTCAAGAGTTCCATGTGTTTATGAAAACAAGCGTTTTTACCACACAATGTCATTTAACGAGACATTGACTTTAACTGAATTACTGCATGATTCAGAAGTCATCGATATAAAAGAGCAATATCCAGTTACAGATATAGAAAAATCTAGAGCTTTCGCTGAAGAACTGGATATTAAACATCCCCGCTATTTTGGAACTGCTGTGGATTCAATTGTCACGTGGGATTTTTTAGTTACCTTAATAGGTGGCAAAAAACGTGTAATAAGTGTCAAGCCAAAAGCTTTACTAGAAGATAAGCGAACTAAAGAGAAACTCATACTCGAAGAAGCATTAGCAAAATCAATGGGGTATGAGTTTAAAGTAACAACTGACGAAGATGTTAGAACTGAAAAAATTAGGAATATTATCCGATGTGTTAGAGGGGCTGTATTAACAGTTGAGTTACAAGCTATTTATGCGAAATGGTTAAGTTCATTTTTCAAAAAAATTAAAAAGAATAACTATGAAGAGCTAAATGTCACAATTAGTGAGTTGGCTGATAAATATAAAATTAGCTACGTTAAATCATTTACTTTAATGCAACATGGCTTCTGGGTTAAAGATATAACATCTGATCAATCACTCCCCCTTAGACCCGATTCTACCCCTTTCTTTATGGGAGTAGAACGCAATGTTTAATTTAAACTCGCTATTAATACCAGATGATTCAACTGCATTGGAAGAAACGATGTGCGTAGCGGAGATCTTCCCTAAACGCGATTGTGTTTTTTTATTGCCATATTTCACTTCAGGCAACCATGCTACTAAAAATCCAGATAGAAAACCGCAAAAGTATAAGCTAAGCAGCCTTTGTGAGGAAATTAAGACCGGGAAAATAATCTTAGGCAAGATAAAGCTAGAAGCATTTAAAGAAGTCCCCGAAGAGCTAAATTATGACCGGAAAGGAGAACTTTTACCGTCAATTGTTGAAAGAGACAGGCGTTTTGAAATTGTGGAGGCTCTCTTAACTTATAAGGACGAACTATTTTACCCAGCACGTGGAAAAAGCCCTATTAGAATTGTTGCGAAACAATTTAATACAACCAAAACCTGTGTACAGCGTTACCTTAATACTTTCTTTAGAGGTGGTAGATTGAAAAACTCTCTCATCACCTCAAGAGGTCGCCACTGCACACCACCTGCATCAGGAACCAAAAAAAGAGGTAGGCCAAGAAAAACAGCTAAGGTCGGTATTATAGGAAAAAATGTTGATACAAATGACATAGCAGTAATGAAAAAAATCGCGAAGCGTGATTTTGTTGGGAATGGCTTGTCATTAAAGAAAAGTTTCTCAAATCTTATTAAAGAACATTATTACATACAGAAAGGAAGTACTGCACCGGACGGCACCGAAACTGAGCCAACCCTATTACCGCTAACCGACCGTGTAAGTATTAATCAATTTAGAGATTGGATGCCTAAACTGCTTGATTGTCCATCTATGAAAGAAGTACATGCGATGCGAGGTCAGAAAGTTGTTTATGAAGCAAACAATGCTGGCCGTGCTGGACACTCCGAATTTGAAGCAGATGGGCCGGGCGATATATGGATGATGGACTCAACTGAAATCGATGTTGAGTTGGTTTCTCCTGCTAGCCGCCAAGCTAGAATATCAAGGGCGACTTTATATGTAGTACGAGATGCTTTTTCCCGTTCTATTTGTGGCATCTACCTAGCCTATGGAAAAGCTTCATGGAAAGAAGCTAGGCTAGCATTATTTCACGCTATTCGAAACAAAGTTGAATTTGCTAAAGAATATGGCCTTAACCTTACTGACGGTGACTGGGCTGAATATGGCATGCCTAGAGTTTTGTTAGTAGACAATGAGGAGTTTCAAAATAAGATTAGCGCTTCGGTAGGTAAAGATTTAGGGCTAGAAGTTTGTTATTCAAGGGCATACAGAGGTGATGATAAAGGTTTATCTGAATCATCATTTAACATGATTCATGCAATGGCTAAAAATGAAAAAATACCGGGATTTAGATATAAAGATTTGATTGGTAGAAATAGAAATCTACCAATGAGAGCTTCTTGTTTAACGCTATTTGAAATGCAACAAATTTTAATAATCTATGCCATTTATCATAACAATCACATTTGGAAGGACGATTTTCCTATCGAAGAATCTGCTCTTAAAGCTAGCGTTAACAGAGTTTGCCGTGAATATTGGGATTGGGGGTTAAAAAATCGCAACTATTACCTACAAGAAAAAAGTGACAGACAACTATATTTGAGCCTTTTAGAAGTTGGGACACTTACAGTACATAAGACACATTTCCATCTTCAGGAAATAGGGACTAATTATTACTGCGAAGAAATACGACTTCAAAAATATCAAGACAAACCCAAAATGCCAAATAGTCAAACTCACAAGACTTTACCTTGTAGGTATATACGCTCAGGTCTAAGTAAAATATTGATCGAGTTTAAAGGTGAGTTTTATGTTGGACTGCTAACCAGAACGCATCAGCAAGAATGCGGGAAGATGTCTGTTTCAGAGTTTAATGAATGGAAAGATGAGCTAAAGATTCAAAAAGATATTTTTGAAGGTGAGCACATAAAGAATGAACACGATTTTTCTAATAGTGTTCAAGGTGTTGTGGGAAAAGCAAAAAAAGCTAAGGAATCAGAAAATATTCAACCTCAAAGTACAGTGCCTAGTAAGTCAGAAGCGTCTGCACCACTAATTGAAGAAGCCGATAAAACTGAAAGAGAACGATTTGAAGGTGCTTTAAATCAGGAGCATGGTGTACCACCTGCATCGAATGATAATCATGGCGATTCGTCTAGAATTGGAGCACCTTACGGTGACGATTCAGATGATGACATTGATGATGAGCTACTGTCACTTATGGAGGAACTGTAAATGGATTTTTTAGAGCAATTTAATGATGACATATTAAGAGTGCCAGCCATCTATAACGATGATATTCCTGAAGAGTATAGGGATAACCCACTAGCTTCAGCTTTATTTGTAAAGTTATCAAAAAAAGATTTTGTATCGCTTGTTTCATATCTACCTCATTTTGATGAATCATTTAGATCAAAATTAGGAAGTGATCGGATAAAGAAGGCTTGTGAATTATTTAGGTTAGTTATTCCTACAACCCACTTTTATGAGTTGTATTCTGTGATGGAAAGAATGCTATTCAATTCATACATAGACAGGAACCCTGTTAAAAAAGCTATCAAGGTAAACCAATATTCATTAGCGATACACAAACAAATAATGGATCGTAGCTGGAAAAAAACATCTGGTGAGAGCTTTGTGTATACCGGACCAAGTGGGCTTGGCAAATCAACACTAGTAACAAGAGTTGCACAGTGTTTCCCGCAAGTAATTTACCATACAGAATTTAATGGTGAATCTTATCAGCAAGCACAGTTGATTTGGATAAAGATTAAAATCCCATCAGATGCAGCTAGGAAAAATTTCTCGCAATTATTTTTGGAGGAGGTAGACAAGTGCCTAGGTACTACTTATGCAGAGGACAATTCAGGTATATCCGTTGGTAAATATGAAGCATTGTTTCGCACAATCGTTTCGACATATAAATTAGGTATGTTAATCGTTGATGAATTGCAGAACTTATGTGTTGCTAAATCCGGTGGTGATGAAGTTTTTCTTAATTTTTTTAGTAGCCTTTGTGACGATTTAGGAGTTGCATTGGTACTGGTTGGTACTCCTAATAGCACCGAAGTACTGAGTGAGACATTTACGGCCACAAGACGCTTAACTTCTGGTGGGGATATCCATAGAGACAGATTTAAAAAAGATGATGCAAACTGGAAATTATTAGTTACCAAACTCTGGAAGCACCAATATGTAAATTCGCCTTCTGAGATATCAACAGTAGAAGATAAAAAAACTAAAATTTTAGACCCAGCATTATTTGACGAGGTATATGAGCTAACGGAAGGCATCCCGTCAATACTAACGTTTCTATTCGTTCAAGCTCATATTATGGCAATTGAAAAGCCCAATAAAGATGGGTTAGAGATCATAAATATTAGTCAGCTAAGACGAGCATTTAACAAAGGTTCACAATTAGTAAAACAAGCTGTATTGGCAATTAAAGATGGTGACTTGGATGTATATAAAGATTTAATGTCGGTTTCTGAAAAAGAACGTTCACCTAAAAAGCTCATAATTATTCAAGATCTAAAGCAACTACTTGACTCAAAAAGACTGACTAAGAAAGCGGCTGCTGCTGTTAGAAAAATAGTTAAGGAGCTAGATAATGGCTATGTTCTTAATGAGAAAGAGAAGTCGCTACTTGCCAATGCAAAATCAAAACTGGAACTGTTTCATATCGAAAGCAATGATGTGATTGAAGGCGAGTGTAGTGAGGTGAAGTCATGATGCCATTTCACTGCCCAATTGAGTCAAATGAACATTTACTCGGCTGGATATCTCGTGTGCATCTGCTTGGTGGAAATTTGAAATTCAAACATACAGCACGCAACTTGGGAATATCAGATAATCCTTTAAAGAGCTGCAACCATAATGAAGCATTTCGAGACGGTTTAAATTTACTTCCAAATCTCAACGATGCCTTTGAAAACCATACTGTATTTGCGCTTTGGTCATTATCCTTACAAACAGAAAAGGTTCTTGAATGGAAGCAATGTAACTCTAAATTAGTTCCAAGTGGTTCAGAGCCAAACAAATTTGCTTTTCATAGCTCATGGAAATATTGCCCTGAATGTATATGTGAAGATATAAACCAACACGGTCATAGCATTTGGCACGCTAAACATCAGTTGCCAAGTATTAGCCATTGTTATAAACACTTAACACCTTTACTAACAGATAGGGTTAATTTAAGGGATTTACGGACAGCTTCATTACCGCAACTGTATGATGTATTAACGCCAGAGTTTAATAATGAAAGGTTAATGATCGAATGGAGTCATTTTATTCTGACAATATTTGACCGACTAAACACTAACCCAGCATTAGGGGAAGTCCTACGTGAAAGAGCTTCTAGCTATTTAGGAATATCCAAGCAGTTTACGCAAAAGGATAAGCCGACTGTGGTAAATATTCAGGAGAAAATGGATAAAGAGGTCCCACTCGAACTACTTAAATATCTATTTCTATTTTATTCTCAAGAATTTAAACGGCCACCGTCTGTACTCTGGAGTACTTTAGGTTACTCCGTATATGAAAAGGTTAAGCACCCTGTTTACTGGTTAATAATTCTTTTTTGGCTTAAAGATAAAATTTCATTGGAAATATAATCAATGAAGCAGGCACCTTTTCATTTAGAAATACCGAATGATGAGGTGCCATTCAGTACTATTGCTCGTTATGCATATATAGGAGGATTTCGTGCACCGATAGTATTAAAACAAATCTTTAGTAACCCTAAAAAAAGGATTCACCCCTTTCTACCCGGCTTACTTAACAACTTTTCAGACTTTTTCGGACTAAACCCTTTAGAAGTTATTACGCATAAAACAATATATCCGCTTGTCAGGTTTGCGCACCCATTAACAGCCCGATCTATATTAGATACTATGAGGAGGAACACAGAAGATAAAGTTATTTCTAGCACGGCAATAGGCCACAGTCGCTTTTCAACGTTTTACGGCCTCAAGTATTGCCCACAGTGTGTAGTAGAAGATTTAGACAAGTATGGCTTTACCTATTGGCATGTAAATCATCAGATCCCCGGCACAGAAGCTTGTTACAGGCATTCTTGCTTGCTACATGCAACTGCAATGGGAGAAGGACAAAGAGACAGAGCACTATTTCTACCTAACTTTGAAGTAAAGCATTCTTCTTCAGCTAATCAGTATCAAATCAAATTTGCTTCATTCTCGGCAGAATTAATGACGACATTGCAAACCAAGAACGCCAACTTTCTTGAAGCATATCGTCAGCTACTTCATCAACAAGGATTAATCAGCAAAAATGGTAAAAACCTGAAGATTTCTGAAATATTAAAATTAGCTTCGAACTACTGGAAAGGTTTGAAGTTTTCAGAACAAGGTGTGCCTGCTGTACTTAATAACTTTGCATTTATCGGCCCAATTCTTCGAGACAAGACCAACTCGCCAGCCCATCCTTTAAAACACATTCTATTAGCTGCATTTCTTACTAATAACGATGTGTCATTACTGTTTAAGCGAAAAAAAATTATTAGCAACGTAAATACTAAGGCTGTAGACGACTCAAAGATCGATCAAGTTTTAACATTGTTGAAAAATGGAAAAAGCTTGAATGAAGTAGAAAAGTTAACCGGGCGCAGTCGATGCTACGTCAGAAGAATTGCAGAACTAAATAGGATTCCACATAAATCAAATTCTTTAAAATACTCTGATGACATACGCAGGACGGTACTAATAAAAGCAATGTACGGTATATCTTGTGATGAAATAGCTAATCAACTTCAAGTTGGCATTGGATATGTTGAGCAGGTCATATGCAACGAACCCAACATGAGTAAGTGGCGAAAGCACCTGAGAGTACAAAAAAGAATATTAGCAGCGAGTCAACGTTTAGAGGCCATTTGTAAGAAGTCACCGGGTTTGAATCGAACCCAAATTCGAAAGCTGGCTGAAGCTGACTACTTTATTCTCTATAACCATGATAAATCACTTATTGAAAAAATTCTTCCGAAGCCCCTTAAGCCAAAAAGATATTACAAAGATTGGGAAAAAGAAGATAGCCGCTTATTTAACGCTATTTCAAAGATTGAAGATATTGAATTATTATCTTTATCCGCGATTGGAAGATTGGTGAATGACCATAGCTATATTCTTAGATCCATTGATAAGTTACCTAAAACTCGCCAATTGTTAGTAAATTCAGGAAAGATTATTGATAAATAAAATCTTTATTTTTCAATAACATTTGAGTCTCTGTTTTAATTATAAATTTGTTCATTTTTTAACCGTTGATTTGCTGGGCTAATTGGTGTTATTTGTATCTCTTTAGATTCTGAGCAGCTAGAAATGACTAGAAACAAATATCGCAAACACTCTCCAAGTCAGAATTATTAAGAGTTCGGTGTATCATTAGATTTTTTTGTAGCCACCATTTTGCTTTCGATTTTAAGAGGCTTTCCTTCTGGGCAAAAGTCCACTAAAAAATCGTTAATACTTGCGAACAAATTTTCTCTGACCAAGCTGTAGTGGACATATTGGCCTTTTTTTTCTGAAGTAATTAAGTTGGCGTTCACCAGAATGTTTAAGTGCTTAGATAGGGATGGCTTACTCATCTCAAATCTTTCTGCTATTTCGCCAGCGGTTAAACTCGCCTCAGATAGGTAAGCTAATATTTTTCGTCTAACGGATGACGATAGTGCTTGAAATACGTTACTCATGAGTTATATATTTAGCTAAAAAGCTAATTAACTAAATTCGACATAAAATATAATAGCTAAGCTAAAAGGAAAACTCTATGTCTGAATCGGAAAAGCTAGGAAGCGAGCCTTCAATAAGCCGGAGAAAACGCAACATACTCATCTTCGTTTTGATAGGTGTAACGTCTATATTTATCCGACTGCTTTATTCTTATGAATTTGAAACCTCAGCTCTTTTATATGTAGGGATACCATTTTTTGTCGCTATTGCATTGTTAGCTATTTTAAAGAAGCCACAACATGACACGCTCGGATCTTATTACGTTTATGCTTCGAAATGGTCGTTTATAGTGATGCTCGGCACCTCAATAATATTGTTTGAGGGTTTTGTTTGTGTTGTTATTTTCATGCCAATCTACTTCTTTATCCTTTTTCTCATGTATCTCTTTCATACAATGGTTCAACGCCTACATGAGAAAAAGAAGAATACCTTATACGCACATGCTCTTCCTGTTTTAATCGTTGTAAGTGCGTTAGAGGGGGTTGTGCCTTCATTCGAATTTGACCGCGAATACTCCGTAAGCCGAGATATTGTGATTGACGCGCCTGCGGAAGTTATTCAAGCTCAATTAAAGCAACCAATGGAGCTTGATGTTGATCGAAACTGGTTACTTAGCCTTTTTCCAATGCCAACCGATATTGAAGCTGGAAGCCTATTATCTGGAGATGTTCATAATATAAAGTTTGTATACCACCGCTGGTTTGTAACCAACACGCATTCTGGGGCAATGTCACTTGAGCTGACTGAAGTATCAGAAGATTACATTAAGACCACATTTCTAGAGGATACTAGTTATATAAGTAATTACATGGATTTAAAGGGAACGGAAATTCGTTTTGAAGAACGTGACAACGAACAGACCAAGGTAACGTTGACGATACATTATACTCGATTTCTCGACCCAGTCTGGTATTTCGGCCCGTTGCAGGAATATGCAATTGGTAAAACGGCTGAGCTTCTCTTATCCGAGTTGTTCGTACCAGATTCTATCTAATGTGGAGCTGATATATGTATAGCAACGAGAGAATTATTTTGGGGCAACAAGCGAATGCTAGTAATGGTCAAGTGATTATGTCTCCATTAAAGTTGCTTTGGGTCGGTGGCGTATTCTTAGTAGCAATAGTCGGAGGTTGGCTCACATTTTCGTGGAATGCCGTTATTGTATTTATTGTTTCGACAACGATTTCTTTGTGTTTAGGGCATTCACTTGGAATGCATAGGCGGTTAATACATAAAAGTTACGAATGCCCTATATGGATGGAGTATTTGTTTGTTCATTTGGGAGTTATCGTTGGACTTGCAGGCCCTTTCGGTATGATTCGGACTCATGATATTCGTGATTGGGCACAGAGGCAGGAACAGTGCCATAGCTATTTTGGTCATCAACAGCCGATGCTAGTCGATTGTTATTGGCAATTGTTTTGCGATATTAAATTGAAAAGTCCGCCAAAAATACAAATTGAGCCTGAAGTAGCCAATGACAAAGTCTATCAATTGATGGAAAAAACGTGGATGCTCCAACAGTTACCGATTGCGATACTTTTGTTCATGCTGGGGGGAGTATCATGGGTAATTTGGGGAGTATTTGTTAGAGTCTCAGTCTCTATATTTGGGCATTGGTTAATAGGCTATCATGCTCATAATGAAGGTCATCGAGATTGGCATGTTGATGGTGCCTGTGTTCAAGGACACAACGTGCGCTTTGCTGCGATTCTTACAATGGGGGAGAGTTATCATAACAACCATCATGCATTCCTCGGTTCGGCTAACTTAGCACTGCATGATGGACAGATAGATTTAGGTTGGAATGTATTAAAATTACTATCGCGCTTTGGTTTAGTGTGGAATATTGTTTTGCCAGAACGCCTACCTGAAAGGCCTGAGTTAAAATGTATACGAGATTCGACTTATTTTTAGTTTATTCGTAGGCGTCGATTGCAAAATACTGTTGATTAGCTGGTATTAGGAGTACAGTATTGACGTACATTTATGGCATTAATGCGTAAAATTTACCTAGGGGGTTAAATGTCAAAATTCACTGTGAGTCTATCAGCTGATATCGATAAACGACTTACTGAAATTGCAGCTAAAGAGGGAATTACAAAATCAGAAGCTGTTCGGCGAGCAATGGCTTTGCTGTCTATGGCAGAAAAAGAAAAGGAGAAGGGTAATTCTCTGGCAATTGTTCGTGAGAATCCGGATAGTCATGAAGTTCAAGTCATTGGTCGAGTTGTTGGTTTGTAATGTCGCAAAAAATCTACGAGAGCGATCAGGGCAAAGATCCTTGAACGACTCAAACGTTCAATTACTATTTGACTCCAATGCAAAGGTGTGAACATCAGTTACCGAATCTAACACACCACTCGCCGGTGGCGTAAATTCATCTTATACTCCATCCTAAGTGCCTCACAAACGAGTAATTTTTGGTCGAGTATGGAACCTCTTAATGCTATCAACCTTATTCAATCAGGTACGGCAACGGTTGCCATTCTCGGTGGATTTCTCTTCTGGAATAAGCCCGAATATAAAGGTATCGCGGTACTGTTCTTTTTTACCTTATTCGCTGCTGTCATCAATATTCTTGAAGAGACCGGTATCACTCGAGATATCTATCTAGTCAGCCCAATCTTTATCATGCTGTTTGGTCCAGCATCGTATTTAGCAATCAAGTTATTCGTAGAAAAGTCATTACCAAAGCAGGCAATGTGGCATTTTGTACCGGTTGTGCCTGTATTGCTTTTCACCTCTTTTACTCAAGAAGTGATTGCGATAGGCACGTTGTGGCGACTACTATATGCGGGTTTGACTGTTCACATGTTAACCCAGTTTCAGCAAACCATTAGCCAAGAACGTTCAGATGCAGATGAGTACTCAATGACTTGGCTAGTATGGATAATTATTGGACTTGCACTGTTTAACTGCATTGATTTAGTAAGGCTCAATCTACAACCCTATATTCCTGAGCAACTTAATCTTGTTGGTCAAGGGTTAAACAATTTGGTTTGGTTGCTTGCTTGTATGGCAATCATCATAAAGTTGCTTGAGAGAAAGCCATTGCCTGCACAAAAATACCATCAGGCCAGCATTGAAAGTGCAGATTCAGCAGAGAGTTTCGAAGGTATTTTTGCTTCGCTCGATGCACAGATTAAAGATAAGCAATGGTACTTAACACCGAGACTGACTCTGAGTGATTTAAGTGAACTCAGCGGATTACAAACGCGAGACATTTCAAGAGCGATCAATCTTCATGGCGAGGTCTCGTTCAATGAATACATTAATCAATACCGCGTAGCATATTTTTGTGAGCAATTAAAACAGGGGGCATCACTTACCCTCACCGAGTTGGCCCTTGCCTCGGGATTTAGTTCTAAAGCCTCGTTTAATAAGGTGTTTAAGCAAATTGTTGGTATTACACCTAGTCAGTACAAGCACGAGTTAAGTACAGGATCACGATAATAGACGTGAACTATCCTGCTATTGGACGATTTTTGTTACAACCGTAGATAGTCTCTCCGTAATTACTACGGAGCTATTTATGAATTTTTCAACTTCAACAACGACAATAAAGCACGCCTTGCTAGCATTGGCACTACTACTTTTGGCGCTAACGCAGCGCGCGTATGGCAAACCCATATACACTGGTCATGAGTTTGTCGTTACAAACGTTAATATTATCGATGTAAAAAACAAGCTTGTGATCCCTCATCAAAACATACACGTCAGAAACAGGAAAATTATTGCGATAAGCGACTATAACCCCAAACATCTACCTCTCGATATCGCCCTCATCGAAGGCAGAAATGGCTATATCACGCCAGGGTTAATAGATATGCACGTACACATGTACGAACCCGCCGCTTTTACGATTGCGCTTAGTCACGGCGTGACTCATGTGCGAATTATGAATGGAGTACCCGCTCATCTTGAATGGCGGGAAGCACTGATTGATGGGCGTATGATAGGTAGTACAGTGACGGTGAGTAGCCCCATCGTTTCGGGATACGATGATGCGCCACTGCATAGAACAGTGCACACCGCCGACCAAGCCCGAGAAGCTGCCAATGAATTTGCCGAGGCTGGCTACGATCTTATAAAAGTGTATGGCAATCTTAATCAGGAAGCGCTGAATGCCTTGGTAGATGAAGCTCACAAATTAGGTATGCCTCTGGGCAAACATGGGCCTCATGCTTCTGGCGATATGCCGATATCTACGCTCGCCGGTTTTCAATCTTTCGAACATGCGGAAGATATCTATCAAGGACCCTTAAACTACCAACGGGACGAAGCATTACTTCCGCCCATCATCGATGACCTGAAAGCAACGGGTGTGCCCATTACTCCCACCCTAAACATCTTTAATCAACTTACTATGATTAGTGCCCAAAAACAGGCTTACCTTGATTCGCTTCCGGAAGAGTATACCTCAAGTATTATTGCGCTCGAAGCCAAAAGAAATCAGGTTGCTCGCTGGCTAAAAGCTTCCGAGGCTATGGTCAAACACAACCAAACTACATTGGCCTTTCTACTTACGATTACCCAAAAATTACATGAGGCCGCTATTCCTTTATTAGTTGGCTCTGACTCAGGGGTGTTATTGTCGCCACATGGTTTAGCGACACATAAAGAGATGCAGCTACTTGAGAAAGCTGGTTTGTCACGTTTTGAGGTATTGGAAGCAGCAACAGTCAACCCTGCCAAAGCGCTTGGCATGGATAGGCATATTGGTCAAGTGACTGAAGGATACAACGCTGATTTTATCTACTCGCGAGGTAATCCTTTAGAAGACTTGAATGTGCTAGTGAACCCAGATGCAGTAGTAAAAAGGGGGAGGTGGTTTGACGCCAGCCAACTCACGGAACGTCGTAACATGGCGATCGAAAACCGCAGTTTTTGGGGTGAGCTGGGCACGCTCATCGAAGCATATTGAGGTCATTTAAATGATCTAGGTTCTATTATTCATTTCAGAATACTAGAACCTAGCAGAAGCCCCCTACAAAGTCTTCAAATACTCAATCAAAGCCAGTTTTTCACTTTCATCTAGTTTACGTCCGATTATGCCTTGTTTTCCCGAACTCTTATCGTCAAACCAATGCCGCACCCATTTTAAGAATAAATTTGTTGATAGTGGTAGCCCAAGCAGTTGACGATAGTATGATTT